>CAZWDT010000032.1:2112-20973 GCA_964632755.1 uncultured Methanotrichaceae archaeon
GCGCTCATGACCACATTAGCGTTCATTCGCGTTCATTCGGGGTTGAAATACATGAGCCTATCTCCTAACATGATCGCGCTCATGACCACATTAGCGTTCATTCGCGTTCATTCGGGGTTGAAATACATGAAGCCCTCTCCTGACCTGAATGCGCGATCTGAGTGAAGCCCTGCCCTTAAAGCACGGCAATTCAATCCCTGATCATCTCCAGCGGAATCGAGAGGTTATGCACCGCGGTTGCAACAAGGGCGCCCTCGATTCCCAGCGACTCAAGCAGGGCCAGGTCGTGAGGATCCTTTACGCCTCCGCCCAAGAGGAGCGGATGACTGCTCAGGCGAGCCATCTTCCGGAGAAAATCGGGGTCGATTCCTTTGGACGTGCCAACCCGATCGAGCTCGAGCAGGATCACCTCCCTAAGCGGGATCTCGTTAAGGCGCCTGATCAGCTCCTCTGGCGGGAGCTTCAGAGCGGGATCGCGGGCGAGAACGCTTCTTCCCAACATATCGACGCTTGCCACAATCGGCATCGATGATGCGGCCCTCTCCATCAGATCGAGCGAGGCGGTCTCCGTCCCGAGTACCGGCACTGCTCCGTCCAGCCGGCGGATCCCGTCCATATCGCTCAGGCCGGCATCGGCCATCGTAGGCCACTTGGACGCGATCTCAACCGTTAGCGAGAGGTTCTCTCCAAGCCCTCTCAGGCTGTTCAGGTCGGCAACATAGACCTCTCGGGGAGCGATCGACTCGAGGATCGCCAAGGGGATGGAACTTGATACCAGCCTGCTGCTGAGATGGATGGGCCTGTACCTCTCCCGCTCGCCCCTCTGGGCATGGACTACCTCACCGTTAAATATATCGAGGACGAAGATGCAGCGCACGTGCATTATTCCTAGGATTTGGTGAATATGAGGTTGTTGGTTAGCCCTATGAACTTGGAAGAGGCCAAAGCGGCTTTGGCTGGCGGAACGGATATACTGGATGTCAAGAACCCTCGTGAGGGCTCGCTCGGGGCCAACTTTCCCTGGGCCATAAGAGAGGTCGTCGAGCTTGCTGGAGGCGCAGTTCCTGTGAGCGCGACAATCGGCGATCTGCAATATAAACCCGGAACGGCAAGCCTCGCCGCGCTAGGGGCGGCCTATGCCGGGGCTGACTATATCAAGGCCGGCCTTCTCGGGATCCACACCCCTAGCCAGGCATCGGAGATGCTGGTAAACATCGTTCGGGCTGTGAAGGACTTCGATTCGAGGAAGAGAGTAGTTGCCGCAGCCTACTCGGATCATGAACGCGTGGACTCCATCGATCCGGCGATCCTCCCAGAGGTCGCCGCCTATGCTGGGGCTGATGTGATCATGGTGGACACGGCGATGAAGGACGGCAGGTCCACATTCGAGTTCATGACTGAGGAGGAGCTGGAGGCCTTTATCAGAGCTGGCAGGGATCAAGGGCTGGATGTTGCAATCGCCGGAAACATCGGATTCCAGCACATGGATCTGCTCATGAGATTAGATCCGGAAATAATCGGGATAAGGGGCATGGTATGCGGAGGAGACCGACAGGCTTCCATCCGCCAGGATCTGGTCGAGAAGGCAAGGGAGGCCATGTTGGCCGCTCCCTGAAAAAGGGAAGGTGGAAGGGCTTATGCCCTTCCTGGCCTATAGCCTGACCATCCTTGCGCTGACGACACCGGGGACCTCGGCCAGCTTCTTCAGCGTCTCCTCGGGCACTGGCTGGTCCACGTTGAGCACCATGAGCTGGACGAGCCCTTCGGCGCTTTGCCCTACGTGCATCCCGCCGATATTGATTCGATCCTCGCCCAGGATGACGCAGCAAGGCCCTATGATCTTTGGCCTGTCCTGGATGACCGCGATCACCATGTCCCCTTTCTCCGCTGGGATGGAGACCATGTTCTCGTTCATCATGACTATACGCCTCTCCTTGTTGCCGTAGACCGTGCCCTGGACCGTCGTGACCTCCCCGTTGTTCTTCAGCCGCAATGTAATTGTGTTGCTGTAGCCGTTTGCGGCATCGGTCTTCGACTCGATCAACTTTGTTCCCATCTCGCTTAGCAGGCTTAGAGCGTTGACGAAGTTAGCGTTTCCGCCTGCGCTCCTGATCAATCCCTTCACCGCGGAGATGGTCACCGGATGGACGTCCTTCTTCGAGAGGCTTCCGCCATAGACGACCTCAAGGCTCCCGAAGCGGCCATCGCTCAGCTGGCCTATAAGTCGTCCCATCCTCTCGGCGAGCAACATGTACGGCTCCATCACCGCGAGGGTCTCGGGAGATATAGCCGGCATGTTCACGGCGCTCGTGGGCATTCCTCCCTGGCTTATTGCCAGTATCTGGTCGGCCACGGCCAAAGCGACGTTGATCTGAGCCTCCGCGGTCGAGGCGCCGAGGTGTGGGGTTGTAACGATCCTATCCTGGTCCAAGAGGGGGCTCTCGGTGGGTGGCTCCTTGGTGTAGACGTCGATTGCAGCCCCCGCCACCTTGCCCTGGGCAACAGCCTCGGCCAGGGCTTCCTCGTTGATTATCCCGCCTCGGGCACAGTTGATGAGGCGTACCGTTGGCTTCATCATATCGAACTCTGGCCCTGAGATGAGGTCCTTTGTCTCCGGCGTCAAGGGTGTGTGAACGGTGATGAAGTCGCTCTCCCGATAGATCTTCTCGAGCGAGGCGAGCTTGATCCCGAGCTCAGCAGCACGGTCCTCGGTGATGAAGGGATCGTATGCGAGTATCCTCATGCCAAAGGACTTCATCCTCTGGGCAACCTCGGCGCCGATACGACCCAGGCCCACTATTCCAAGCGTCTTGTTGAATACCTCGACGCCGGTATACTTCTTGCGGTTCCACTCGCCCCGGCGGACCGAGGCGTTGGCCTGGGGGATGTTCCTGGCCATGGAGAGCATCATCGCTATGGTATGCTCAGCCGCAGATATTGTGTTGCCTCCGGGGGCGTTTAGGACAATTATGCCCTTCTTGGTCGCGGCGTCTACGTCGACGTTATCGACGCCCACCCCTGCCCGACCGATGACCTTGAGCCTATTTGCGGCGTCGATGACCTCCGCGGTCACCTTCGTCCCGCTGCGTATCACCAGGCCATCGTAATCCTTAATCCTCTCGATGAGCTCCGCTGGGGAGAGATTGGTGATCACATCGACCTCTGCCGCCTCTTGAAGCCTCTTTACGCCATCTTCGGCCAAGGGATCGCTGACGAGAATCCTCATGACATCTTCCTCCATCGTCGATCAGATATGTACAAGCATTTTATCTTTGCCGTCGAGACGGATAAGGTGGTATCCTCCGCCCAGGATGGGAGGCCTTGGCAAGGCTGATATCATCAAAGATCCACGACTAGGCTGATGACCCCTGCTGGAGAGGAGAAGAACATACATCGTCTCGGCCTAGTCAGCCTGCTGAATGATATGAGCAGCGAGATCATACAGCCGATCCTTCCACTTTTCATATCATCGCTGGGTGGGGGAGGCCTCGCAATTGGACTCATCGGCGGCATTTCCGAGGGAATTCCAAGCCTGCTGAAGATCTACTCCGGCTACTGGGCTGACAGATTGGGCAAGAGAAAGCCCCTCGTGATCGCAGGATATGCAATCTCCACCTTGGCAAAGATGCTGCTTCCCCTGAGCGAAGCCTGGACGCACGTCTTCCTGGCGAAAACCCTTGAGCGATGCGGGAAGGGGGTCCGCTCCGCCCCACGGGACGGGATCGTTGCAGACTCGGTCCGCAGCGATTTAAGAGGCCGGGGATTTGGATTGCTCCGGGCGCTCGATAGCACAGGCGCGGTTGGGGGGTCAATACTCGCATTCCTGCTATGGCAGGCAGGGATCGAGATCAGGACGATCTTGGTTATTGCCGCCCTCCTTGCGCTGCTTGCCTTCATCCCGCTACTCTTGGTAGAGGATGTAGCTGCAGCGCGAAGCCCGGGTATGCGGATGAGCCTCGATGGATTGAATCAAGACCTTCGCAGATTCGTTTTGATCGCAGCCCTCTTCGCGCTTGGCAACTTCAGCTACATGTTCTTTCTCCTTAGGGCCGGCGAGCTCTACTCGGGAGCGATGGCCCTCGGAGCCCCACTCCTCCTCTACATTCTATTCAATGCGGTATATGCGGCAATGTCCGTGCCAAGCGGAATCCTCTCGGACCGCATCGGCCGCCGCCGCGTTCTCGCCTGCGGATACGGCCTCTTCTCGGCGGTCTGCCTGGGCTTTGCATTGGTCAGCTCCACCGAGGGGCTGGTCATCCTCTTCCTGCTTTATGGCCTAGTCTTCGCCCTTGTGGACGGGACCGAGAGGGCGTTTGTCTCCGATCTAAGTTGTTCAAGCACTCGATGCAGCTCGCTTGGAGTCTATCATGGGGCCGTTGGAATCTCTGCAATTGCCTCAGGGATCGCAGCCGGCCTGCTCTGGCAGTCGTGGGGATCGAAGGCAACGTTCATCTTCGGATCGATTGCGGCCCTCCTCTCGGCCTTGGCCGTCCTTTCCTTATGCAGGGAGGGGCCGCGAGATTTGATGGGAGACGCGGCCCTGAGGAATGGATGAAAGAGGATTAAGGCGGACGATTGATAAGTAGAAAAGATGATCCCCTCACTGCAGAGGATCAAACAGAAAGGGGGCGGGATGTGCCAGTGTTCGTTCAGCTGGCCACCCGTACGATGTACTCTATCAGATCGTAGCCAAGCCTGATCCTCTCCTTCAACTGGTCCGCCATCTCCTCTATGGGCAGTCCTCCCTTGGCCATAGTGCGAATCTCATTAACGGTCCTATCGTTGACGGTGAAGTAAGCATCCAAGTCCTTTCGATGACCCCAGACATCCCCTTGCAGCACCCTTATGCCCTGCATGTCAAGGAAGACCTGCATGGCATGGGAGAGGGTCTTATGGTAGGATCGGGGCAGCTGGACAACCCTCAACCTTGGGCAGCTCTGGATGAGGTTTAGGAAGTCCACATTGGAGGGGCGAAAGGCCAGATGGATCATCCTCTCGTTCTTATCCAGAACATCTATCTCATTTCTCGAACTGACTACTCTAAGCTTCATCACATATCACATGCTCTAGTAGTTCCGCAGGATATTAATAGACGCTTGCGGTGTTCACTACTGTTCAAATCAGCTAAAACTGTCCACCTACTGTATGAATAAAAAATCATTGTGTCTTAGACGAATGGATAATTCTAAGCTTTGTTTTTTCCAATATAGTCTGAGATCATTTAATCTGGGAGTTTTTACTCAAAAAATATTAAACTATGGCTCAGTTTTGAAATTCTACCCACAATATTACAGGAAAAATTGCTGGATAAAGTATGGCCAAGAAAGAGGATGGTCAGCGTATTTTGCAGGTGTGAATCCTTTCCACCATCTTTAAATAACTTATCATGGACTCTTCTGGAGGATCGATCCCATCGCCTCGGCAGGGACCTACCCAAGAGATGCGATCAAACGCCAACGCAGAGAGAGTTCAGGCGCATGCGGCGACGGGAGGCCTCGTGGAGGATTTGGCCACAGCAGCGAAGGCATAGGCTGCCGAGCATGGAGCGGATAGATTGGCCGAAGGTGGACTATCGCTGAAGGGCAGAGAGACCCGCTCTCGGCGATGCAACATTGGAGCCTGAGGACGAGTAATCAGATGGAGAGAGATGGAAATGGGCAGGGTAAAGCTAACTGAGACGGTATTGAGGGACGCTCACCAATCGTTGCTGGCAACGAGGATGAGGACGAGGGATATGTTGCCCATAGCGGAGCTTCTCGATCAGGTAGGATTCTTCTCCCTCGAGTCATGGGGTGGGGCCACCTTCGATTCCTGT
Organism: uncultured Methanotrichaceae archaeon; assembly: GCA_964632755.1. Lineage (GTDB taxonomy): Archaea > Halobacteriota > Methanosarcinia > Methanotrichales > Methanotrichaceae > JAFGMR01. The sequence continues at coordinate 7,928 of CAZWDT010000032.1, forward strand.
ATCAGATATCTGAACGAGGACCCCTGGGAGCGCCTTCGGGCACTCAAGGCTGCCATGCCAAACACACCCATCCAGATGCTTCTTCGAGGCCAAAACCTGGTTGGATACCGCCATTATGCTGATGACGTTGTGGAGAAGTTCGTCGCAAAAGCGGCGGAGAACGGCGTCGACATCTTCAGGATATTCGATGCGGTCAACGATATCAGGAATATGGAGCTCTCCATAAAGGTGGCGAAGAGGATGGAAGCCCATGTTCAGGGCGCCGTGAGCTATACCACAAGCCCTGTTCATACAATTGAGCAGTTCACTGACCTCACAGTGAGGCTCGCAGAGCTCGGTTGCGACTCAATCTGCATCAAGGATATGGCAGGCCTCATCTCCCCTCACGACGCAAAGGCGCTTGTAAGCGCGATCAAGAAGGAGGTCAGCCTGCCCATATGTCTTCACTCCCATTGCACAGCGGGAATCGCCCCGATGAGCTATCTCTTCGCATGCGAGGCTGGGGCCGACATCCTCGACGTTGCCATCTCTCCCCTCGCCTGGGGAAGCTCACAGCCACCTACTGAGAGCATCGTCGCGGCGCTCAAAGGGACGCCCTACGATACAGGCCTCGACCTCGAGCTCCTAACCAAGATCAAGAGGTACTTCGAGAAGATCATGGAGATCTACGCGCCGGTCTTCAACCCGATCTCAGCGAGGTTGGACACTAACGTCCTGGTATACCAGGTCCCTGGAGGCATGCTATCCAACCTGGTATCGCAGCTGATCGAGCAGAAAGCCATGGACAGGTATGACGAGGTCTTGGAGGAGATCCCCCAGGTGAGGAAGGACCTTGGCTACCCCCCACTCGTCACCCCGACCAGCCAGATCGTGGGAACCCAGGCCGTTCTCAATGTGATCACGGGCGAGAAGTACAAGATGGTGCCAAAAGAGGTCAGGGACTACGTGAAGGGGCTCTACGGAAGGCCTCCGGCGATGATAGATCCCAAGGTGAGGCTGAAGATCCTCTGCGACGAGGAGCCGATTACCGTTAGGCCCGGCGACCTGATAGAGCCGGAGTACGAGGCTGCCAAAAGGGAGGTTGACGCTCTGGGCCTTGCCAAGAAGGAGGAGGACTATCTGACATATGTCCTCTATCCTCAGGTGGCGCTGAAGTTCCTCAAGGGAGCGGCCATCGAGGAGGTCATGGTGGAGAAGCCGAAGTCCGATCTGCCTGCCAGCGGATCGGCCGCTGGAGAGGCGAGGGCCTTCAACGTAGAGGTCGACGGCGAGGCCTATCTGGTCAAGGTGGCTCCTGCCGGGGTCTCGATCGTAGAAGCCCAGCCCAAGGCGCCCGTCGATGGCGTGACCGTGCCCATGCAAGGCGTGCTGATCAAGTACAATGTCAAGAAAGGGGATTCCGTCAGCAAGGGCGATGTGGTGGCGGTGCTCGAGGCAATGAAGATGGAGAACGCCGTATACGCGAACAAGGACGGCGTTGTGAAGGAGATATACGCCAAGGAGGGCTCCACGGTCTCCCCCGGCGACGTCCTCATGTCAATTGATTGACCTCTGCAGATATGGAATGAGAAGGAGAGATCCCTTTGTCCATTAAGCGAGAACAGGTGCTCATCGAGGCACTTCCCTACATCCGTGAGTTCTACGACTCCATCATGATCTTCAAGATAGGCGGCTCCATCATGTCCAACCGGGAGGTGCTCGAGGACTTCGTCGAGGACGTCGTCTTGCTGCGCTTCATAGGCATCCACCCGGTGATCGTACATGGAGGCGGTCCTGAGATCTCCGAGGCCATGGCGCGATTCGGCAAGAAGGCCGAGTTCGTGGCAGGGCTTCGTGTCACCGATAGGGAGACGATGGCGATTGCGCGGATGGTCCTTGTTGGAAACATCAATGCCGAGCTCGTAACATTGATTGGCAAGTACGGTGGAAAGGGGATAGGGCTCTCTGGAACGGACGGACAGCTGATCATTGCGAAGAAGAAGGGGCCCGTGACGGTCAAAGGGAACGACCATCCGGTGGACCTGGGGTACGTCGGCGAGATCGAGAGGATCAATCCGGAGATCATCATGATCACAGCAGGGAAGGGCTACATCCCCGTCGTCTCGCCGATCGCAGTCGATAAGGAGGGCAACAGCTTCAACGTCAACGCCGATACGGCAGCAGGCGCAATAGCAATCGCCCTCATGGCAAAGAAGCTCGTCTCGATAACCGATGTGGAGGGGGTCAAGCTCGACTCGGAGGATCCAACTTCCGTCATATCCCGCTTTCCCGCATCCGACTTCTATCGAATGGTCGAGGACGGCGTGATCAAGGGAGGGATGATCCCCAAGGTCGAGGCCTGCGTCGAAGCGGTGGTTGGAGGAGTAGAAAAGGCTCATATCATCGACGGAAGAACGCCGCACGCAATCCTCCTGGAGCTCTTCACCGACTCGGGCGTAGGGACGATGGTAAGCCGGGGATAAGGGACGAAGGCATGGCCATCTCCTTCTATACTGCCGGACTTTTTCCCATCATTGCCTCGGCAAGTCGATGGCGGGCAATGGGTGCGGGCAACTAAAAAAAATCGCAAGAATCGATAGCCCGCTGGCAATTCTTTCAACGATCCACGCAAGGTCGGGTCGATCGCTACCGATTTTAAGTAACTCTCACACACGACCCGATGGTGCATGGTTACGCATTTGACAGCGGCATTTCTTAGATCATACCGCGGCTCGCCATATATTCCACCACCTCGGCGAAGCCCTCGCCGTAGGGGCTCGGCGAGACGTAGTCGGCGATCTCCTTGACCTGGGGAACAGCGTTTGCAACAGCTGCGACGAACCCTGCCTCCTCCATCATGGGTATGTCGCTCAAGCTGTCGCCGACCGCGGCAAACGCGCGAGGATCGAGGCCCATCCTTGAAGCGACACGCAAAAGGGCCGCGCCTTTGCTTATGCCCTTGTTCTTGATGTGAACTGCAAAGCCGGTATCCACGAGGTCGACTGGAATTCCCGTCCTCTCGATGAAGGCGGATGCTGCCTTCAAGTCGAAGCCCCTCCTCAAGACGAGATCGGTGAGACGATAGCGCGCGTCGAGGAGCTCCACGGAGAACTCCTGGGCCAATTGCGAATACGCCTCGTCGCAAGGTCTCCGGTCTGCGATAATCTCCATATGGTCGTCGATCGAGATCACGCCGCCGTTCTCGGCGATCGAGTGAGAGGCGCCGAGCATGATAGTCGCAGCCCTCGTGAAGCAGTGGGTGTTTCCCGTTGCGATGACCAAGGGGACATGCAGCCGCCCAAGGCTCTGCAAGGCAGCCGGGCTCAGCTTTCTCAGGTCGTCCGTGAGCGTGCCGTCGATATCGACTGCAATCGCTTTGATCTTCAATCCCTCAGGCCCTCCATCGTTACGGAGAAGACGGCCTCGCCATCGGGCAGGCATGGGGAGTCGATGAGGCGTGCGATTCTCTTCTCCCCCTTCGACTTCCTCAGGTAGAGCCGAAACGTCGCAGTATGGCCCAGGACGTGGCCTCCGACGGGCCTCGTAGGGTCGCCGAAGAAAGTGTCCGGCTTGGACATAACCTGGTTCGTAACGAGGATCAGGGCGTTGTTCAGGTCGCCGAACCTCATCAGGTCGTGGAGGTGCTTGTTGAGCTTCTGCTGACGGTCCGCAAGCGTTCCGCGCCCGACGTACTCGGCGCGGAAGTGCGCCGTCACCGAATCCACAACGAGCAGCCGGACAGGCATATCCGTCTCTCGAAGCCTTTCTGCCAGGTCCAGGGCCGAATCGGCGAGTAGGATCTGGTGGTTGGAGTTGTAGGCACGGGCGACGTGGATGTTTCTAAGGAACTCCTCGGACGTCCATTCCCCCTCCTCCCGCAGGGGAAGTCCGCGGACCATCTGGCCGATCCTCTCCGGGCGGAAGGTGTTCTCGGTATCGATTATGATGGCCGAGCCAGAGAGCCCGCCGCTCTCGACTGGAAGCTGAACGTTTACAGCCATCTGGTGCGCAACCTGGGTCTTGCCGCACCCGAACTCCCCGTAGACCTCCACAATGCACTGGGTCTCCATGCCGCCTCCGCCAAGGAGGTCGTCGAAGCTCTTGCTCCCCGTGGTGATCTTTCCGACGAGCTTTCGCCTCTCCAGGACCAGATCGCCTGTCTCGAAGCCGCCGATGTCGGCAGCTTCCCTGGCCGAGGCGATGATCTTCGCCGCGGTTGTCTCTCCCACCTCGGCCGCACCCACGAGTTCGCCTGGCGAGGCCACAGCTATGGCCTCAACGGTGCTGTATCCGGCCTCCCTAAGCTTCTCTGCAGTGGCGGGGCCTACCCCCTGCAGATCCTCCAGAAGCATCTTGGACATCTCGCTCTTCCTCCTCTTTACATCCGTCTTGGCCTTTATCTTCATTGCTCGTGCGGGGCGAAAGTGACCTGGCTCCTCCAGCCGCAGCTCACCTCCATCTCCTCGTTCCAGCCGCTTTTTACCTGGCAATCGAAGAGATCGGCACGATGGCCCAGGTCCAGCCCTTCGACCAGACCGGCATGGTCATCCCAGAGGCTTACGCGCACCCTCCCGGTCTCGTCGGATACGTAGATGTTCGCAACCCTGCCCATGCGGCCATCGTCTCGTGGAAACTCCCTGACCTCGCCCAGGCCGGAAACGAAGCCCGAGATGCTGCAGATGCAACCAATCTCGAGGTCCGCGATCGAGGTGATGTGCTCCTTGTAGCTCAAGACGGCATTGCTCTTTCTAGTGATCGAGTAGCCGCCGGTCTGCACCTCAACCTGACCGTATCTCTCCCTAGTGGTGGCATTGATCACCTCAAGGGACTCGCCCTCTTTTATCTCCATCTTGGCCTGCTCGTTCCAAAGGGTGAGGCGGATTTTTCCCGTCTCGTCTCCCAGGAGGACCGACCTCACCACTCCGGGGGATCCGTCCTTCCTTGTGAACTCGCGAGGCTCGCCTGGGTCTAGCACTTGAGCGACCAGGTTGACCTCGCCCATGTCACGCTCGATCTCCGAGATCTTATAGGGCTCGATCCTCGGCTTGATGTCGAGGTCCACCTCCTCCAGGCCGCCATTTCGACCGAGGTTCACCTCGCATCCGGCAAAGCCCTCCTTGGTGAAGCCTCTTACCTTCAGCACCAGGTCCACGGCTAGGTCGCCTGACTTGATCAGATCGGTCGACTCGTCCCAGAGGGTGACGCGAATCGTGCCCGTCTCGTCAGCCATAGTGAGGTTTGCAACCCGTCCCAGCGATCCGTCCGCGCGCTTGAACTCATGTATGGGCGATATTGTGATCACGCGGCCGACGAAGGCGACGGATCCGGTCTCCGGCTTGATCCTGCCGATCTTCACAGTCACATCGCTTGCGCCGAGCTCGCGGGCTACGAGCATTGCTGCGGTCTTTCGGTCGCAGAGGCCGCCCATCAAGGAGACCTTCTCCTCCAGCCTGGAGTCGAATTCCTCCCTGGATATCTGCTCAGCAAGCTGCCCGAAGATCTCCGAGATCTCATCATCCATGGTCCAACACCTTATTTCAGAGGTTCTATGCTCGTCTTAGATATATCCTGGTATGATCCTGGGATGCCTTAGCCTTCCCCAAAAGATCGACCATGGGCTACCCCTCGACCGGGGCGGGTCTCTTGGCACCCCTTGCACCATAAAGGTAGGGGCAATCGCATCGGGAGAGGAATGTCTGACAGACCTCGTCCGGCGACCCGTCCATGATGATCGCTCCCTTCTCCATCAGGATGGCCCTATGCGAGATCTCCCTTACGAAGTCCACATGATGGCTGACGAGGAGAATGGTGCATCCCTTTGCGTTCACTCGCTTTATGGCGTTTGAGACCTCTCGAAGGGTTATTGGATCGATATCGCCAAACGGCTCGTCGAGGATCAGTATGCTGGGATTGGCTGCAAGCAGCATGGCGAGCGTTGAGCGAACCTTCTCTCCGCCGCTTAGCTGCTCTGGCAGCTTGTCGAGGACGGTAGAATCGAGGTCCATCAGCTCCATGATCGGCTGGGCGTACTCCCTGGCAATGCTTGCTGGAAAGCGGGGGAATAGCTCCGATATTGCCTCCCTCGATAATCCCAGCTTATTCAGCACCGCTTCTGCCTCCTCCTTCTGCATATCGGCCACGGTGTAGAGCATGTCGAGCACACGGTCGCTGATTCCCATCTCCCCTGAAACCTTCCGGGCGTGCTCGAGAACCTCAGGTCCCTTCACCCCGAGCTGGTAGCCGATCTGCTCCAGAATCGTCTCCCCGGGCATGAGGGCGAACTCCTGGTACATGATGCCGATCCTCCTCCTGACCTCCTTTCTCAGCTTGCTGTAGGAGGTTATATCCACCCAGTCGTCCCCGTGTCTATAGAGGACGGTCCCCTCGTCTGGTGGTTTGAGCCCTTGCATGATCTTGAGTAGCGTGGTCTTGCCCCCGCCGCTCGATCCGATCAATGACGTGATCTCCCCCTCGTTTATGGAAAACGTTAGATCCTTGATGCGCAGGACCTCCCCCGTTCCAACCAGATAGTTCCTCTTGGAGAGGCCCTCAACAACGATCTCAGGCTTCGGCGGATCCGGCCTCTCGGGAAGGGGGTCGCATGGGCCCATGCAAGATAGGAAGGACTCGAGCACCTCATCTGTATCGCCCTCCGCTTTGATCATCCCTCGATCCAGCCATATCAACCGATCTGCGAGATAGCGATGGACCTCTGGCAGGTGGGAGACCACGAGAATTGTCAGCTCAAGCTCCCTGTTGACCTTGAGGATGGTGTCCATTACCTCTTGTTTTGTAGTAGGACAGGCCATCGTGGCCGGCTCGTCGAGGAGCAGGATCTGAGGCTTCTTTGCGAGCTGCCTTGCGATGAGCAGCCTCTGCTTCTCCCCGCCGCTGAGGAGGGTTGCGAGGTGGTTGGCCTTGTTTGCAAGCCCCACGACGCGGAGGTAGCCCATCGCCTCATCGTACATCTCTTCGTAAGTGGCGTCCTCCTCAACTGGCAGCACCTCGTAGCCTGTGACCCGGGAGTTGACGCGACGGACCACGTTCTTCAGGGCTGACTCGGTCCAGAGGCCAAAGTCCCTCTGCAGATGGATGGCTGTGATGCGGCGCTGCTCGACCTTGATCGCCGGATCTGAATCAGGGGCGATCGCAAGATCGCCCATGACGATGCTCCCCGAGTTGAAGTCCTCGATGCCCCGCAAGATCTTCAGAAGGGTGCTCTTCCCCCCACCGCTTCTGCCAACGAAGCCAAGTATCTCGCCGGACTCTACCCGAAATCCGATCCCCTTCAGGGCAGGAACCTCGATGTCACGAATTCGATAGGTCTTCGATAGATTATCTACTACTATCATCATAAATACCTCCTAGCGAACCCTCGTCCCCGGCTCCACCCTCTTCTCCGGATGGAGAAGGAGAGCTTTCCCGTCCACGTCGGCTGCAAGCAGCATTCCCTGGGACTCGACGCCGAAGAGCTTTGCCGGCTCCAGGTTTGCGACAACGATCACCTGGGTTCCCACTAGATCCGCTGGGCTGTAGCCCTTGGCGATGCCTGCCACGATCTGCCTTTTACCTTCGCCTATATCGACCGACAGCTTGAGCAGCTTCTCCGATCCCTTGATGCCCTCAGCCGCAGCGATCTCTCCCACCCTGAGATCGATCGCCATGAAATCCTTGTAGGGGATTGTCTCCATCTTCTCCTCTTTACGCTTGCCTTCTCTTGATCCTGCTTCGCTTATCCGTCTCTGGAATATCGCTTCCAGCTCCGCTACGGTCTCTTCCTCCATCCTTTTAAAGAGGATCTTTGGCCGCCCCATGGTGTGGCCAGGCTCCAAGGGAACTGTTGCCTCTGAGTAGCGGGCAGCGGTCGCCGTCCCATCGAGCCCGAGCTGTCCCCAGGCCTTCTCCATCACGCCCGGCATGAAGGGCTGCATGAGGATGATCAGGGCCTTTGCCACCTGGAGGCTGGAGCGAACTGCAGAGCCTGCCGCATCGAGGTCGGACTTGATGAGCTTCCATGGCTCGTGGCCCTGGAAGTAGGTGTTTCCGTAGTCGGCAAGGGACATTATGCCGTCTGCCGCCTTCTTGAACTCGTACTCCCGGAGATTCGCCTCGGCCTCGATCACTGCCTGCTCTATCCGGGCGATGACCTCGGGGTCGATCTCGCCATCGGGCACCTTGCCATGGAAGTTCTTAACTGTGAATGTAAATGCCCGGTTGAGGAAGTTTCCAAGTGCACCCACGAGCTCCGAGTTCACCTTCTCCGCAAAGATCCGCCATGCGAAGTTCACCTCCTTGGTGTGGGAGGTGTAGGATGCGAGGTAGTATCGAAGGAGGTCGGGGTCGAGCCCCTTTTCCAGGTAGTCGTCCTCGACCCAGACCACGTAGCCCCTGCTCTTCGAGAACTTCTTGTCGTCGATCTTGAGCATGCCGCTTGCAACGACAGCCTTTGGGAGTGAGTAGCCCGCGCCCTTGAGCATGGCGGGCCAGAAGATGCAGTGGTGGTAGACGATGTCCCCCCCGATGAAGTGGATGATCGTTGAGTCTCCCTTCCAGTAGTCCTCCCAGCGGGCGCCGTGTGCATTGCACCACTCCTCGGTAAACGCGATGTAGCCTATCGGCGCATCCACCCAGACGTATACGACGAGGCCCTCTTTGCCTGGGAATTTGACGCCCCAGCTCATGTTGCGGGTTATGCACCAGTCCTTCAGCTCCTGGCGGACCCACTCTGCAGCGTAGTTCCTGGCGCTTGCGGATCCCCCGAGCGTCTCCAGGTACTCGAGCAGGAAGTCTCGGAACTTCGAGAGGCTGAAGAAGTAGTGGGTCTGCTCTCTGTACTCGGCCTTTCCTCCGCAGACCTTGCAGACGGCCTCCTTGATCTCGCCTGGCTCCAGGTGCCTTCCGCAGCCCTGGTCGCATTCGTCGCCCCGGGCGGGAACGCCGCAGTACGGGCAGATCCCCTCAACGTAGCGGTCGGGAAGGAAGCGCTCGCAGTGGGGGCAGTAGGCGAGCTCTATAACTTTGGGGTAGACGTTGCCTCCTTCCATGAGGGCCTTTACGATCTCCTGGGTTCGGTGGTGGTTGACCTCCCCATCGGTCGATCCGAAGTGGTTGAACTCTATCCCCATCCCGCGAAAGACGTTATCGAAGTGATCGTGATAGCGGGCGACGAGCTCGGGGGGGGCGATCCCCTGCGACTCGGCGTTTACGACAATGGGCGTCCCGTGGGCGTCTGAGCCGCAGACGAAGAGGACGTCCTCGCCCATCTTTCTAAGAGACCTCACGAATATGTCGGCTGGGACGTAGGTGCGGAGATGGCCGATGTGGCAGGGCCCGTTCGCATAAGGCAGGCCGCAGGTTACTAGGATTGGCTTGGGGGACAATGAAACCACCTCCTAGCCATGGGGAAACCTGCAGATATAGGTTTTCCCAAGGGAGGGATCTCTCGGCTTGGCCACGCAGGGGGTGCTGTGGAGGGAAGGAGCGTGCGATATGGCGAATGGATGCGAGACGGATGGAGATGCTCTCAGCAACATTCGGCATTTTATTATATATGTACGATGAGGGATGGCTGTGTTCGGCTCTTGGCTAGAGGATTGATTTAAATATTATTGCTTGACTGTTTGTATACCCTCAAGAGGCCATTCCATCACTTTCGCGCCATGCCATACTTATATCTCCTTTCCCGTAGATGATATTCTATCTGATCTTCGCTGCAGGTTGAAAGGCTGCTGATGCCTATGACTTCGGTCAGGGGAGTTCGGTCACGAGGTGGGATGAGGATGTATATAAAGGCAGGATTAGCAATTCTTTTAATGGTGATAGCAGCAGGAACTCAAGCTGCAGAAGAGACCGACTGCGATGCTGCAGATACCTGGATTGCCAAGGGGATTGAGAATTATAACTCAGCTAAATACGACTTCGCGGTTTGGGCCTTCAACGAGGCCATTCGGGTGAGTCCCGAGTGTGCCGAGGCATACTATTTTAGGGGCCTAGCCCTCAATGAGCTGGGCAACTACACCGCAGCGGTTCAGGCCTTCAATGAGACCATCAGGCTGGATTCTGAGTTTGGAGCAGCCTGGTTCAACAAGGGAGTTGCTCTCGGGAACCTGGGCAATTACTCCGAAGCGATTCAAGCCTTCGATGAGGTCATCAGGCTGGATCCTGAGCTTGCCGCCTCGGCCTGGAATAACATAGGAAATGCCCTCAGCGACATGGGCAATTACTCCGATGCTGTTGTTGCCTACGACGAAGCCATCAGGCTGGATCAAGAGGATGCTGTACCATGGTATAACAAAGGCAATGCTCTAAGCGACCTGGGAAACTATTCCGACGCTATCTGGGCATACGATGAAGCCATCAGGCTGGATCCTGAGAATGCCTCTCCGGAATTGTATAACAAAGGCAGTGCGCTCTTTAGCCTGGAGAATTACACGGGAGCGATTCAGGCATTCGATGAGGTCATCAGGCTCGATCCTGAGCTTGCAGCCTCAGCCTGGTTAAACAAGGGCATTGCTTTCTATAACATGGACAACTGCACGGCTGCGATCGAGGCCTATGACGAGGCCATGAGGCTGGATCCCGAGCTTGTCGGCAAGGCATTGAAATACAAAGCATATTGTTCGGGAACCTCAAAGGGATGATGAAGCAGATGAAGCATTCAAGGAATCTGGACGAGCTCAGCGGCGAGAGGCGGCGAGGGGAGAACGCCCTCCTCAATCATCCTGACTGGGCTGTGCACCAGGTTGGATGCAAAATCATAGCAGCATATCCGAAAGATCTATCGAGAGATCACAGTTGGCGAAGCCGGCGATGAAGCCGAGGTGGGCTTCACGCAGGGCCACGGGATCAAGGCCTCGGCTTTCCAGGATTCATCGGCTCCTAGAACTCGCGGATGTGATGCGCTTTACCTCCTAGATCTCCCCTCCTGTTGAGGATCAGGGAAGGGATCTGGCGAGAGGGAAGCGCTTACAACCGCCTTGCAGGCGTCAAATGGCAGCAACGTCCGTCGGGTGTGCAGCGTCGAGATGTGGCCATGCCTGATCGACTTCTGCCGGCGGCCTGGCCCACGATCTTCCATCTCTATTTATTTCAACCGCGAATGAACGCGAATGAACGCTAATATTATCCTTTAATTCTCGTGTAATTGCGGCACATCTGGCCATTTATTGGGACTTTATTGAAGCTTATTCGTGACGAAGTTGGCAATAAGTCCAAATGGACGATTGGTTGCCTTCACATAATTGAGGAGTTGCGATCTTCCCCATGGGAAGGTCAATATCGATCAAACCTTGACAACAAATTTAGAATTACCACCGAAAAGTATTCATGGCTATATGAGCTTAGAAAAGCAATGAACCGATTCGTATTCCTCTCAATCTTGATGCTTCTCGGGTTCTCCGCTTCGGCATCTGCCTCACCTCTTGAGTCGATAAATAACACCCTGCCAACGAGCAATCCTCCGGTAATCTCCTGGGATGAAGCGGATGATTACGTCAACCAATTCGTAATTGTCCAAGGGACCATTGTCCTCACCCACTACGCAGCGGGATCTAATGGCCAGCCTACATTCCTCAATTTTCACGATCCATACGAGGATTACTTAACCTGCATTATCTGGGGTGACGATCGCCCCGAATTCCCCCCGAACCCGGAGGATTACTACCTCTACAAACTCGTTAGAGTTAGAGGATCAATTAAGAATTACGAAGGTTCCCCAGAGATAATCCTTTATGGGCCCTCGCAGATACAAATAGTGAATCCCGATGGAAGCTGGCCGGGATTCGAATAGCGCTCGTAACACGCGCTATCGATTGCGACACGATCGAAGTCAGGCGTTGCTCTCTATGACCTGGGCAGATCCAGGCCTACGGCGAGGCCACGCGGCTGGATGCATGGCCACCGGCCGCCATGCGCCCTGGCATTGCCAGCCGTCGGCGTCGTGGAGCTGCCGGCCGTCGCCCCGAGGCCCCGCATCGACAAGGGGGGCTTATATCGCAAGCATTGTGAGAGGCAGCGGCATGAAGATCCCCATCCAGGTACATAAAGAGGGCAAGTTCTATGTGGCTCTCGACCTCTTGACCAATGTAGCCGATCAGGGCCTCACCGAGGAAGAGGCCATAGCCAACCTGAAGATTGGGCTGGAGGAGCATTACAAGATCCTGATGGAGTTGGCCCCAAAAGGGAAGAAGCTCTCATTCCTCGAGATTGATATGAAGGGATTTGCCCCGACCTAACTGCTCAATTGCTTGAGGGGTGTCAATCTTTAGCTTAGACTTTATGTGAATATCTACACGCTTAAATTCGACAATAGCGTAATAAAACGCTAATATTGGCCGCAAATTCCCTCAAATTTCATGAAAATATTAGTGTTCATTAGCGTTCATTCGTGGTTGAAATAAAGGGAGATAGTACCTGTTCAATATCGTGAGGAGTCTTGAGATACTTATCAAAAGAGATTACCATCAGGAGGCATTGCGGTTCCGCTGAAGATTAGCCAAGGGGGCAATTCACCTCAACGTATTGAGCATGTTCGCCCCGCCTATCAGCTCAGTCCCATAAGATGCCCCCCTCCGCTCAAGCCCCCGCAGCCCTCCAGGCCGGGATCGCCTCGAGCTCCGAGAGCTCGCCCTCGCCGGAGATGACGCGGGCAAGAGCCTCCAGGAGGGCGGGGTCGGGGTGGTCGCGGGCGGCCTTCACGTTTGCGGTGAGGTCCCAGCCGGGAGATCTGACGCCCTCCTCCATGAGGGCCTTGATTTCCGAGAGGGCCTCGTCCCTTTGGCCTGGGTCGGGGGAGTGGGCGTAGAGGTAGAAGAAGCACTCAAGCCGAAGCGGCCTGTAGGCGGTCTCGTTCTCGGAGAGCTGGAGGGCCTCCTCCAGGGGCGCAAAGCCGCTTTCATTCCCGAGGGCCAGCAGCAGGCCTGCGTAGTTTCCGAGGGTATTGGGATCATGGGGGCTAAGGTCGAGCGCCCTCTCGTAGGCGGCGAGGGCCTCATCCTTCCGGCCCAGAGCGGAGAGGGCAACGCCCTTGTTGAACCAGGCCAAGGCATAGCCCGGGTTGATCTTGAGGG
>CAZWDT010000032.1:21073-33464 GCA_964632755.1 uncultured Methanotrichaceae archaeon
AGGGCTCGGTCGTATGCTACAATGGCCTCATCCTTCCGGCCCAGATCAGAAAGGGTAACGCCCTTGTTGTTCCAGGCCAAGGCAAAGCCAGGGTCGATCTTGAGGGCTTGGTCGTATGCTACAATGGCCTCATCCTTCCGGCCCAGATCAGAAAGGGCAACGCCCTTGTTGAACCAGGCCAAGGCATAGCCCGGGTTGATCTTGAGGGCTTGGTCGTATGCTACAATGGCCTCATCCTTCCGGCCCAGATCAGAAAGGGCAACGCCCTTGTTGAACCAGGCCAAGGCATAGCCCGGGTTGATCTTGAGGGCTTGGTCGTATGCTACAATGGCCTCATCCTTCCGGCCCAGATCAGAAAGGGTAACGCCTTTGTTGTTCCAGGCCAAGGCATAGCCCGGGTTGATGCGTATGGCCTCATCGTAAGCGGCAAGGGCCGCGCTGTCGTTTCCTCTCGAAGAATAGATCAACCCACGACCGAAGGCGCTGGAGGCAGGCTTGTCCTCGGCGATCTCCTCGAAGATAATCATTGCCTCATCATACCACCCCAGTACCACATACTCATAGCCCAAGTCCGAAAGCACCTCGGACGAGCCCATGTACCCAGGCTCCAGAGCCTTTGCCTCGCGGGCCTTTTCGCGGGAGAGATTCAGCTGATCGAGATCACCCGCTGCCAGATATGCCTGCCTGGCCTCCATCGCCTGGGTGATGCTCAAAAAGGCCCTCCAGTCCCTTGCAAGCTTGACCTCGGTTTGTCGGACGTCGAGGCGGCTCTCCCTCATGCAGAGGCCATGATAAACCTTGAAGGCCAGGTCCTGTATGAGCTGGGGAGTCCCGCCGGAGAAATTGCCTTCGTAGATCGCCTCCCAGGCCTCGATCCCCCGGCCGTCATCGAAGAGAGCGACGGCAAGGACACGAGAGCCGTAGCGCTGAAGGCTGCATGATAGCGTGGGAGATGGCCTGCTCCAGGGCGCAAGCCTCTTCAAAGTTAGAAGGAGCTGGCCCAGGGATAAAGAGACCGGACCCTGGCCCAGCATTCCCACATTGGAGATGCTGTAATCGATGGAGAATCCTTGAGGGGTGATCTCAGGGACCGAGTAGTTGCCTATGGGAAGAGGATGTGGTAGGTCTTTCTCGGCCTCATGAATCTGCTTGATCCTCAAGAGATCGTGGGTGAGGAGGTCTGCGAGCGCCTGGCCGCTGTATCCCTCATCCCCGGTCTCGAATGGGAGGATGATGATCCCCCCTTCGTCGAACCAGATCCAAGAGACAAGCGAGAATAGGCATATCAGGAGTAAAGCTGCGAGCATGGTCTTTGCAAGGGAGATGAGAAAGCCCTCTGCAAGCCGCATCCGCTCCAGAATCCCGGCAGGCTGCGCCCGTTTTTCTCCCTTTGGCCAGTTTGCCCTCTTTGCGATCTCCCGAGACGTAATCTCCCTCCGTAATCCGGCAACGCCGCCTGCCCGCAGCCGCACTTACGAAAGGGAGTGATCTTCCCTCATAAATAGCTGCTCTGCCGCCCTACCCCGCCTCCACCGGCTGGCTCCCTTCCTCCGCTTGTGGCATCGATCCGGATTCCTCCCCCATCTCGCCCGCGCCATTCTCCGCCGCCTTTCGAAGAGCGGCGCGGCTTGCGACATCGTAGGCCTTGGCAAGGAATGAAGCGAGGTTCGCCCCGTCGATCGTGAATGGTGAGTCCCCTAGCCTCTTCAGGACAGCCCTTGCGACAGCAGGCGCCGCAGGGGATGGGGCGACGCCATCGATCCCGGCCCCAAGCTCCCAGAAGGAGTCGAGGCACTCTTCAAGGGGCTTTAGCGCCTTCGCCGGGGCGGCGGCACCCTCGGGCGACGGCTCAGCCTTCGCCGCCCGGATCCTCCGGAGAGCTGCGACTATCTCCTCCTTCGTCCTTCCGCGCAGCTTGAAGATGAGGAAGGGATCCTCGTCGAACTTCTCTGCGAGAAGGTAATAGACTGCTGCGATATGCTTGCAGGGGTTTGCCCAGTCAGGGCAGGAGCAGCCGGTAGAAAGATCGGATCCATCGGGAAAGAGGGAGACCCCTGCTTCAAAGAAGGCCTCCTCGATCTCGTTTGGCATCTCGCCTGAGAGGAGCTTTGCCGCGAATATGGCCTTCGATGCCATGGCTTCGATTGCCCGCTCCCATTCCTCGTCCGAGATCAAGTCGAGCTCGATTACGATCTCGTAGGGCATCGACATTACCCCTTGAACCTGTGATCTAACGACCCCCTTCTCGACCTCGATTGCGATCACCTGCCCCTTTCTCGCATAAGAGCGGCCCCTTGTGAGCCTTGCCCCCATATCGAACGACTCGAGGACGGCAACCCAGCGCTTCGACCACCACTGCTGGCCGATTGCGCCGCGCTTGCTCTTCGCCTTTATCCCGTCCTTCACCTGCTTTGGCCTTGCCGGTTGATAGTATCCCCAGTAGCTGCCCATCCTCGATCACCTCATCAGGGCATCGCGGGAGAGAGCGATGACCTCTCTTAGCTCGTCTGTCGAGAGCTCGGTCAGCCAGCCCTCGCCAGTTCCCACGATCGACTCGGCGAGCACCTTCTTCTCTTCGATCATCTTGTCTATCCTCTCCTCGAGGGTTCCCATGCAGACGAACTTGTTCACGAAGACGTTCTTCTTCTGGCCTATGCGAAATGCCCTGTCCGTCGCCTGGTTCTCGACTGCTGGGTTCCACCACCGATCAAAGTGGAAGACGTAGCTCGCAGCCGTCAGGTTGAGGCCAAGGCCGCCTGCCTTGAGGGAGAGGATGAAGAGGGGCGGGCCGTCCGACTGGAACCGCTCGATCATCCGATCTCGCTCCTTCTTGGGCGTTCCTCCGTGGAGGAAGAGCGCCTCGCAGCCGAGCTTCTCCTGGAGATGGTGTCTCAGCATCGTCCCCATCCCCGCATACTGCGTGAAGATCAGGGCCTTCTCGCCTGCTGCGAGCACCTCCTCTAGCATCTCCTCCAGGCGGGCGAGCTTTCCTGAACGATTCCCAAGAACGCTTCCATCCTGTATGAAGAGCGCCGGATGGTTGCAGATCTGCTTCAGCCTTGTGAGCGTTGCGAGGACCTTTCCCTTCCGCTCGATTCCCGCGGACGATTCGATCTCTCGAAGCATCTCCTCTACGACAGCGCCGTAAAGCGATGCCTGTTCGGGCGTGAGGTTGCAGTAGACCTTCGCCTCGACCTTCTCCGGCAGATCGCTGATGATATCGGGATCGGTCTTCAGGCGTCGAAGGATGAAAGGCTGGGTCATGCGGCGTAGAGCCGCTGCCTGCTCCGTATTCCTGTACTTTTCTATCGGGAGAGCGAACTTCTCACGAAAGCCCTTCGCAGAGCCGAGGAAGCCTGGATTCAAGAAGTCCATGATAGACCAGAGCTCAGAGAGGCGGTTTTCAACCGGAGTTCCCGTGAGGGCGATCCTCTTTCCTGCCTTTAGCTTCTTTATCGCCTGGGTCTGCTTGGCGCTTGGATTCTTTATGTTCTGCGCTTCATCCAGGACCACATGCTCCCAGTCGACGGTAGCGAGCGTCGCCTCGTCCCTTTGGGCGGTCGCATAGGTCGTGATCACGAGATCCCGCCCCTTCGCCGCATCTGCGAACTCCTCCTCTGAGAGCCTCTGGGATCCGTGATGGACGAGCACCTCGATGGAGGGGGAAAAGCGTTCGATCTCGCGCTCCCAGTTTCCAACAACCGACATGGGGCAGATGAGGAGCGTGGGGCCGGTCGATGGAGATCCCTCCTTCTCGTGGAGGAGGAAGGCGAGGAGCTCTATGGTCTTTCCTAGACCCATGTCATCTGCAAGACATGCGCCAAGGCCGAAGCCCTGGAGGTATGCGAGCCAGGAGAGGCCCTTCTCTTGGTAGGGGCGAAGTTGCCCTTTGAACGAGGGCGGAGCTTCGACTGTTGCCATCTCCCCCCCTTCTGAGAGGACGGCCAACATCTCCTTGATCTTGCCCTCGGCCTCGACCTTTGCCACATGAAGTGGGGAGGAGAGCATATCGCCTGCGCCAAGCGCAAGCCGGAGCGCTTCACCCATTGTGATCGTTCCCCCCATCCTCCTCTCCTCGAAGGACTTTATCGCGGACTCGACGTCCTCGGATCTAAGCTCCACCCACTCTCCCCGAACCTGGACGAGGGGGACCTTGAGGTCGATGAGCTCCCTGAACTCCTCCTCCGAGAGCGTCATATCGCCTAACGCCATCTCCCAATCGTAATTCACGATCGAGCTTGTGCCGAATAGGCCCTGGCTCAGGGACCCTCCGCTGTTGGACGAAGGCGTCTTGAGCTTGAGCTTCATTCCGATTCCGACACTCGGCTTCTCCCACCAAGCGGGAAGGAGGACCCCAAAACCGTTCTGCTCTAGAAGGGGCGCTGCCTCTCGAAGGAATGCGTAGGCCTCCTCCGTCGAAAGATCGAGGGCGTCCGGGCATGCGGACTGGAGGCATCTATCGATCCAAGGATAGATCCTCGATGCCCTGCCAAGGTCAGCGAGGAGCTGCTCTTGAGGGTTTGCCATGCTTCGCTGGAGGAGGGTTATCGTCGAGCTTCTGGCCCTCCATACCTCCTCCGCCGGGACGAGGAGGCTTCTGTCGTCCTTCGCCTGGAGGAAGATTCTAAGCTGCCAGAGCTCATCGTCCGCATTAGTTGGCGCCTCGAGCCGAAACGATGTGCGAAGGAGCGCATCTGAGGGGGCTGGCTCGAGCATGGAATGCCATGCCCGCATCTTCGTCGAGAAGTCGGTCATCTCCCGTGAAGACGCCTCGAGGGACAGGCAGTCATCGGCGATTGCCTGGAGGAACTGGCGCGGCAGAGGAGCCCTTCTCGGAGGGCGGCCCCTTCTGGGCGGCTCCAGGCGCGTCTGTGATGCCTTGAGCGATTCAAAGACGAATGCAGCTACCGTCCGGTCGATAAAGCTCTCGACCAGCCGCTCGGGCGTCGCGTCTTCGCCGGGCTCGCTCGCTTCAAAGATGGATCGGGCGCTTGGCGGAAGCGCTTCCTCTAGCATCTCGATGCGCGCGCGGTCGCCACCGTCGATCACAGGCACCCAGACCGCCTTTCCATCTCGAATGGTCGGCGCAAACTGCTCTTTTGCGATGATCTCAAGCGCGAGCCTTGCAGCCTCGATCCAGAACCGAAGGGATGCGGCAAAGGCGATTCCATGCGGCGGATGAGCTGGGAGATCTATCAAGAGATCGAGGGCCGAGTAGGGGTCGAACGTCGCGGAATTGATCGACCACGGGGAGAGGCGCGAGGGCTTCTCGATTGGGCAATCCTCCCTGATGAGCCATGGAGAGGGAAGCGGCCCCCTCTTCGTCGATGGCAGAAGGCAGGTGATCGTCTCGATGCTTGATGGGGCACTCTCGAAGGCCGTCTCGATCTCATCATTCAACATCTCCCCAGGAACGGAGAAGGGGTGCGGCCTTGGCTTTGGATTCTTGGCAGGCCTTCCCCGCGGAGGCGAGACGGTCAGGGGGAGTACCGACGATTCCGCCCAGATATGGAGGCGTTTCCAATCCCATACGGCGTGAATGGCCAACATGTTCTCCTGAGTATTTGGAGCTTCACTCTATATAAATAATGGGATTATCAAGGTTCCAGCTTCGCGCAGTGAATCGATTCGAGAGTAGATAATCCACGATAACGCTAGCCTGCTAGCGATCCATCCGTCTCGTCCAACGCCAGTAGGCAAAGCCCGCCGCCCTTTCGCTCGTCCTCTGCACCAGTTGATCTGCGATGACTTACACGCAGCGAAGAAAATATATGGCATTATAAAAATGTATATAGTGATAAAAAATATATATCCTGATACGGCTGTATAACTGAAATCCTCTCCGGCAAGGATAATTGGGTCCACCTGGCTGCAAGCCGACGACTGCCCTTGAATGGATCGAGACGGTAAGAAGTGTCCACTCCCGAAGAGCTTTAAACTCTTAAGCAGGACAATCTCGATCAATTGATTCAGATGAGATACATCAGCGTTTCGATGCTGCTTGCGGCAATTGGATTTATGGTCTCGCCCCGCCGCGAAGGGCAGACGCCCAAGGCGCGAAGGCCTGCCCCACGTCAGATGCAGGCAAGATCCGACTCATCGGTCGTAGAATGCCTGAAAGAGCCATTTAGGAGGAGGCTCTGAATGGACAGAATAGCTATGAAGATACTTGCCATAGGCGAGAGCGAGGAGATCCTTCTGGCCTTGAGGGCAGATCTCCTGTATGCATTTCCCGATGCGATGGTCTCGACTGCTAAAAGCGGCCAGGATGGCATACAGATGGCGCTCAATGAGGATCCGGACGTAATCCTCATCGATATCTCCATAGCTGCCATCGATGGGTTCGAGGCATGCCGAAGGCTGAAGGACGACGACCTCCTGGGGCACATCCCTGTCGTCTTTCTAACCACCCCGAAGACAGGCCGTGAAAGCCGGGTCAAAGCGCTGGAAGCCGGCGCCGATGCGTTTTGCGCAATGCCGGTTGATCATCTAGAGCTCGAGGCAGAGATCCGGGCGATGATTAAGGTCAAGATGGCCAATGCATTATTGCAGCGGCAGGAGATTGAGAAACTGGCTGAGCAGGATGCAACGCTCTCAGGCAAGCTTCCACAAGAGCTTGCCGAGCGCCGAAGATTCGAGGAGGCTCTGCGGGAGAGCGATGCGATGTTCAGGGCGATCTTCGAGCACATGGCAGCTGGTTGTTGCATCGACGAGGTAATCTATGAGAACGGGCAGGCTGTTGACTATCGAATCCTTGACGTCAATCCAGCCTATGAACGGATCCTGGGGATCCCTCGAAGCCAGGCAGCCGGCGCCCTTGCATCAGAGCTCTATGGGCTAGGCAAAGCGCCGTATCTCGATATATATAGCAAGGTGGCGGAGATGGGGAAATCCGCCTCGTTTGAGACCTACTTCGAGCCATCGAATAAGCACCTGGCAATAAATGTTGGCTCTCCGGTAAAGGGGAAGTTCTCGGCGGTATTCATCGATATTACCGAACGAAGGAGGGCGGAAGAAGCGCTTCAGGAGAGCGCGAAGGGCGTCAGGAGAAGGCTTGACGCAATCCTCGAGCCGAAAGGGGAGATCGGCGAGCTTTCGCTATCCGACGTGATCGATCCCGAAGCCATCCAATCCCTCATGGATGATTTCTACAGGCTCACAGGGATCGGCGTTGGTATACTCGATCTAAACGGGAATGCCCTTGTTTCCACCGGGTGGATGGATATCTGCACTCAGTTCCACAGGGTTTGCCCTGAAACGCTGAAAAACTGCCTTGAAAGCGACACAAAGCTCTCGAAAGGCGTGCCTCCAGGCACCTACAGACAGTACCGCTGCAAGAACAATATGTGGGATATGGCCTCGCCCATCGTCGTTGGCGAAAGACACATCGGCAATATCTTCCTTGGGCAGTTCTTCTTCGATGACGAGACCATTGATTACGATCTATTTCGAGATCAGGCGCGTCGGTACGGCTTCGATGAGCGCGAATATATCGCAGCGCTCGACCGGGTTCCTCGATGGAGCCGCGAGAAGGTCGACGCAGTCATGAATTTTTATAGCAAGTTCGCGAACCTGATTTCTTCTTTGAGCCATGGAAACATCATGCTCGCACGGGCTCTTTTGGAGCGCGATAGGCTTCTTAGCGATCTCAAGGATAGCGAGGAGCGTTACAGGAGCTACATCGACAACTCGCCGTTTGGCGTCTTCATTTCCGACGAGAGAGGAAGATACATTGAAGTCAATGCCATGGCATCGAGGATAACCGGATACGAGGTCTCAGAGCTGCTCCAGCTCAGCATCTCGGACATGATCTCTCCCGACTCTCTGGAAGAGGGGCACAGCCACTTTCGAAAGGTGCAGACGGAAGGCTATTCCTCCGGCGAAGTGCCGTTTATGACGAAGAACCAGGAGAAGCGATGGTGGTCGGTGACCGCCACAAAGCTCTCCGAGACGAGGTTCCTGGGATTCGTCGAGGACATCACCAAGCGAAAATTGGCAGAGGAGGCGCTGCAGGAGTTCCAAAACCGCCTCGCCAAGATCATCGACTTCCTTCCGGATGCGACATTCGTAATCGACCGCGAAGGGAAGGTTATCGCCTGGAACAAATCCATCGAGAAGCTGACTGGAGTCAAGTCAAAGGATATGATCGGAAAGGGCAACTACGAATATACCATTCCCTTCTACGGAAAGAGGAGGCCCATACTGATCGACCTCGTTTTAAGGCCGCGCGACGAGGTGGAGAGGAGATACGAGCATATCACGTGGCTGGAGGACGGAACTCTCATGGGCGAGGCTTATATGCGCGACCTTAAATTGGGCCAGATCTTCTTGCTCGGAAGGGCGTCCATCCTTTACGATTCTCAAGGGGAGATAGCCGGAGCAATAGAGTCCATTCGTGATATATCCGATCGAAAGATGCTCGAGGAGGATCTGCGCCTTAAAGATCGGGCGATCTCTGCCTCGATAAACGCCATTGCCATGGCAGACCTGGATGGTTACTTGACTTATGTGAACGACTCCTTCCTCAAGCTCTGGGGATATGATAAGGAGGGCGAGGTTCTAAAGAGGCATTGCACGGAATTCTGGAGCTATAGTAGGGGTGCCCAGGAGATCCTGCAAGAGGTGCTGGAAAAAGGGGCATATCATGGCGAGTTGACGGGAGTTAGAAGGGATGGCTCCTACTTCGACGCCAAGCTATCCGCAAACGCGGTTTTCAGCGATGCCGAGGAGCCCATTCTCATGATGGCCTCCTTCCTTGATATCACCGAGGAGAAGAGGGCCAAAGAGGCATTGGAGAAGGCCGAGGAAAAGTACCGGGCAATCGTCGAGGACATGCCCAACCTGCTCTGTCGCTTCAAGTCGGATGGAACGTTAACCTATGTCAACGACGAGTACTGCATGAGCTTCGGCCGGAGCCGGGAAGAGCTGATCGGCAGCTCGTTTTTGCCGCTCATCCCCAAAGAGGATAGGGAGAACGTCAGGGATGAATATACATCGCTATCCTCATCCAACCCCGTAACCTCATATGAACACCGAGAGATCCTTACAGGAGGGGATATCCGCTGGTATAGGTGGACGGACCGAGCGATATTCGACGATTCTGGTGCAATCGTAGAGTACCAGTCGATTGGCGAGGATATAACGGATATGAAGCGCGCTCAAGAGGCACTCATCCAGGCCAAGGAGACGGCGGAGAAGGCTGCCCGCGCCAAATCCGAGTTTCTGGCAAACATGAGCCATGAGATACGCACACCTCTCAACGCAATAATAGGCATGTCGGAGCTCTTGTTGAACAGTCCATTGGGATTTGAGCAGAGGGACTATGTCGATACCATGAAGAAGAGCGGCTCTGCATTGCTTGCCATAATCAACGATATACTCGACTTCTCGAAGATCGACGCCGGGAAGATGACCCTCGATAAGCAGCCATTCAATCTCCGCCAGGTGGTGGAGGAGGCCCTCGATTTCGTCTACATCTCCGCGGCGGAGAAGGGCCTGGAGCTGATATACGATATCGACGATTCCTGCGTGAAAACCGTGGTGGGCGATCCATCGAGGTTGCGCCAGATACTGTTGAACCTGCTCAGCAACTCCATCAAGTTCACCGACCATGGAGATGTGGTCTTGACCGTCGCGTCGAAGGCCATCGAAGAAGGTCATCATGAGCTGCACTTCCAGGTGAAGGATACCGGCATGGGCATAGATCCGGATCAGATCGGCCAGCTCTTCCAGAGCTTCAGTCAGCTCGACTCCTCCATGACCAAGCGATATAGTGGAACTGGGCTTGGACTTGCCATATGCAAGAGCCTGGTGGAGATGATGGGCGGCCGAATTTGGGCTGAAAGCCGGGTTGGAGAGGGAAGCACCTTTCATTTCACAATCCGATCGGTTGATGCAGCAGATGTAGGCCGTGATGCAGGGATGGTGCCTACCAAACTGAGGGGATTGAGGGTGCTGATCGTAGATGATAACCTGACAAATCTGAAGATCCTCGATCGCCAGGTGCTCTCCTGGGGAATGATCCCAATCGAGGCCACGTCGGGAGGGGATGCCCTCAGGATAATCGGTCGCAAAGAGCGATTTGATATGGCGATTCTTGACCTGTGCATGCCGGAGATGGATGGAACTGAGCTTGCCATGAGGATCCATAGGCTTCCGGGACTGGGTCGTTTGCCGGTGTTGATACTGACATCACTGGGTTATGCGGGGACGACCGAAGGGATCTCGGGGGTCTTGAGCAAGCCAGTGAAGCCCATGCTACTATTCCAGTCACTCCTCCGCCTGAAAGGAGAAAGCATAGATAGAGAAGTGAGGCCCAGCAGTTCAATAGATACAGAACTGGGCCTGAAATATCCCTTGCGCATCCTGCTTGCCGAGGATAATGTCGTAAACCAGAAGGTGCTCGTAAAGATCCTGACCAAGCTTGGATATAAGCCAGCTCTGGCATCCAATGGCGCAGAAGTACTGGAGATGGTCGAGATGGAGGAGTTCGACCTGATCCTAATGGATCTGCAGATGCCTGAGATGGACGGCATCGAGGCAACCCGTCGGATAAGAGCTAGAAACGGCAGGAAAGGAATCCCCAGGATCGTAGCAATGACCGCTTACTCCGCCCAGGAGGTTCGAGAGAAGTGCATGGAAGCCGGCATGGACGACTACCTGAGCAAGCCTGTGAGGATCGATGATCTGGCAGCCATGCTGAAGAAGTGTTCTCGATCCCAAGTTCCCAATTGATTAAGCACATGTTTGGGCCAAATGAGGCGATTGATGCTGGTTATCGCTAATAGCACATATGTCTAATTTGACATAGTAGATCGCTATGCTCCGGTTCTATGTGCCTAAAATAATGGGGGGTCAGGCTCGATATAATGGCGAAGGTCGGGCGGGAAGGCAGATGGATAAGAGGATCAACGATGCTTCCTATCTCTATGGAGGCGACCTTTGGAGGATGGGCCAAGAGGAGAGAGCCTTTGAAGAGGCCCACCCCCAGGTCGTAGATGATACTGCCACGTAGATAATTCTGTCAGTCAGCAGCTCAGCGATGAGCGGACTTGATCTCCGCCCTCATCCCTGCTGTTGGATGGACCGCCTCAAAGATGCCGTTTTCGACTTTGGACGATAGCCTGTACTGTCGATTGTTCCTGTTGCCTTTCCTCTCCAGTATTCCGTCCCGATGCATCCTGGAGAGGTAGGTCGATACCGTGCTGATCTTGATATCGTCGACGAGGGTCTCGTAGTGCTCCCTCAGTGACTGGGAGTTGAACCAGGTCTCCTGGAACTCGTAGCGTATGAAGAGGGATAGCCGCTCCATCAGGGTTCCGCCCATATCCCAGGCGCGAATCGGTGGCGCCTGGACAGCCTCCGGCTCGGAGAAAACGTTTGAGGCGTTGAGGAAGTTTATGACCTTCTCCCTGATGGCCGTCTGCTCCGCACCCTCAAACTCAAAGGTGGACTTGCCCCCACTATCCTCAAATATCTCTATGCGGATCTTCATGACCGCCTCTGAGGATACCTCATGCCTGCTGGATCCCGGCCAAAGCCATCATGGCCAGGGATAGGCACTGTTCCCCCCTCCTCGAACCTCGAGCAGCTCGATTGAGCTTTGCTCCCCTCTCTAGGTCCAAGGGAATGGAAAAGATCCTGATTGCTCCTCTCATTCCTGTCATCCCTCTCTCGAATATCGATATATGGCTCGATGGCCGCCAGGGCTGAAGCCACGGTCTGAGCTCTCCATCGCTCTCGCCTGTATCGGCCATCCCTTCCATGGGCTAATTCAGGCCGGTTTCCCATGCCGGCCGGATGATTCTCCCTTTCAGTACTCCCTTCGTCGAAAGAGGGCATCACGATTCGCCCGTTCCCTTCTACAGGCAGCCTCTCGATTGACTCTGCCCTCTCCCTTATGCCATCCCCTTCTATTGGATAACGCGTGTATCGGATCGATTCCAGGCTGAGATGCCTGGCCCCTTCATGCTACTCCCCTTTGCTACATCCCTTCTTCACTTCACGGTGACGCCTGCATAGCCCAAGCTACGCATTGACGAATCCGATTCCCTCGCAAGGACGATCGCCTTACCCTAAACGTTATCCCTGCAACACCGATGGATGTCCATCCCCTCTCGACGTACAATTCCTCAGTGTGATCAGACAAGATGTGAATCCAGTTCTGACAGATACTGCCCTGTTATTAAGGTATATAAAGTTTTCTTGGAGTGTTTAGCTGTATTCAGGCCTTAAAAACATCTAGAATGACCTTATTTTTGAATTAGAGTCAATATAGTAGTCGGAATAGTATTCACAATGAACCGATTGCTATCGAATGGGAGTTTGGCGACAGCTGTGAATAGCTGTGAAATGGCGTCAAACATGTCGAAAGAGAGGTCTCTCAATCGCG
>CAZWDT010000033.1:0-26948 GCA_964632755.1 uncultured Methanotrichaceae archaeon
TTCCTATGGATACTGCTGCAGGCTCTGCTCTGGCTCAGTCATGTTGGAAGAAGCCTATCGGTAGTGGAATTCTCCTATGAGCCAATGGAATATGGGGAGAATAAGGGTCAGATCGCCCCTGGCCTCGCCTCTCTGTTGGTTGGGAGGCTGAACCGCTTAAACCGCCTCTATCATCAGATGGACGAGGCCCGGCCGATCGCATCGATGGCTGGGAATGCAATTGGATCGGCCATCAAGGTCGATGAAGGGGATATGGCCTCCAGTGTCTTCGCAGACGACTCTAAAATCTCGCTTGGTGGTTTTGCCATCCCCGGAAAGCTGATCAACTCCCTCATCAACCGCCTTTCCAATCGGCCCACGATATATGGAAGCCTGCACGTTGTTGATGAGTATAATGGCAATAACAATCTTAAAAAGAAGCGCGAAATTTTGACGGCCAGGATGTCTGGCGGAGGGCGAACGCTGAGCTGGAGGGTAGAAGACCAGACGCCGCTTCTTGATCCCATAGGTAAGCGAAACGATGAGGTAAGGACGAGAGATGATATGGTGACCGAGCTTGCCTGCCGCATATTCAACGACCTTACATTCGACAGAGAAAAGATCGTTCCCTGGAAGGCCACTTGGCACTTTCACGAAGGGCTAAGGAAATACCGGGAGAGCTTGCACTCTCAGGAAAATCGGATAACATTATCGATTAACGCAAAAAAAAGCTTCGAAGAAGCCATCAAGCAAGACCATGACTACCCCTGGGCTCATTATAACTTGGGTTTGGTCTGCCTGGATATGGCGCACATCATTATTCAATGCGGAAATACGCATTTCGAGTTTGCTAGGTCGGAATTCTGCCGTTGCCGAGACCTGTATCCCCTGCGCTGGCAGCCCTATTATGCCGAGGCCTGGGTCTGCAATGAACTCGGTTTAAATGCTCAAAATCAAAAAAGGAATGAATTGCTAGGGAACGCAAGATCGCTATGCAAAAAAGCATTACGTCTCAGACCTGACTGTATTGGGCTAGCCCAGATTTACCGCTTATTGGGACAACAAGAGAACGATGATGAAAAACATCGATACTTGGCCCTCTCTGCATATTACTCCCTATGCAGCCTCTGCATTGCGGAGTTCCGAGGCGAGAATACCGATGAAGAACGGCATCTTGCCTGGTTATGCCTTTGCGATCTTGCCGGGAAAGATGATAGCAATAGAGATTTTCTCAAAAAATTGGCGCGCAATATATTACTAAAAGAATGTATAAAAAATATTAAATGCAATTGAAACTAATTAACCGCCTTCTCCCATCGAAACAGTTATCCCCCCGCCTGCGGCTATGCCCCTCATGACCTTCGATCTCTTCCCCGCAGTCGACCTTCGCGGCGGCCGCTGCGTCCAGCTCGTCCAGGGCGTGCCTGGCTCCGAGGTGGTCTCCCTCGATGATCCCCTGGCCCAGGCGAGGCGGTGGGTCGATGCCGGCGCCCGCGTGCTCCATATCATCGACCTTGACGGCGCAATCCAGGGCGTGCGCGAGAACGCCTCCATTCTCGAGAGGATCGTCGAGAGCCTCGACCTCTTCGTCCAGGTGGGTGGCGGGATTCGCACCCGAAGGGACGTCGAGTCGCTCCTTGGCCTTGGGGTGGACAGGTTAATCCTCGGAACAGCTGCCCTCGAGGATCCGGCGCTTGTCGAGTCCCTATCGGCCGAGTACGGACGCGAGAGGATAATGGTTGCCCTCGACGTGAGAAAAGGCCTTGTCACAACCGAGGGATGGCAGAGGACGCTGGAGGAGCGGGCGGTAGGCCTTGGCCGCCTCTTCCAGGAGAGGGGGGCAGGATCGATCCTCTTTACGAACATCGACACCGAGGGCCAGCTTCGCGGAATCGATCCCGTCCCGACAAGGGAGCTGGTCGACTCCCTCGATATCCCCGTCATTGCAGCGGGAGGCGTCACAACGATAGAAGACATCCTCGCGCTGCGGGACGCAGGAGCCGCGGGGGCGGTCGTTGGAACCGCCATCTACACGGGAAAGCTCGATTTCAAAGATGCGCTTCTGGCGCTCGAGCGTCCCTGAAGGCTGGAGGTCTTACATGAGACGAGGAAGCGGAAGGATCGAAGGCGAGGGATTCAAGGTGAGCGTGGATCTCGACCTCGACGGGACGGGAAAGGCGGATCTGTCTAGCGGATCGGCCTTTCTAGATCACATGCTCAACTCGATGGCGAAGACCGGCCGCCTTGACATAGAGCTTCGCCTTGAGGGAAGATGCCTATTTTGGGCAGGGGATGTCGGGCGGGCGCTCGGCCTTGCGCTCGATAACTGCTTGAAAGACCGCTCCGGCATTCGAAGATACGGCCATGCGGAAGTTCCCATGGACGAAGCGCTCGCCGATGTTGCGCTTGACTTCAGCGGGAGGCCTTACCTCGTCATGAAAGGCGCCTTTGGCGGGGACCGGATTGCGGACCTCGAGACCGGTCAGATAGAAGAGCTGCTGGAGGGCCTCGTCGATCGGGCCCGGATGACGCTCAACCTCCGCTTCGATGGGGGAAACGACCACCATCAGGCAGAGAGCATCTTCAAGGCGCTCGGCCTTGCGCTCCGGGAGGCTGTCGCGAGGGATGAGGGCGGCATCCCGAGCACGAAGGGCACCCTCTGAGCCCTCTCTGAGCCCTCTTTCATTTGGTCGAAAATGCCGATCTATCTTCATGACCAGGAGGAGCTGGAGCATGAATTTCTTTTTTCTCGGTCTTTATTCGAACTCGATCGTCCCGGGCGGCTTAGGCGTGAGGTCGTATACCACCCTTGAGACGTTTGGGATCTCCCCTGTGATCCTGGAGGAGATTCGCCGCAGCGTGCTCCACGGAAGCTCCAGCATGTCGGCCGTCATGGCATCGCGGGATGATACCGCCCGCACGGCGACCACCCAGCCGTAGACGCGGTTGTCGCCCTTAACGCCCGTTCCCATGCTGAGCACAGCTGCGAAGGCCTGCCAGGGATTATGCTCTTCGAGCTCGTGCTCCACTATGGCGTTTGCCGCTCTGACAACGGCGAGCTTCTCCTTGTTGATCTCTCCAACTATCCGCACCGCAAGGCCCGGGCCTGGGTAGGGCATTCGCTCGCTTATCTCCATGGGCAGATCGAGTGCCCTCGCCACTTCCCTAACCTCGTCCTTGTAGAGGTCGCGAAGCGGCTCGATAATGCCCGCGAACTCCATATCGAGGGGGAGCCCGCCCACATTGTGGTGGGACTTGATGCCTCCCTCCGACTCGATTCGGTCAGGATATATCGTCCCCTGAATGAGGTACTCCGCGCCCACCTTCCTGGCCTCCTCCTCGAATACGCGGATGAAGGTCTCCCCTACGATCTTTCTCTTCTCCTCGGGATCGATAATCCCATGGAGGGCGTTCAAGAAGCGGTCTTCGGCGTTGACACGAACAAGTCCCAGGTGGCTGAAGATCTCCTCGATCCTCTCGGACTCGAACTGGCGCATGAGCCCGCTGTCCACATAGACCGGCACCAAGCGGTCTCCCAGTGCCCGATTGGCCAGCACGGCGCAGACCGAGCTGTCGACGCCCCCGGAGAGGCCCACGACCGCTTTGCCCTTGACCTGCTGGCCGATCTCTGCGATCGCCTCTTCGATGAAACGCCCGACGTTCAAAGCCATATTAGCTGGAGGCCAGGTCTCTGGATAATATACTTGCGGTTTGGGCGCTCTCGATCGTTATTGCGACCTCATCGATCCTGGCTTGCGGATAGCCAGGTCGAGGGCGCTCCCGAGAGCTTCCAGCCTATGGTGAGGATCGAAGCGACAAGGACGACGTATATTACTGGCAGGACTGGGCTTGGGTTGATCGGGGTTATCATGAAGAGGGAGACGTTGGTTACGCCGTGGGCAACGGATATGGCCGCGAGGTTTCGTGTCCTCTGGAAGAAGTAGCCGAATACCATCCCGGCAAAAGTAACGAAGAAGAGCTCGGCCATTACGTGATAGCCGCTATGCATCAGGCCGAATAGGACGCTTGCGCCAACAAGCCCTCTGAAGCTGCCCCACCTATCCTCGAGAACGGTTTGAAGCGCGGATCTGAAGATGAACTCCTCGATGAACCCGACGAAGATTATCATTATCAGCGTCAGGATGAAGAGGCTCTCCAGGGTCTCGTCAGGGGTGATCCTCTCTGGATGGATCACGTTGTACTCCATCCAGCCGAGCACCAGTCCCACCGCCGCCCCAAGGGGTATGAGGAATCCAAAGTTGGACTGACGAAATCCGATCTCCGCCGATGTGAACCTGCGCTCCTTGATGATGAGGATGACTGGCAGAAACATGGGTGCGTAAACCAGGATATAGGAGTAGAGGGTAAGGCTGAAGAAGACGGGCATTGCGATGTTCAGCAGCCGAAAGAGGGGAAGCAGCATCAGTGCCTGAAATGACCTATCCTCCACATATGCGGCAGCGAGCGCGAGGCCTACGAGGTTTATGCCATGTACGATCATGGCCGCTTGCATATGGCCTGCGTAGAGCAGAAGCTCCGCTGCGGCGATCAGGATGAATGGTATGATCAGGTCCATTCCACTCTTTCTCGCCCAGGCGTATAGCTGCACGCCCCCTCCTATCGCGGGAAATGATATATACATTACGTAACAGTTGAGGAAGACCATGAGATCTGAGCTGCTCGTCCTCTTGCTGACGCTGTGGGCGGGAACCTCCCAGTGCGCCGGCGACCTACATCCTGACTGGTTTGTCATGAACGGCACGGATCAGGTGAGGTTGCCCGAGATCGATTTAGCCTACTTGGGGATGAATATGACCTATCCAAGCCACCTTCACCCGGTGTATCAGAACGGCAGCGCCATATCCGGCTGCCTCAATGGATCATTCGAATTGGCCAACTCATCGATCGATCTCTGCCTATCCGACTTCGATCCCTCTTCGATCCTCAACGCTTCATCGCTCCAATCGGCCTTATCCCAGGATAGATGCGCAAGAATCGATCTCAACTCATCGGGGAGAGGCGAGTTCGTCCTACCAAGCCAGGGCTCCGGCATATATGCGCTGACTGCCGCGGCCAAGAACCATACGATCTCCGCCATGCCCCTGCTGGTGCTCGAGCTGCCCCTCTCAGTGGATGCTCCAAAAAGCGTCCGCCCTGGCGAGGATATCTCAGTGAAGGTCACTTTGCCGGAGCGATCATTCGCCCGACCCCTTTTGATCGTGGCAGTCATCCTATCGAACGCGTCTTACGACAACTCCAGCCTATCCCTCGTATCGGGCGATTGCGGGATGAACGCGACCATGGAGATCGATGGAAGCTCTCGGGAGATCTCCGCAGATAATATCTCCATGGCAGTCCTCATGGATCTTTTGATGTTGATGCCCTCCAACAGCGGCATAGCCCTTCCCGATCTGCAAGGGGGAGAGGCAAGCTTCGCCCTTATCACCGATCGGGATTGGGAAGAGGGATCATACATACTGACATGCCTTGCGGTGACGGAGGATATGCAGCTTGCGGGAGTTTCCCAGGTGTGGCTGGAGGTAGCCAATTGAAGTCATTCTCCATTGCCTTGATCTTTCCCTTCATCGGATGCGCAGATCTCCTAGGGGCAGAGTTGCCCCAAAGAGGGGGATTTGTGCAGTGGGTCCTGGACCCGATCCGCCGTTCGATCTATCTATTCCGGTGGAGTTGAAGCCCATAACAGAAAAGCATCTGCCTGCGGACCTTCTCGCGACGATCCTCTTTGCGATCTTGACACTCGCCTTTACGCTGATTCCAGCCCTATCCGCTTTTCCGGTGCGGGTCCCGTTGGGCCTTGCCATGGTCCTCTTTCTTCCTGGCTACGTTTTCATCGCCGTCCTCTTTCCTCGCAAGGATGATCTGGACGGAATCGAGAGGGTGGCCCTCTCCTTTGGGCTGAGCATAGCAGTCGTTCCACTGATCGGCCTTGGCCTTAACTACACTCCCTGGGGAATTAGGCTTACCCCGGTCGTCGTATCACTTGCAGTCTTCACAGTTGGCTGCGCCTTGGGGGCCTTTTGGCGGCGGGAAAAGCTTCCGGAATCGGAGCGGTTCAGGGTTCCATTTCGAGAGTCTATGGCGCATTTGATCGAGGAGATGAAGACCTCCCAGGCAAGCCGCATCGACAAGGCCTTGACGGTATTGCTGGTTCTCTCAATAATTCTCTCGGTCTCTGCTCTGGTCTACGTGATAGTGACTCCTAAACAGGGGGAGAAGTTCACCGAGTTCTACATACTGGGGCCAGGGAAGATGGCCTACGATTACCCCACAAAGGTCAGCGCTGGAAATGTAAGCACCGTCATAGTCGGCGTTGTCAACCATGAGTACTCGATCGTTAACTATACCATGGAGATGAACCTGGACAACTACACCTTCATCGAAAAGGGCATGACGCTGGAGCATAACGAGACCTGGGAGCGCCCGGTCAGATACAGGATCAATCGGATCGGAAACGGGCAGAAGCTGCAGTTCCTCCTATACAAGGAGGAGAATTTCACAGCACCTTACAGGGATCTCCATCTCTGGGTGAATGTCAGCGAGAGGTCGGCGACTGGGGCGTGAGGCGAATGATGCCTCATTCGCCATCTCCGGCCTTCATACGCTTGGCACGCTGCGCTCTTTCATGCATAAGTATTTATAGTAGAGCTGAAAAAACTAACGGTTAGTCTTTTAGACGATTAGAGCGCGGACGCGATGGCGATTTGAAGAGTGAAATCGTAATTTACCATGAAGGAGTATAGGATAGATGTTCGAAGAGCTGCTAGAGCTATATAAATCGAAGGCCGCGGATACAGAACGGAAGCTGAAAGAGGAGCAATCCATGATCGCAATGATCATGGCGGTCGAACATATGTCGGAGATGCTGAGCGCGAAGCAGAGGGATGTCGAGCTGCTGGGAAGGCTCATAGATCAAGTTGACAGATTATCCAAAGAGGTTGCGGATCTCAAGAGTCAGCTCAAGGCCAGGCAGGGAAGGGCGAGCTCGCAGTCACAGACGTCCGGCAACGGGACGGAGAGTCGAGCCTTGGATACCCATGCCAATACCCTCATCGAGCTTATGAGCGAACGGCCAGGAAGATATAGCACAAGCGACCTTGTGGAGATGCTCGGCCTCAACAAGACCACGGTGATAAGCGTTATGAAGAGGGCTGTCGATCTGGATCCAAGGCACATCAAGCTGACCCAGGGCAAGAGGCGCAAGCTCACCCTCTCATTCACACCCGATGAATCGGTTGAAGGCGAGATCATGGAATCAAGCCAGGATGGCGATGAGGATAGGGTTCGTCTCGAGCTTATGGCAATGACCTGAACGTTCGAAGTGTAAATCCTTTGGATGTAGAAGGATCTACGATGAGCAGGGCTAAAGGAAGGAGGCCCTGCTAGCTCTCCGCACTTTTAAAAATATAATAAAAATAGTTTTTTAATTTGGCAACTCTCACCCTTCACAATCCTCTCGCAGCAGGAACGTCATTGATCAAAGTTCGGTTCCTCGCTATTCAATGTGGGTATGGGGTGGCAAGTGTCGGCGCCTTTCTGCCTTCATCTCACCATTCCTCCATGATTATCGAGATGTAGCGGCTCATCACATACACCTTGACATAACAAATGACTCATGCCGGAAATCTCCCATGATCCATACCCACTCAATTCAGCGAAGAACCATCAGTTCTTTCCTGGTCACTTAACCGTCATCGAATGCGAGCCCTCTTTACGTGTATGACCAGCATCTATCATGCTTATTCTTACGTAATTGTGGTGAGGTATTATTATTTATTAAAGTTCGTCTAAAAAGGATTAAATATGATTACGTCCGCCTCGCATCTGTAGAATCAAAGGGGAATGGAGATGAATATGAGATCTCATAAACGGACTTATATGGTTGGAGTTGTCCTTTTTCTGCTTATGATGGTCACAGGGCTATCATGCGCAGGGACGTTCGACTTCAATCCTGGCAAATATGCATTGAAGCACGATCACGAGCTCGAGCAGGACGTCGAGGGAGATGGGTATGTGATGGTCTATCAAAGAATAGATACCAACAACCTATCCCTTGATCAGTACTCCCATGGAAGCGGAATCTTCGACGAGGCTGAGACGCTGAGCTCGAGCCAGAAGAGCGAGAGCTCATACTACGTCCTTGACGAGTTTGATGGCTGGGTTAAGAAAAAAACTGGAGCGAATAGCCTCATCACCATGACCAAGCAGAGCGACAATGTCCAAGCGCCGTTCAGCTTCCCCTATGGCACAGGCTGGTATGCCGCGCATCCGGTCACCTACAACTCCCTCCTCAAGGACAAGACGGTTGCCAAGAGCTATCAAGAAGCCACAATGATGCATCATCAGGTGGAGTATGCAAGGGCGTTTCGGGGGGATATTGAGGTCGAGATAAACTGTACCGGGCCGACTGAAAAGGCTAGCGGTAAGGGCCTCACAAGCATGGATATCGAGGACGAGGTCACAATGGGAACTGTCCATATCGGCGAGCTCCAGACCAAGACTCTCCTTACCTCGAAAGCAAAGGTGATATCCTTCAAGGACCAGGGCTGGAAGAATCCCATAATCGAGGTGGATGAGGACTACGTGGGCAACTTCAAGATCCAGAAGAAGATGACGGTCGATGCCTCAAAGACCAAATCATCGCATGATGACGACTGGCTGCCCTGTTGCTCCGGAGGCTTTGATGGTCTATTGGCCTACGGCAAAGGTATCGATAAGGAATGGGGCGATCAGATGGATATCTTCGATTGCACCTGCTTGAAGAATTCTCGCGCGAATATGTACGGCCTTGATGTGGGCGATGAGCCCTTCAAGCCATGGGCATAATAGCGGCTAAAAGGGCACTCGATTATCCCTCTATCTATTTTTTAAAAAAGTTAAATATTCGGTTGTCGATTAGTTCATACATAAGGCGAAATGCTTATCAATAAAAATGCGTGATGGTTTGCGAAGTCATATGTGTTGAGTATGAGATGAGGAGATGTTATGAAAGGAGCGCGATATTGCCTTGTTGCAGTCCTGTGGCTGTCATTGTGGATGGCCGGAGCATCCGGTGCAGACTATCCAATGACGATTACCGACTCGGCGGGAAGGGATGTTACAATTCCGATGCCCGTTGAGAGGATCATCGTCCTCAGCTCCGATGCAGCTGAGGCGGTTGAGATCCTCGGAGCATCGGATCGGATTGTTGGAATCGTCGACACGATCAAGAAGAACGGCTGGTACTACCCGGAGCTCGAGGACTGCGAGGTCGTGGGTACCTGGAGCGAGTTCGATTTCGAGAAGATCGCCGAGATAGCCTTGTCAGGCGGGGATTCGATCGTCCCCAATATTCTGGTGATCTGCTATCCACCGAAGATGAGCGGTGGGAAGTCCTATGGCGTGGATGCGGTTGAAGCGGGGCTTGCTCCCTTTGGCGGAATAGCGGTTGTGGGCCTCGATCTCTACAAGGACGAAGCCCTTGAAGGGGAGCTTGCGATCCTCGGCGAGATCCTCGGGAGGGAAGGAGAGGCCCAGGCCTTCCTCGATTGGCGTCATGAGATGTGCGAAGAGGTTCGAGATGCAGTGAGCGGAAAGTCCAGCCCTCTAGTCTACTTCGAGAGGACCCAGCCCAAGGGGATCGGCGAGCTGAAGACCAACGGCGCCTCCGCGGAGATCAATGACCTGATCAGCGATGCCGGCGGGGAGAACATCTTCGGCGATATATCGGAGGAGTCGTATACAACTGACTGGGAGAGCGTGATCAGCAGGTCACCCGAGGTCATACTCCAGGCTAGCACGGCAGAGAACCTCGGATGGGAGAGCGGGGTCTCCCTCCAGTCGATAGACCTCTCCAAGATCAGGGACGAGATACTGGATCGTCCTGGGGCGGATATTGTGCCGGCCATTGATCAAGACCGAGTGTGGATGATCTATCGAAACATCCTCTATGGACCCGATAGCGTTGTGGGAATGACATGTATGGCGAAGCTCTTCCATCCAGAGGCCGACCTCGATCCAGATGGGGTATATCAGGATTACTTGGAGATGAAGGGTTTGTCGTTTGCCGGAGACAGGACCCTTGTATTCCCGCAGATGGAGGCTTGAGAACCATACGAATAGCTTCCTTCTGCGTAGAGCTTGAGCAGGAGATGAGCTAGTGGGGTCTATGAAGTGCCGGATCGGAGATTGAATGACGATGACGATTAGCATGACGAAGGACCGCGAGCAAACCAGAGGTCGGCTTAAAGAGGAATATTCCAAGTTCGTTGGCAGGAAGGTCCTCTTCATAACGGGATCCATATTGATCATCGTGGCACTGGCTGGCGTTGCGGCAACGCTAGGCTCGGCCAACCTCAGCGTAAAAGAGGTCTACACGGCGATACTTGCCAGGTTCCTTCCCCAGTACTTCCATAGCACATGGTTCTCCGAGACCATCGTCTGGGGACTTAGGCTTCATCGCATAATCATGGGGATAGTGGCCGGGATGGGGCTTGCAATCGCAGGGGCTGCGATGCAGGGGATACTCAAGAATCCCCTGGCAAGCCCCTTTACCCTTGGGATAGCATCGGCCGCGGGCTTCGGCGCTTCGCTTGCGATCGTCATGGGCGCGGGCTTCGTGGGCGGGGAGTACCTGATCATAGGCAATGCGTTCGTCTTCTCCCTCCTCGCATCCTTCACAGTCTACGGCCTAGCCAAGTACAAGGGGATAACGCCGGAGACGATGATCCTCGCAGGGATCGCCATCATGTACCTATTCTCGGCCATGACCTCCTTTCTCCAGTACGTGGGTCAGTCGGAGCAGGTACAGGAGGTAGTCTTCTGGATGATGGGAAGCCTCGGCCGCTCCTCCTGGGAGAAGGTCTGGATCGTAACAGCTGTGACCGTCGTCTGCCTGCCCTATCTCCTGCTCAAGTCATGGGACATCAACGCAATGGGCGCGGGAGATGAGACGGCGAAGAGCCTGGGGGTTAACGTTGAGAGGACGAGGGTGATCTGCATGATGTTCGCCTCTCTGATCACGGCGGCTGTGATATGCTTCACGGGGACCATAGGTTTCATCGGCCTCGTTGCCCCTCATATAACGAGGATGGTTGTGGGAGGCGACCATCGCTTCCTCCTCCCAGCATCAGCCCTTGTCGGAGCGGTGCTGCTCCTCGGCGCTGACTCGATAGCGAGGACGATCCTCGCCCCGGTCATACTGCCTGTGGGAATAATGACATCGTTCTTGGGCGTTCCCTTCTTCATATATCTATTCCTGAGACGAAGGAAGGAGTTCTGGTAATGGTTAAAATCACCATAAGCGATCTCTCTTTCAGCTACCGTTCCAGAAAGATCCTCGACGACCTTAACCTGGAGATCAGATGCTCCGAGGTCCTGGGCCTCGTCGGCCCAAACGGCTCTGGAAAGACAACCCTTCTCAAATGCATCGATCGGATATTGAAGCCCAAGGGAAGCCTCCTACTCGACGGTCGAGAGATCGAGGAGATGAGCCGTCAGGAGATCGCCAGGTTCATCGGATACGTCCCCCAGTCCAGTACGAGCTCGAACTCCGCAACGGTCTTCGACACAGTTCTGATGGGCAGAAGGCCTTACATGAGTTGGCAGGTGGGGGAAAGCGACCTCGATAAGGTGGCGGAGATCATCGATCTCCTCGACCTCGAAGACCTCGCGATGAAGGACTTCAACGAGCTCTCCGGAGGGCAGAAGCAGAAGGTGCTCATCGCCCGTGCCATCTGCCAGGAGCCGCAAGTCCTTCTCCTCGACGAGCCCACCTCCAACCTGGATATGAAACACCAGCTCGAGGTGCTCGAGATCGTGAGGGACCTCGTCAAGGAGAAGGGGATCTCTGCGGTGATGGCCATACACGACCTCAACCTGGCCGCCCGATTCGGCGACAAGCTTGCCGTGCTCTTGGATGGGAGCATCTACGCTGCTGGAGATCCCAGATCGCTGCTTAACAAGGAGCTCATAAGGACTGTCTATGGCGTTGAGGCGCTCGTGGTGAAGGATCTGGACAAGCCGTACATAGTTCCCTTGAGATCCCTCAATGGGAGGGGGGCTGGCTAGGTGTAATATCACCATTATATTACCAATTAAAATTTATGACTTTTTGCGAAATATTTATTAATATCGTCATCTGCTACATCCTTCAGAGGTATAAAAGTATGAAAAATAACAGACTGGTTATGATCGTGGCGATCTCATCCATCTTAGGAATCGCCATCCTCTCCATGATAGCAGCATCGGATGATATGGAGGGGAGCTATCCCTTCAACTTGACGGACTCCTCGGGAATGGAGATCACCATAGACGGCCCTGCGGAGAGCGTCATCGCCCTCTCCACCGAGTCGCTTGACACGCTTCGCTCCATTGGGGCGGAGAGTGCGGTTGTTGGAGTGAGCAAGTACGTCCTTGAGGACCCTATCCTCTATCCTGAGTTCACAGATCATCCCAACGTCGGAGGATCATTCTCGCCGGATCTCGAGGCGATCCTGAGCTACCATCCCGATATCATATTCACATACTGCAGCAATCCTAAGCCCTCAGAGTTCGATGACTTGCTACAAGGGACGGGTATCACAATCGTGCGGCTGGATTTCAACAAGATCCCAAACTATGAAGATGAGGTCAGGAAGATGGGTCGCATCATGGGAAGGGAGGCCGAGGCAGAGGAGTACCTGGAGTTCTTCAACTCCAACGTTGAGGCTATCCAAGACAGTGTCAGCTCCATCCCCGAAGCCGACCGGCCTCGGGTCTACATGGAGACCGACTTTGGCGGGGGCAAGACTTATTCCACCGTCGGGGAGGGTCACGGCCACAACGATCTGATCATGACGGCTGGTGGAGCGAACATCTTCTCAGATATCGACTACTCCCAGGAGGTAGATCCAGAGGAGGTCATGAGGAGGGATCCTCAGATTATAGTCAAGTACAAGTACCCTTCACCGTCGGGCATCGATATGGATATCTCCGATGTCTCCGGCTTGATCGAGATCAGGGATGAGATCAACGGCCGGCCCGAGCTGCAGAACACAAGCGCAGTTAAGGCTGGCGAGGTCTACGTCATCACATGGGACTCAACAAGGGGTGCTGCAAGGTTCTATTTCTGCCTTGGCTACCTCGCAAAGCTCTTCCATCCCCAGCTCTTCGAGGACCTGGATCCGAGGGGAACCTACCAGGAGTACCTCTCCACGTATCAGGGACTAGATCTCGATCTGACCAGCCAGGGGGTATTCGCCTATCCCGAGGTGAGGACCTAGGACGGATGGCATGAAGGTCCGGGAGGTGACCTTGGCAAGGACATCTCCTTCCTCCTCCAGGTGGGCCGGGATCTCGGAATGGATGTCAAAGCCTGGCAATCCAATTGGTCTGGAGGGGAGCAAAGCACTCGGTTACTGCATCGAATCGCCGAAGAAGGTCGACCTCATCCTCCTTCATCCCTCTCAGGAGGGTTGCTGGGACGAGGTAGGAAGCCTTCTTTGTGGATTCGACGGCGGCTTTGTCCCATCTGGACCCTCCGGCCTCGTCACTTGATGGATGCGTCCTCGCATGGATTATCTGATCGGTTATCTGGTAAGGGCAGTCGCCATGGTGACGATCGGCGTGATCGTCGCAAACATCATCATGGAGACGAACGTCCTCTCCATTCTCGCGCGGCCCATGGCTTCCATGGTTCGGGCATCTCACCTCTCCCAGGGCTGCTTCATGGCAGCTCTTGCCTGCGTCGTCGATTCTACCGCGGGCAAGTCCGCCCTCTCCGAGCTATATCGCCGCGGCGAGGTGAGCGACTCGGAGACGATTGTCACCCTTCTCATGAGCACCTTTCCAGTCGTCCTTGGTGAGTCGCTCTTTCGGGTCCAGGCCCCGGTCGCGATAGTCCTCCTGGGGCCGGCGGTGGGTGGGCTCTACGTGATGCTGAACCTCTTCTCGAGCTTCCTGCAGAGCTCAGCTGCCCTCCTCTACTCCAGGCTTATGATGCCCTACTCCTGCCTCTCCGAGGAGGCTCTCCAGTCCAAGGGCATCGTCATGAGCAGGGATATGCTTGATCGGGGGTTCAAGAGGTCGCTTCCCATCCTCAGGAGGATGCTTCCCATGGTTTTTGGGACCATGATATTGATGGACCTGCTGATGCGCCACGGCCTGATGGATCTCATGGCAGCCCTATTCGGTCCCCTTTTGAGGACACTTGGCCTCCCTGGGGAGTGCATCGCGCCCTTGGCGATGCAGTTCGTTCACTTCTCCGCCGGCTATGCTTCGGTGGCAGCGCTGCTCGATCAAGGATCGATCACCCAGAAGCAGGCATTGGTGACCCTCGTCGTCGGCAGCATGGGGGTGATCACGATGATATACTTGCGCTACAGCCTCTCCATGTACCTCTCGCTATTCGGCCGTTTCGGCGCCAGGCTTACGTTGATCACATATATAGCGAGCATGACCGCCAAGGTTGTGACAATATTGCTGGTTTTGGCCATCTTCTGAACGCGGGCGGGGATCCCTATTCGAGATCGAGATCTCATCGAGCAGAGCCTGGAAATTTAAATATTCTCATGATCGAATGCAAAAGATTTATCCTCTTGGAGATGGAATAGAATAGTCCATTGTAGGAGGATTCATGCTAATCACATATCGCTCGGCCATGATCTGTTTGATGATGATGGCCATAATCAATGGAGCCAGCGCCGTGGAGTTGGGGTTCTCCATGAGCGACGGCAGCCAGTCTATTGGAGTCAGCGAATACTACAATGTGGGCCTGGATGCCTCCGTAGAGGAGAGCATATCGGCCAATCCTGTCTCATCGGCGATCGGCATCTCGAAGTCCGTCGCGGGATCGGGAAATGCGGGTATCGGGCAGTCGCTGAAAAGTTCGGCCTATAGCGTCGATGGTCAGATCTTGATCACAGAGGCATCCAGCTACTCGATTGCTGGAAGCGTGATCTTGAATCCTTGCGCCATCAGCACGCAGCAGGCCTTGTCGAGCGCTGGCGGGACGTCCCAGTCGCTTCTCGAAGGTATCTACGGCCTGGAAGGGGTGACGCAGTATGCTGGCGTTGGCCAGGGCTCATTGATCTCGGAGCAGTCCTTGACCTTCGCCGATGGGGTTTCCGCCTCCCAGAGCGTTGCCGCCTCGGGAACCGATCCCCATGCAGCGATGACCGTTGGAGCTCTTGAATTCGATCCCGCAAATGGCGACCTCATAGGAGAAGGGGGGTTTGCGGCCCTTGGCGCGAATGGGCTAGGGGCGATCCAGGGCCAGCTAGTGGCACGCTCGGTTAAGGGCCAGCCGCTTGCAAGCACCCTCGTCTCGGCGCCCGTCCTTGCCGTATCCACTCTCAATACGGGATTTGCGGCTCTTGGAGTGGGCAATATGATGGGCAACCTCTACGCCGGCCAGATCGCGGGCCAGGGGGCTATTGGCATGATCTCTGTTGCCCAGGGAAGCTTCGTCGGCCAGGCCGCTGGATTTACAGAGAGGTACGTTGATACATTGCCAGACTGTGATCTCCAGGCGCTCATCGATCCTGCGATAAGCCTTTCTGTCATCGGTTCTGGTGAGATGGCTGCAGCAGGTGTAGCCGCAGGAAGCGTCGCAGCCGATATTCCGGAAGCTGTATTTAGTGGCCAGGGCGCCTTGATGGCAATTGCAGCAACGAACGACGCTCTCATCTTTGGATCGCTCTTAGCCGAGACCGATGGGGAAGGCTCCTATGCGGGAGGCTCCGATATCTTCGCGGGCGGAGATGGATTGGCTATTGCCGCAGGAGCGGCAGGAGCGATCGATGCGGACCTTCAAAACGGATATATCGGAGGAGAGGCTGGGCTCGTTGGCCTTGGAGGTATAGGCGTAGCCAGCATGGCATCGAGCGATTTCATGGAGGTTGAGGTCGGAGATAGCGTCTATGCCGAAGGGTACTCGATGGAGGCCAGGGGTGGCGATGTAGCAGCAATAGTCGCGGGCGTAGTTGACGCAGGCTTGGATATCGCTACAGGCCGGGCAGGGGCAGGTGCAGCGTTTGCCGGCACTGGCGCAGGCGGAAACGCTCTTGCGAGAGCAGATTATATCGGAGCCTTCTGCGACGAGTCCAAAAATGAGGCTGAAGCTGCTGGGATCTCTGCCTCTGGTGATCTTGCAAGCGCGGCTGCAGCCGGGGTTCTCGGTGGAGGAATTGACTTAGCTTCCCCCAATATCGAGGCCGAAGGCGCGATTGTTGGTGCAGGCGCCTTAGGAAGTGGGCATGTAAACGCCCTTTTGCTTGAAGCTGAGATGGATGGCTCGGGAGAATGGGCTGATGGAGCCTTGGTGGAGGCAGCAGGAAGCGATCTGGCAGCAATAGCTGCTGGCGTTGCTGGAGCGGGCCTTGATCTTACAACTGGAATGGCAGGGGCCAGCGGTGCATTTGCCGCTGCAGGCGCAGGCGGAGACGCCCTTGCTCAGGCAGGCTATATCGGAGCCTCCAGCGATGAGTTCGGAACTGGAGCAGGAGTAGTTGAAGTCACTGCCTCTGGCGATAGCGCGAGCGCAATAGCAGCAGGCGTTGGAGGTGGGGGCATTGACCTTGCCAGCCTCTATCTCGAAGCTGGCGGCGCGCTTGCCGGAGCTGGAGCCGGTGGCAGTGGGCTAGTGAGCGCGCTTGCTCTTGGAGCGGGCATGGATGCTTCCGGATTAGGAGCTGAAGCAGACTCCGTGATCGCCATTGGCGAGGACGTGGCCTTGATCGCAGCAGGCGTTGCAGGTGTCGATTTCGACATCGCTGGCGGCCGTCTTGGAGCTGGCGGCGCGATTGCCGGAGCCGGAGCTGGAGGCAATGGGCTTGCTTGGGCTCAGATTCTTTATGCGGAGATGAATGCCGATGGAATGTACGCCAAAGCGGACTCTGCGCTCGCCTTTGGCGATTCTGCGGCAGCGATCGCCGCCGGAGCTGCTGATGTAGATATCAACCTGAACAAGCTCAAGATCGCAGGTGATGCAGCCCTTGCAGGCGTTGGCGCGATCGGAAACGGATTTGCGGTGGCAAGCTATGTCGATGCCGGCCTCGACCAATGGGGCGCCTTTGCCGGAGGTGAGGCTCTTTCCGGATCGGGCGATACTGCAGCAGTTGCCGCTGCGGGAGCTTGCAAGGTCGATTTGAACTTCAATAAGAATAAGTATGAAGCTCTCGGCTCCTTCGTTGGAGTTGGCGCTGGCGAAAACGGCCTAGTCGATGCAGGATCGGTCTATGCTGAGACGTGGCCGTCTGGCAGTGGATTGAATCCCTCGCAGGCTTGGGGTTATAATCTTGAAGCCTCCGGCGACACGGCGGCGGTTGCCATGGCCGGCTCGGGCGATATATTCCTCAACCTCGATAATGGGAAGATCTGGGCCTATGGAGCGCTTGCAGGCGTCGGCGCAGGCGAGAACGGCTATGTCGAGGCCGACCATCTGAATACTTTCGTTGGAGATGACCTCTTCGCCGAGGGCTACGGCCTCTATGGAGAGGGCGATACCGCAGCCGTTGCCGCAGCAGGCGCAACAGCAGCCGAGATCAACCTCGGGAAGGGGAAGATCTCAGCCGATGCCGCCCTTGCAGGCGTTGGCGCTGGCGAGAACGGCAAGGTGGAGGCAGACCATTTAGCTGCCGGCCTCGACCAGTTGGGCGCCTTTGCCGGAGGTGAGGCTCTTTCCGGATCGGGCGATACGGCGGCAGTTGCTGCCGCGGGAGCAGGCAAGGTCGATTTGAACTTCAATAAGAATAAGTATGAAGCTCTCGGCTCCTTCGTTGGAGTTGGCGCTGGCGAAAACGGCCTAGTCGATGCAGGATCGGTCTATGCTGAGACGTGGCCGTCTGGCAGTGGATTGAATCCCTCGCAGGCTTGGGGTTATAATCTTGAAGCCTCCGGCGACACGGCGGCGGTTGCCGCGGCAGGATCGGCCGATATATTCCTCAACCTTAACAAGGGGAAGATCACTGCTGAAGGGGCGCTTGCAGGAGTTGGAGCAGGTGAGCACGGCATGGTTGAGGCCAGCTACCTTGAAACCTATGTCGGGAACTCCGCCGGTGCATATGGAGAAGGACTCATTGGATCCGGCGATACTGCAGCCATCGCTGCTGCCGGGGCTGGAACAGTCGGTGGCAAGGGCATTTCTCTTGACCTGACACAGGGCAAGGTCGAGGCCTCCGGAGCCCTCGCAGGTGCCGGCGCGCTTAACCAGGCAGGGGTAATGGTCGATCAGCTCGGCGCAACCATAGAGGATGATATGGCATACGCAGGAGGAAGTTCCTTCCTCGCATTGGGCGGCGCTGCCGCAGTCTTTGCCGGCGCAGGAGACCTTGGTGCAGATCTCGCCCTCATGGAAGTTGATGCATCCGGAGCTCTTGCCTTTGCAGCAGGCGGCGGGGCACTTGTCGGAGCAGCAGCGGCAAGCTTGCTAGAGGCTCAGACCGGACCGATCATCGGCGCGAACGCTGAGGGTATCGGAGCTATTGGAAGTGATTTCGCGCTAACTGGCGCAGGGGCTGGAGAGATCGAGTGGAATCCCATCGAGGTCGAGTACGCCGGATCCCTTGCAGGCGCGATGGCCATGGGAGGCGGATTGACCAGTGCAGATCTGCTGCATGCGGGAACTGATGGCTCTCTAATCGAGGCCTCGGCCACGAATGCATATGCCTTAGGAGATGGTTTGACAGCTGGCGCGATCTCAGTGCACTCGGGAGATGGAGCCGAGACGGGTGTCACTGCGGAATTGACGCTCACTTCAGGGCAGGTCTCTGGAGACTTCTACACGATGGTTGAGGAGGACGGAGGACTCAATATCGAGGCCTCGGCCGATAATTTTTATGCTGAGGGCACGGGCTTTGCAGGAGGGGTCAGCTCATATTA
This sequence comes from uncultured Methanotrichaceae archaeon, assembly GCA_964632755.1. GTDB lineage: Archaea > Halobacteriota > Methanosarcinia > Methanotrichales > Methanotrichaceae > JAFGMR01. Next base: position 18,835 of record CAZWDT010000033.1, read on the forward strand.
TGAGGACTCGGCGGGAAGGCTCGAGTCGGATGTGGTAATGATCACGTCCGAAGGGATTGCGCAGGGTAGCATCAATGGGTATGTCACAACCGGGAGCGCAATGACGGGAGCAGGCGGATCCGACCTGTTCCTCCAGGGCGTTAATCCGGAGATATATGCACAATCCTGGTACGGTGACGCATCATCGCCATCGGACTGCGCCGTCGTCTGGATCAATGCGGGAATGGGGACGTTCTCGAATGGCGAGTTCCAGACCGATGCCGTGATGAAGGCCAAGACCAAGATGGTGACTAGTGGAGGTGCGGACTTCAACATCATCGCTCCCGGAACGGCCGGGTCCGAGGCATGGTCTCCAAGCGACGGGAAGCTCGATTTCGTTCCGCTGCCAGCCTTATCGAGCGGGCATGCCGATATGTCGGCAAAGAGGAAGAAGGATGAGACGGCGAAGGCAGAGACTAACGTGGCAGTCGTTATCTGAGGGATGAGATGAGGAATCTAGCGATATGCATAGGGCTTCTCTTGGCCCTGGTGGCAAGCGCCCAGGCGGTCTCCTGGAGCGCATATGTCTCCCCGAACAACAGCACAGACACCTGGTCGATCTACCGCGAGGGCTTGAACATGAGCTTCGACTACAGCCAGGCTGTGGATGGGATCATCTCGCCCGTCGACTACCACGGGCGGATGCTCAGCCCCTACCACTCAGGCTACTCCGAGCTTCAGGTGAGCGACGTGAGGATGAGGGAGAGAACGGCTGCCCTCGAAGGCATGTTGAGCTCAGAGGAGATCCTAAGCCTTGAGTCCAAGTCGTGGAAGCCGGTCTACATGAACCTCAGCAAGCCAGGGGGATCTCCGGTCTGGACCGTCAAGTTCATGGAGAACTGGCAGTCGGTCCTCAAGGCCAACAAGACGCTCGAATATTCGGGCAGGAACATCAACGATCGCGAGTTTGTGGGGAACAACTACGACTACGCAGGTGCAACGCTCCTCTACAACAAGGAGCTCTCGAAAGAGCAGGGCGTCTACCTCAACCTCACACGGATGAATGCGACAGTCGTCCTCACCGACGAAGAGCTCCTTTACGCCGACTTCATGCCGACGAGGGAGATGGAGTACCAGCTGTCGGCTCATACGACCGGCATCGCAGACCTGAAATACGGAAACAGCGGCTTCCGGGAGACCTCCGATTACGATGCAAGGCCGTCGCTTTTGGAGGGGAGCGAGGAGAGGTATGTGGGGACGTACGACATCATGCGCCGCATAAGGATGGCCTCTAACTTCACCGAGATCAAGGAGTTGGACGACTGGATGCCGTGCTGCTCGGCAGGTTGGGCGAACATGAACCCCATGGAGAGGAAGTACTGGGGAGCGCAAGGCATATTCGACTGCTCTTGCTACAAGCCCCCTCTCCCGATCTGAGGGAGGGGGCCAACCCTCTCCTTCTCTAACCTTGTGCATCCGTTCCTATTTGGTTGTATGTACATATGTATTCTTCATATCTTATAATTTAACGTCCATATTCATTACCGACAATCAAAGGGCGGCCCATCTCATAGCAAGTTGCGGAGTATTTATTCATTGTCGGAGCATCAACTGCATAAGTCCTAGCTTTTTTTAGCAGGCATACTGATTAAGATGGGCCTCTTTCATCAGGTCTCGTTCATTGCCAGGCTTCTGGCTTCGCTATCGCGCTTGCCTGCAATTTCGGCCTCCACCTTTGTGATCAGCATCGTGGTAAGGCTGATTGTATTGTGCCTGCTGCTGATGGTAACTTGACCAGCTTATAAAACTGGATGTATCATATATTCCAGTTGCGGCCTTATCGGAACAGGAAGAATAAATGATCAGGATCGCTTAATACATTCAGATAATAATATATAATTTTAAATTAGCACATAGGATTATTAATTAATTTCTTTACATAATTTGTGATATCTAAACCGAAGTTGTTAATAATAAGATATGACCTAGTGTGAACGTCGGCAATGTTATCCCAAACCCATTATTCTTGGAGATGTTGAAATGTTGATCGTATCGGTAACGTGGAGCAGCGAGTTGCCACTCTTGCTGCAAAGTGCTAAAGAGATTGGCCTGGATCTGGAGGCCTGGTCCTATTCTCAGCTTTCTGACCCCGGTGATATGGAAAGGTGTCTCGAATCCCTCAAGAGAGCTGAATTGATACTACTCCATCCCTCCAGCGAAGCCTGCTGGGATGAGATCATTCCCTCTCTGAATCCCAAGACGCCAGTGATCTCATTTGGACGTGATCCGTCGCACTGGGGTCTTTCCACGGTCTCCTTGGAGATCACTACAACTGTGAACAGATACACCCTCTTTGGCGGGCCTGAGAACTACAAGAATATGCTCAAGTATGCCTGCCACCAGGTCATGGCTCTTGAGCTCGACTATGAGCCGCCCCAGGAACTGCTCTGGCAGGGTCTGTACCATCCTCTGCATGAGACGGCCTTCCCCACTCTCGATGAGTATCTGAAATGGTACGGCCCTCTCTCCCGCCCAACGGTTGGCATAATATTCTCTCGAACCTACTGGGCGAACGGAGATCGTGCCCTTGTCGATGCCCTTATCAAAGAGCTCGATAAGCAATTCTCTGTCCTCCCTGTCTTCTGCTTTGGCATGGGTGACAAGGATTTGGGTGCCTGGTCCAGCGGACAGGTGGCAGATGCATTCTTCCTTGGCAATGTCGATGCCATCATCAACCTTCAGCCAATCTTCCATGCTAGTAACCTGGAGGGAGCCATACGCACTCTAGAAAGGCTGGACGTTCCAGTCTTCCATCCGCTAATGGTCTACCATAAGACCGAAGAGGACTGGGAAAAGGACATACATGGCCTCTCAAGCAGCGAGGTGGGCTGGTCTGTGGCCATGCCGGAGTTCGAAGGAGTGATCGAGCCCCTGATTATTGGAGTGACCGATAGATCGGTGAGCGATGGCGCCTTGATCGAGAGGCATGTCCCCCTTCCAGAGAGGATCGAGAAGGTCTGCAGGCGCGTCTCTGCGTGGATTACGCTAAAAAAGAAGCCCGTGGCCGAGAGAAAGGTGGCCTTCATACTGCATAACAATCCATGTGTTTCCGTCGAGGCTTCCGTTGGCGGCGGGGCACATCTGGATACGCTGGAGAGCGCTGCCCGCATCATGAACAGAATGGCAGAGGTCGGCTATGTCCTGAAAGATCCGCCCAAGACCGGAAAGGAGCTGATCGATACCATCATGGAACGCAAGGCGATCTCCGAGTTCCGCTGGACTCCCATAGAGGAGATAGTGAACAAAGGGGGCGCTCTGGCTTTTTTGAGCAAGGAAGAATACCTGCAATGGTTCGATGAGCTATCTTCAAAGGTCCAGGATCGGATGAGCGATGCCTGGGGAAGGCCTCCAGGCGAAGAGAAGGACGGCATTCCCGCGGCCATGCTCTATCGGGGAAAGATCGTCGTCACCGGAGTGCAGTATGGAAATGCGCTGATATGTGCTCAACCGAAGAGGGGCTGTGCGGGAGCCCGCTGCGACGGTCAGGTCTGCAAGATCCTGCACGATCCCGAGGTTCCGCCCACCCATCAGTATCTTGCCACATATAGATACATCGAGAGGTATTTCGGAGCGGATGTGATCGTGCATATAGGAACGCATGGCAACCTGGAATTCCTGCCTGGAAAATCAGTCGGCCTCTCCGGGGACTGTTATCCCGATATTGGAATTGGTGACATGCCTCACCTCTACATCTACAACTCCGACAATCCGCCCGAGGGGACGATTGCCAAGCGGCGAAGCTACGCCGTCCTCGTCGATCACATGCAGACTGTGATGACCGACTCCGATCTCTATGGAGAGCTGAAGGAGCTGGAGGACAAGATCGCCGAGTACAAACGCGCGATCGTGTCCGACGGCGGAAGGGCGCATGCTCTGGAGCATATCATTTTGGAGATTGTTGAGAAGAGCAACCTGGCAAAGGAGATAAAGCTTGAGAAAATGAAGGCCTCAGGCGCGAGCTTCGAGCAGATTTTAGAAAGGGTTCACGACAAGATCTCGCAGATCTACAACACCCAGATTCCCGACGGCATGCATATCTTCGGCTCGCTTCCCGATGGCGAGAGAAGGGAGGAGATGGTTCGGGCAATCCTCCGCCCTGAGGTCAGAAAGGCAGCCGCCGGGCTTCTCGGCAAAGAGGTAACCACCAGGATGGAGGATCTTCAGGAGCTGGACTTGATCTCAAAAGAGCTCATATCCGCCATGATGCACGATAATGGCTCCAATGACAATGGAAGGCTGAATGCCGTCTTAGATGCGCGCGGGCTCTCTGCAAGCGACGCAATTATAGCCTTGCGAGATCGCGTGGAAGAGCTCTGCTGGCGGATTGAGGAGTCAAAAGAGATGCAGAGCCTGCTACACGGATTTTCGGGAGGCTTCATAAAGCCCGGGCCCTCTGGCCTTATCACCAAGGGAAAGATCGAGGTTTTGCCAACAGGCCGGAACTTCTTCTCCCTGGATCCGTCCTCCGTTCCTACGGATGCAGCCTGGGTTGTGGGAAGAAAGCTTGCCGACAGCCTCCTCGAGAAGTATCGAAAGGAGCAGGGCCGCCTTCCCGAGAACGTGGCCATGTTCTGGATGGCGGGAGACGTGATGTACGCCGATGGGGAGCAGATGGCCCAGATGTTCTACCTCATCGGAGTGGAGCCGGTCTGGAAGGGCGGCAGGCTGAAGGGTTACCGGATAATTCCCCTTGAGGAGCTGAAACGGCCAAGGATTGACCTAACCGTCCGCGTCTCGGGCATCACCCGCGATTGCTTCTACAACTGCATCGAGATCATGGACCAGGCTATAAAGGAGGTTTCGCAGCTGGATGAATCGCCCGAGATGAACTTCTTGCACAAGCACGACCTGGAAAATGGTCCAACGCCTCGCATATTCGCTAGCCGCCCTGGAACTTATGGAAATGGCGTAAACCTGGCTGTCTACGCCTCGGCCTGGAAGGAGGAGAAGGACCTCTCAGACGTCTTCATCTACTGGAACGGCTATGCCTACGGCAAAGGATTCTTCGGCGAGGAGTCGCATGGGGGGCTTATCAAGCAGCTCAAAACCGTTGACGTCACCTTCAACAAGACCACCACGGACGAGAAGGATCTCTTCGGATGCTGCTGCTACTTCGGAAACCACGGAGGCCTGACCGCCGCCGCCCGGGAGGTCTCTGGAAAGGAGGTCGAGGCCTATTACGGAGACACACGCGACCCCGATCACGTCGAGGTGCGGGACCTCGCCGACGAGGTAAGACGCGTGGTGAGAACCAAGCTTCTCAACCCGAAGTGGATCGAGGGGATGAAGCGGCACGGCTACAAGGGAGCAGGCGACATCTCAAAGCGCGTTGGCCGCGTATACGGCTGGGAGGCGACGACCCAGGAAGTCGACGACTGGATATTCGATGATATCGCCAAGACGTTCATAATGGACGAGGAGATGCGCCAGTTCTTCCAGGAGAACAACCCCTGGGCCATGGAGGAGATGGGGCGGCGGCTTCTCGAGGCCGAGCAGAGGGGGCTCTGGAAGGCCGATCCAGAGGTCTTGGATGCACTGAAGTCGCTATATCTCGAGATCGAGGGATGGATGGAGGAGCGAATGGGCGACGTAGAAGGCGGGTTTCAGGGAGGCGCAATCGATGTCGTGACCGCGGACGAGGTTGCGGCCTGGAAGGAGAAGATGGCAAAGGTGCTTGAGACGTAAGACCAGCGGGATCGGAAGATCGCAAGCGAGATCGCGAGGGAGGTTGGCAGCCGGCCTGGTCCGAGGCTGGCAATGCCGGCCTTCCGTCGTGAATCAGATCTTGCGCGCTGTTTCGAGAAGATGATTGCGGTTCGTCCCCCTTGATTCTCGATTTGACATAGGCAATAGGCATCGATGTTGTGAACTTGGATCAGCGCTAAATAGCGATCGGAATACTACTTTATGAGATAAATTTTTTATATCATTGTATTTATTTGTTCTTGCCGAAATGGTTATAAATTAGCATTAGATCATACTTCTTTTTAGAAATATATGATAAAATTTGAGAGGAGATGAGAATCGTGAGACTATTGGCTATGATAGTGATGATGATCTTATGCATGTCGCTTGCAGTTATGCCTGCGAATGCGAGAAGCATCGTGGTTCCTGGAGATCTCGATGGCGACATGATTGTCTCAGCCGATGAGATGGATGCGGCAGAACGGTCGTATCAAAGCGTCTCGACCACTCAAGATCAGCTGGATGAGATCAGACATATTCATGAGAACTATCCGAGGACAACGACGGATTATAGGGGAACAGAGGTGACGATTTACAAACCGATAAGAAGGATTGTCTCGATTGCCGGTCTCTCTGCAATAGATATATTGCGAGCGCTGGGGGTGGAGGATAGCGTCATCGGCGTATGTAAGAACGTGCCAGATCAGCCCGAATACTTCCCAGAATTGAGCAAAGCGACCGATGTCGGTGGCGTCCCTCCCGATATTGAGGCGATACTAGAGCTTGATCCAGACTTGATTCTAGCATACGGAGGAACGTGCGGACAGCAAGCCGATATCGAAGAGAGCTTTGAGGATACAAATGTCACTGTGATGCGCTATAGGGTTACGGGTTTAGCATTTCCGGGCGAAGAAGTGACAATGGAACAGCTAATAAAGAACCTTGGACATATACTCGAAAGGGATGATGAAGCAGCGCTGTTCTTCGAGTTCATTCAGGATAATGTGGATGAGATCAAAGGGAGGACAAGCGATATTCCCGAGGAGGAGAAACCGAGAGTATACATAGGAATTAGCAGCTCTCATTATAAAACATGTGGTAATGGAAGTACAGTTACTCCGCTTTGTGAACTGGCTGGTGGAATAAATATTGCTGCCAACATCTCGGGAACCTGGCCGGATGTAGATCCTGAGTGGGTGGTAGAGCAGAATCCAGATATTATCATTAGAATAGTATCTCCTAGCCAAATTCCATCCGGCTATGAGACCGACGATCCATCGGAGATGAGAGCCATGCGAGAGGAGATTATGAATCTTCCCGAGCTGTCCAATGTCAATGCAGTAAAAAATGGGCGTGTCTACATGTTATCATATAGGATATCATCTAGCGGCCCATCGATGATAGTCGGCTGCGCGTACATGGCAAAATGGTTCCATCCAGATCTCTTCGAGGACTTGGGCCCACAGGCCATCCATCAGGAATACCTGACGAGGTTCCAGAGACTGGATTACGACCTGGATGAGCACGGGGTGTTTATATATCCACCGTTGGAGGTGAGTTAGAATGAAAGTATCCATCTATTCTTTTTTAATGATGCTTATTGCATCATCTACACTTCTGGTAGCCGTGCCAGCGATTGCGGCAGATTACACACTGGGCATCTTCGGAAACGCGAACAATGATGACACCATAAATGAGGATGACATAGCATATGTAGAGGGCATAATCGACGGAACATACGAAGCTACTGACCTAGCAGATGCCAACTACGATGGCCGGGTCGATGAGGATGACATAATCCAGATAGATCTTATCATACGTGATGAGGAGAATGAGCTTACAGTCATCGACACTGCCAATAGAACAGTAACTCTGAAGATGCCGGTAGAGAGAATCATAACGGTGACAGATGACGCTGCAGAGGCTCTGCGGGTTTTGCATGCTGTGGATAGTATAGTCGGAGTATCGGTGGAGACCCTGGAAAATGAAGCGTATCTTCCTGAGTTCAGCCAGATAGAGAACGTCGGCAGATGGAATGAGCCAGACTTTGAAATGATCTTTACCCTCGAACCGGACCTGATCATCAGCTACAAGACGGCAACTCCCAAGTACCTTGATCCCACTCTTGAAGGAACCGGCATCTCTTCGGTCGCCCTGGACCTGTACCGGGCCGATGACATGCGAGAAGAGATGATGATGCTGGGCTATATCGTAGGCAAAAAGGCTGAAGCAGAAAGATATATAGAGCTATTTAACAAGGTCGTAGATGCCGTGGACGAGAAAGTATCCCAAATCCCGTCCGACAGTCGAACGCGGGTTTATCTAGAGGGTTACAGCGACCTCAAGACGTATACAAAGGGCAAAGGAGGAGATCTTGCCTGCACCATGGC
>CAZWDT010000033.1:27048-32499 GCA_964632755.1 uncultured Methanotrichaceae archaeon
ATAGCCTACATGGCCAAATGGTTCTATCCCGACCTCTTCCCGGAGCTGAATCCCAAGGAGCTGCATAGAGAGTATCTGGACCTTCAGGATCTGGATTACGATCTTAGCACTCGAGGCGTATTTGCCTATCCGTCCTAGTGAATGAGTTAAGCGGGGGCGATGCCTCTTGCTTTATTATTTATGCTTATGCGGCTCTCCCTTGCCGCTCTGGCATATTCAAATGATCAGAAGTGGGCAATGGCGGCAGGAGTTATCATGATGGACATAAGTAAAGAACGGATTAAGGGTAAAAAGTATTTATCTATGGACGTCAAGTGATTGGCTAAAGATACAGAGATGAGGAAATTGCAGAAATCTCGCATACTACCTTCGCTTATCCAGTGGAGAAAGGAAATTAAGCAGAGCAGCCATAAGTTCGGGACGATTTGTTGAGCCAGTATCTAAAAAGATATTTTAGAGAATATGCAAGTCCGATCCATCCGGCGCATATGGGACCGAATAACACTCGATTGCAGAGTGGGAGCAGAAGGGGCCTATGCCATCCTCTGGTCCGATCTGGCGGCTCTGCGGCGTAGCCTGCCCAATTACCTGATAGCCACGGTGGTTACCCCCCTGCTCTACATCGCAGCCTTCGTATTCGGCCTTGGTGGAAACATCAAGATGGATGGGCAGAACTACTTGCAGTTCGTGATACCGGGAATCATCGCCATGACGGCCATGAACAGCAGCTTCAACGGAGCAGGAACCAGGCTTGTCATAGACCAGATCCACTGGCGAAGCTTCGATGAGACGCTCATGGCTCCCATAGGCCAGGCCTGGCTCTTGCTTGGCAAGGCCTTGATAGGCGTTTTGAGGGGACTTGTAAGCTCCCTCGCCTTTCTCATCATGGCGCTTATCATATCGCCCCAGATTCATGTCGGAGCGCTCTTCCTCTTCAGCCTGCTCCTCTGCTGCCTGATCTTCTCCTTCTTAGGAGTACTTACAGCCCTGATGGCTCGTTCCTACGACGACATGACAATTTTTACAAGCATCGTCATCATGCCCATGGCATTTTTGGGCGGAACATTCTTCTCGCTAAACTATCTTCCGTCTGCTGTCAAGCACGCCATCTACTTCCTGCCCCTCACCCATGCCAGCATCTGCCTGCGAGCCTCTTTCCTCGGCCAGACCGTGCCCTATACATCTCTTTTGGCTATGCTGAGCTTTTTAGCAATATTTATAGGAGCATCCCTTCTGGTCCTTAGAGGAAAGGATGCATAAAAAAGGATGCATAAGCTTGATTTTGGCTTGATCTTATACGCTCATCCTCTTCAGGGCCATCATCCCTCCCCCTAAGAATACACAAAAGAAGGCGAGCAACACCAATAGCGATGTCCAGGGCAGCGGCTGGTCTAATGCCGCAGCTCTGAGAAACAGGCTGGAATGGGTTAATGGAAGGGCATAGAGAGCCATCTTCAGCCAGAAAGGCACCTGAGAGAGGGAGAAGAATGTTCCGCCCAGGAATGTCATGGGCATCAGTATAAGGCTGCCAAAGGTGGCCATGTCCTCATGAGAGCGAGCGAGCAGGGCCGCCAGCACTCCTAGGAAGGCAAATGTCAGACATGAGAGCAAGAGCCCTATCACGAATGGCAGGCTGACATATATGTGCGGAGCGATGAGCAGAGCTACCAGCAAGAACGCGACCGAACTCAAGACGCCTCTTACAACACCGATCAGGGCCTTTCCCAAGAGAAGGGAGGGGAGACTCACCGGAGCCATGAGACACTCGTCGAAGCTCTTGAAGTAGAGCCGGTCGACGTTCAGCCTCGTCCCGGCTCCGTTGAAACTGGTGGTCATGGCGGTAAGGGCGATGATTCCCGGTATTACGAACTCCAGGTAGCTCATTCCGTTCAGATCTATTCCCCGGCCTAGGCCCCATCCGAAGGCCACCAGATAGAGGATGGGGCTCATCAGCGTGGTGAGCAGGTAGCGTGGCCAGCGCCTCTTTAGTGCGGCCAGGTCCGACCAGAGTATGCTGTAGGCATCGATCATGCTAATCCCCCATCACCTTCTGGCCGGTCAGCTCAATGAACACGTCCTCCAGGTTCGACTCCCGCATCACCACCCGCTTCGTGCTCGGCAGACCTTGAATGAACCGGGCAGCGCTCGTCCGATCCGGGAAGTAGCTGTAGGTTGTGCCGTTTCCCTCGCCCTGCAGCTCTACGGCGACCATGCCCAGCCTCTGCCGAAGCTCCAGGGGCGATCCCAGGGCGATGAGTTTGCCGTGATGAAGCACGCCCACCCTCTTGCATAAGGCCTCAGCCTCCTCAATGTAGTGCGTGGTCAGGAATACGGTTGTGCCCTCGCTGTTCATCCTGCGAATGAGATCCCAGACCCGGCGCCTGGTCTGAGCATCAAGACCCACCGTCGGCTCATCCAGAAAGAGGAGCTTCGGCCTGTGGATAAGGGCCCGGGCGATCATGGCCCTCCTCTTCATCCCTCCCGAGACGTTGTCGATGAGATAGTCGGCATGATCGGAGAGTTCCACATAATCCAGGAGATCGGCTATCCGTCTCTTCCTCTCGGCCGTTGGGATGTGATGCAGCCGGGCATGCAACTCCAGGTTCTCGGCAATGGTCAGGTCACGGTTTAGGCTGAGGTGCTGCTGCACCACGCCGAACTCCTCCTTGACCAACCCTGCATCCTTGGCCACGTCGATGCCGCTGATGAGCACCTTTCCCGAGGTGGGCTTGGTAAGCGTAGTCAGGATGCGTATGGTGGTGGTCTTACCAGCCCCATTGGGCCCTAAAAATCCGAAAAGATCGCCCTGGAACACGCATAAATTCAAGTCATTGACGACCCTTTTTCCAGAGTATTCCTTATTTAGGCCCGATATATCTATGATATTGCTCATAAAGCCTCGCGATCTCTCATGGCACCAATAGCCATCCCGTCAGGACCTCAGTTATTGGCGTCGAAGAGCAGCTTTTGCTCTCCGTCTACAATGCGGCAGAGCGCCTCGGGGGTGAGTCCTGATATGGGATAGTACTTGCCTCCCGCGGTCTCTGCAATATCCTGGCAGTAACCAAGCCTCATATCCATGAAGGAGTTCTGTACCACCTCGGTATCTATGACGATGGTGTTGACTCCAAGCTGCCGGCTCTTCTCTGAGATCTCTAAAAGCTCCTCTTTGATCTTGCCCCCCAGGCTCACATTGGCACGACCATCCGATATGAGGACCATCATCGGCTTGATCTCGTCGTTCTTTCTCATCTCACCCTCTAAGAGCTTCAGGCCGCGAGACAGTCCGGCGGACAGAGGGGTCCTGCCGCCAGTGGGAAGCTCCTGAAGCCTGCTCAAGGCCAGATCCACGCTGGATGTGGGGGGCAGGATGAGCTCGGCATCCTTGCCCTTGAAGGCTACCATGCCTATCTTATCCCTCTTCTGGTAGGAGTCCATGAGCAGGGAGAGCACAGCCCCCTTGGCGCTCTCCATCCTCTGCATGGCAGCCATGGAGCCACTGGCATCCACCACGAACATGACCACCGCGGATGTCTTTCCCACCCGCTCCTTCTCCCGGATGTCCTCGGCCAACACCCTGATGGCGTTCTTGCCGGGCCGGGACTTCTGATAAGGGGCGGCCGCTCGGATGGTGGCGTCGATTGCTATGTCCTTTCCGTCCGTGGGCATCCTCTGGCGGAGGTACCGGCCCGAGTTTTGTGCGGCCAGTGTGTTCATCCTCCGGCCGCTGATCCTGCGGCGGAATAGCCTGTCCCTGTGGCGGGACGCGCTTATCTTCCGCACATCAATTGGAGACCCGATCTCGAAGATCTGCTCCTGAGGCGATGCGGCCTGGGTCTCATTGGAGTCCTGCTGGGAGTCGGGCTGCTGCGGCTCCCGCTCCCGCTCCTGCTTCTGCTGCTGCTTAGGCTTTTGTTGCTGCTTGGGATTCTTCTCTTGCTGCTGTTGTTCATGATGATGCTCATGCTGCTGCTTTTCCATGGATTTGTCGAGCTTATCCTTGTTCAATGTGGGTGGCTCAAAGGGCCGGCTCCTCATGCGGTGGGCAAGCGCGAACTCCATGGCCTTCTTGACATCTTTGGGGAGGACCTCGCCCCTTCCCTCATAGGCGGCAATCGTCTTGGCCGTTCGGGAGATCACGATCTCTGCCCGGTGCGTCTTGACCCCTAGATCTATGCAGGTGGTGGCAATGGTGCGGAGCAGGTCATCGCTCATGGTCACCTGGTTTAGCATCTCCCTCGCCTTGGCGATCGCCTCTTTCATCTGATCCTGTTCGGCCTGGTGTTCTATCGCAAACCCTTCCGGATCGACATCAAATGCATCCGCCATCTTGGCGATCTGCATCCTCTGCTCCACATCATCTATTCCCACGACGCTCACCTGCAGCCCGAACCGGTCCAGCAGTTGCGGCCTGATCTCGCCCTCCTCTGGGTTCATGGTCCCTACCAGGATGAAGCGAGCGGGATGGGCCACAGACACGCCTTCCCTCTCAACGAAGTTCACGCCCATGGCGGCGGAATCCAGCAGAACATCAGCCACGTGATCATCCAGGAGGTTGACCTCGTCTATGTAGAGTATGCCCCGGTTGCAGGCGGCCAGGATTCCCGGCTCCAGGGCTTTGATGCCCTCCTTGATGGCCCGCTCCACGTTCAAAGAGCCGACAACTCTATCCTCGGTTGCCCCTAGCGGCAGATCGACAACCGGCGTCTTTCTCTCCACTGCCCTTATCTGGCCTTTATCATTTTTCTCAAAGCACAGATCACACATCGAATCCGGATTGGCGGGATCGCAGTTGAAGGGACAATCCTCCACCACAAGTATATTCTCGAGTAGGTCGGCCAGGGCCCGCACGGCGGTTGATTTGGCGGTGCCTTTGTCACCCCGGATCAGCACTCCGCCTATGCGGGGATTTATAGCGTTTAAGATCAGGGCGAACTTCATGTCGTACTGACCAACGATGGATGTGAACGGCAGTGTTTTTCTCTTCAAATGATGCATTGTCATCGCCTTATTTAAATTAGCAAGTCGCCCGTCTATATAAGGCTTTACGTTGTAATAAAAAGCAATAATTTATGAATTTTTTCGACATAAAATGCACTATCTTGTTACTTTGAATATATTATATATTTATAATCATGCCATTTGCTGACCGGTTGATCGAGCATTCGAGTTATTTAAGAGCGGTAACGATTGATGCGATGGTAATTGTAGCCAAAATAAGTCCAATGTCTCCGATTCAGCGAAGATATTCAGAGGATTTAGAGAGACCTCCGCATCACATCAAGATAGATATAATAGGCAGCATGCCGAAATTGCTGTAATTTGATTCGCCGGACGTGCCAGGTAGCGCCGCAGCCTATCGATATTCTTAGAAGAATCAGCTCGATTTACAGCAATTTAGGACGAAATCAGGGCTAATCCCCGCCTTTTTAAAGGCTGGATACAGCCCGT
>CAZWDT010000034.1:0-32315 GCA_964632755.1 uncultured Methanotrichaceae archaeon
GAAGAACAAGCGGCGGCTTGCGGAGGACGCATCCCGCCGCAGGTTCCAGGAGTCGCTGCGCCGGGAGTTCGAGGACTCCAAGGAGATCCTCTTGCCCCCTCATCGCCCGGATCGAGGAGACCGACCGGCTGATCGATCAGGTGGTCTATCGGCTCTACGGCCTGACCGAGGAGGAGATTGCAATCGTGGAGGGAGGATGAGGGCCGGGGGCTTACAATCGATACGTTGAATAATGCGCGGGATAGGACTCTCGCAAAAAAATGTCTTTAGGCCCCGGCACCAAGCCGCGGCCCGTTATTCGATATTCTCAAGCCCAAGTCTCAAGCATTCTGCTCCAGTTCCTTTACCTCCAGCACCACCTTCTCCAGCGTCCCGTTGAACTCAAACGGGCTCTCGTAGCTATCGGTCACAGGCGTCTGGGGGTCGCGGCCCACCTCAAGGCCTTCCTCAAATGAATAGGTCGCAGACTGCGTTGCGACATCGATGCTGCCCGCATTCGCTCCATTGATGTACAGAGTGGAGGTGCCTCTGTGGCTGCCTGTCCTCTCGAAGGCCATCTTCAGAACCGATGGGCCAGTCGGGACTTCGCAGTCGGATACGACATTGTAGTGCCGCAGTCCTATGGCATTATACTCATAGACGAGATGCCCGTCCTTGATGAAGAGAGAGAGACCGCCAAAGCGCCCGCCTACGGAGAAGAGCACTCCTTCTGCGCCCGACTCGGGCATGTCAACATAAGCCGTGATGTTGTAGGATCTATCCTTGGTATCGGGTATCATTGGATCGAGGATCTTCTCCGTGCCGGAGTAGAATGTGAAGACGCCGGTTATATGGAATGGTGAGACCCTGGCATGAGTGCGGTCATCCAGAGGCAGCACATCGTACTTTCCCGCCTGGTCAAACCACAGCTCTATCATCTCCCGCAGCTTCTGGGGATAAACGGATGCGAGGTTATGGACCTCTGAGACGTCTTCTGTGGTGTTGTATAGCTCCCAGGTGTCGTTGACGAAGTCGCCTCCCGATGACGGCCGGTGGAATGCTGTGGCCTTCCAGCCCTTGTACCATAGAGCCCGGTTGCCTATCATCTCATAGTACTGTATGTACTTGCCAGTCTCTGCATCCGGGTCGGAGAGGCTCTCTGCAAAGCTTACGCCTTCGATGGGCTTTTGAGCATAGCCGTCGTAGATCTCCGGCGCCTCCAGGCCCAGGACTTCAAGGACCGTGGGCACGACGTCAATGGCGTGGGTGTACTGCTCCCTTATCGTTCCCCCATCCTCTATCAACGCCGGATAGTAGATGATCATGGGGTCCCGGATTCCGCCCTCGTGGGTGTTCTGCTTGTACCTCTTGAAGGGCGTATTCCCTGCCATCGCCCATCCCATAGCGTAATGGGGGTACGATTTCGTCCCTCCCAGCTCATCGATATGGGAAAGCAGAGATGTCAGGTTCTCCTCAATGCCGTTCATGTATAAGTAGAAGTTCGAGGTTCCATTGGTTCCACCCTCCATGCTTGCACCGTTATCGGATACGAAGACTATCATCGTATTGTTGAGCTGGCCTGTGTCATCCAGATAGTCCAG
Organism: uncultured Methanotrichaceae archaeon; assembly: GCA_964632755.1. Taxonomy (GTDB): domain Archaea; phylum Halobacteriota; class Methanosarcinia; order Methanotrichales; family Methanotrichaceae; genus JAFGMR01. Next base: position 1,581 of record CAZWDT010000034.1, read on the forward strand.
GAATCTGCCGATCTGGGCATCGGTGTGGGTCAGGAAGCCTGCGTATACCTCCTGCTCCTTGGCATAGACCCTCTTCTGATCGGCGCTGAGATTGTCCCATGCCGGTATGCCTGGGTTTCTGTCAGGAAGCTCTGTATATTCGGGCACAATGCCCATAGCCTTCTGCCGGGCGAGCGTCTCATTCCTGACCGCATCCCAGCCCTGATCGAATTTGCCTGCATACATGTCTATGTACTCCTGGGGGGCGTGGTGAGGAGAATGCCCGGCAGTGAAGGCCAGATACATGAAGTAGGGCCTTTTTGGCCGCACAGCCTGTCCGTCGCTTATAAACCCTATCGCCTGGTCTACCAGGTCCTCTGAGAGGTGATAGCCCTCTTCAGGCGTTGCCGGCGGGTCTACCCTCGTCGTCCCGCTGACGAGGTCTGGATACCACTGGTTGGTCTCGTGTCCTGGAACTCCATAGTACTTCTCAAATCCCCTGCCTGTCGGCCAGTTATCGAAGGGCCCTATGGCAGTGAGGGCATTTCCGGGCGCAAGATGCCATTTGCCAACGGCATAGGTGCTAAAGCCGTTAACCCTGAGCATCTCAGCCATTGTGGCTGCATTCTTCGAGAGGTTCATGCTGTATCCGGGATAGCCTGTCGGCATGTCTGCAATCGCGCCAATGCCCACGGAGTGGTGGTTTCTGCCTGTGAGAAGGCATGCCCGGGTGGGCGAGCACATTGCCGTGGCATGGAAGTTGTTGTACCGCAGTCCGCCTTCTGCCAGCCGGTCGACGTTGGGGGTCTGGATCGGCCCGCCGAAACAGCCTATCTGGCCATATCCAACGTCGTCAAGCACGATGAATACGATATTCGGAGAGCCTTTTGGCGGCTGTGCGACCTCAGGCCAGCACTGCATGGAGTCCTTATAGCTCAGGCCGATCTCCTGGTTCTCGCAGCCTGAGTCATTCTGCTGAGTTGCGGATGCACTGGATTTACCATTTGCAGCCTGAACAACTAAAACGCTCTCCTGCTGGGGAGATACGACATCCTCGCATGCCAAATCGGCCAGAGTGGAGCTCTCCGTTAAGACCTTTCTTCTGTTCGTGACCATCTCAAGACTCGACCTTTCCGCCGATCCGGTGCCGGAGCGGCTCTTATCGTCGGCTGTTAATATCTGGCTGACTGACTGGCTCTGTGCAGCTGCTAAAGCCCCTGATGCACTCGCAGAATCATCATTAATCCCTTCCGCAAAGCTCTCAGAGGCGATAATGGCAAATGAAAAAACCAAAAAAACTATCATCAAACTTGATTGCTTTATGATGCTGATACCTCCTCATATAGTTCATTCATCATTTTCATATATAGCTTTTGCTGTCAATATCAAAAACTAGACTGGATAGAACGGCAAGAAATAGGATTATTCATGAAATTAAATATAGACTTCTATTTATAAAAATATCCTTGGTTTATGGAGTGGGTAACACGCGGGTCCTACAGCGAGAATGCAGGCGGCGATCCCTAAAGGAGCCCCTGCCGGATTCCCCCTCCGGCGGCGCTTGCGGATCGGGTGAGTTGTGGGGCCTGGGCCTTGGGGGCTGCCTATCTCAGCAAGCGACTACTCGAACGAGAGCGACATCGATATCCTCGTGGATCTGTTGCCGCCCGGCGAAAGGCCAGCCCTTGGGCTGAGGTGGTTTGGGTTGGAAGAGGAGCTTGGCAGGATTTTAGGCCGAAAGGTGGAGCTCATCAGCGAGAGCGCCCTCAGTCCATATATCCGGCCGTATGCGGAAAGGGATATGGTGCTTCTCTATGAAGAAGGATGATGCTGTCTATCTCCACCATAAGATGGGTAGCCAGCCTGGAGGCAAGGCAAAGGCGAAGGGCTCGGCGAGCTGGCGAGGGGGGCTCTGGACATCTTCTTGCAGCTGAGAATCGTGCCCTTTTTCGCGTGGTCGGCTGCCCGACAATCTTATAGCCCTAACATGCCCCATAAAGGCCGATGAGCAATCAGGCAGATCCAACCCTGAAATCGTTATCCAAGCAGGGGTACCACCTGTTCGGCCACGCGGCGGTTAAGCCCTGCCTCTGGCTAAACCGCTCGCTGAGGGGTGGCGATCAGTGCTACAAGCACCATTTCTACGGCATATCCAGCCATCGATGCGTCCAGATGACGCCTACGCTCCATTGCAACCATCTCTGCCTCCACTGCTGGCGGCCTGTTGACGATAATATCCCCCTTCCCGGCGAATGGCTGGAGCCTGACGAGCTGCTGGACGGGATACTTCGAGAACAGATGAAGCTCATCTCGGGCTATGGCGGATCGCCAGTTGTCGATATGGCCCGGCTGGAGGAAGCACGCCATCCCGCGCATGTGGCCATATCGCTCATGGGAGAGCCCACGTTCTACCCCCATCTCGATCGCCTGATACAGGAGATCAATAGGAGGGGCATGACCTCCTTTCTTGTGAGCAACGGAAGCCATCCGGATGTGCTGGCAAGGGTCAGGCCAACCCAGCTCTACGTCAGCCTGAACGCAATCGATAGGGATCATCACCGTCGGGTCTCCAATCCTCGAGAGGATACTTGGGATAAGATACTTGAGAGCCTCTCCTTGATCAGTGATCACCCAAGCCGCACGGTCGTGCGGCTGACGCTTGCGAGAAACCACAATATCGAGGATTACCAGGGCTTCGCGAAGCTCCTGGAGACTGCACGGCCTGACTTCGTGGAGGTGAAGGCATATATGCACTTGGGACGTTCCCGCGACCGTTTGGAGAGGGAATCGATGCCGGGCCATGGTGAGATTATGGAGTTTTCCGGAAAGCTCGCAGCTCATCTCGGGTATGAGATGGTGGCAGATGTGCCCTTGAGCCGCGTGGCACTTTTATCTCGATCCTCGGTCGACCCGAGGATAATTCCCCGCTGATGCTCGCGAATGGACAATCGTCGTTGTCAATGGGAAAAGTATTTTTGTTGTTAGTACTGAGTCTCTGAGGACGCCTGGCTTGGCCGAACGGGAGATGGCCATGCCCTCGTCATAGTTGGTGAAGAGAAGATGGAGCATCGAGATATCAAGATCATGCTGGTTGAGGACAATCCAGAGGACGTCTACCTGACGAAGAAGGTGCTTCGGCGTTGCAAGCTGGACTCAAAGCTTAAGACTGCTGGGGATGGCCAGGAGGCATTGGAGGCCCTATGCAGAGTGGCAGATGCCGGAGAGGATCTGCCGGACTTGCTATTATTGGATATCAACCTCCCTGTGATGGGGGGGATGGAACTCCTCAGAAGGTTGAAGAAGGACGAGCGGCTCGATGAGATCTTCGTCGTGATGCTGACCTCGTCGAATATGGATGACGATATACAGAGGAGCTACGATCTCGGGGCAAACACATATTTGGTGAAGCCCATATCCAGCGATGCCTTGTTGTTGGTTGTACAGAACCTCTTCGAGATTGCGGCCTAGGATCCAGATCGAGATCGAGACGATATCGGCCTATGAGGGCAAGAGGCCTCGCGCTGCCTCCAGGTTTCCTCGATCATCCCTTCTCTCGTCAACTGGAGTCTCCAGAATGGCAGGACAGCGCCTTATGGCATCGTGGCGGAGGATGGATCGAATGCCCTCTTCCCCGATCTGCCCAAGTCCGATATGTTCGTGCCTGTCCATTCGCGAGCCGAGGCCCCCTTTGGAGTCGTTCAGATGGATGAGCTTCAGCCTGGAAAGGCCAATGCAGTCGTCGAAACGCTCCATCGTAATCTCCAATCCATCCTCCGTTCTGACCTCATAGCCGGCAGCGAAGATGTGGCAGGTATCGAGACACACTCCGACGTCGTCGCGGTCCAGGGCTTCCAGGATCTCCCCGATATCCTCGAATACCCCTCCGATGCTGTTCTTGGTTCCAGCGGTCGTCTCGAGGAGGATAATCGTCTTGCAAAAGTCCGGGGCCTTTGATATCGCAGAGACGACTCTCTGCAACCCAGCCTCGCGACCCTGCCCCAGATGGCTTCCCAGATGGGTGACGAGATATGGTATTCCCAATAGACGGCATCTTTCGAGCTCACCTATCAAGGCCTCGACCGACCTCTCGAAGACATCCTCCTTTGGGCTTGCCAGATTGGGAAGGTATGGCATATGGTCGACAGCTGGTGTCATCTTTGAGCGCTCGAGCTTGCGTGCGAAGGCCGATGCGACCTCGGGTGAGATATCCTTGGCCTTCCAGCCTCGCGGGTTGCGGGAGAATATCTGGAATGCATCGCATCCTCGCTCCAACGCTCTGTCGACCGCCTTATCGATCGATCCGGCGATCGATACATGGACGCCCATCCTCATTCAATAGGTCGGTTGCGTAGTGTGCTTAATATGCTGGCGGTTGTCTCCGTCTATGGCGCCTATGATGAGAGCGATGAGCCTGAAGGGATGATGAGCCCTATGAGTTCTGAGGCGCCGATCATCCGTTCAAGGGCGGTATGCGGTTGTCGTGGGGGACCTCAAGCCCTAGATGATCGGTCTAATCTTCTCATGGGCCCAGCGATCGATGTTATCGATGAGGTTCAATTCCACTATCTTCTTCACGTCCTTGAGCATCACCGCCACCTCGTCGATGGTAAAGCTCCTGGTCTTGCCCTGGCCATCGGTCACCTGGATTATCTCCCCCGGTTCACGTGCGTTTTGGTCGTTGAGCATCGTCGCCAGTTCCGTGGTGGCTTTCTTGAGGTATCTGATAGAGTGATCCACGAGGGACTTCCTATCCATGAGGTTCCTATTGACCTCGCGAATTGACCAGCACTTGGTGGTGATCTCCCTGTACATGGGGGGCAGAAAGGAAGACGAATTATTTAAGGTCTCCTCTCAGAAAAATACGTGGGGCTGGTGCGATTCGAACGCACGATCGACGGGTCTCTCCGATACTGAAATCCAGCCCAGATCGGCTGGAACCTCATCTCAGTGCTCCAACGGATCATCAACGACCTCCCCGTCGAGAGGCCTCAGCAGACCCGTTGCTCATCATCAATATACCGCTGGAGCCCGTCGCCCTACCTGGCTAGGCCACAGCCCCTTAAGCGGGCCGAGAGGGATTTGAACCCCCGACCTAAAGGTTAAGAGCCTTTCGCTCTGCCTGACTAAGCTACCGGCCCGGCCCGTACTCTGCAGAAGGTATTTATAAGTTTTTCGGACGGCCTCCCTGGAGAGCCTCTCCGGCTGTTGAAAAAAGAAGGATCGATCCTGAAGGATCCGATCCACTCATATGATGTTTATATACCTCTCGATCTCCCAGGGGTGAACTTGCTCGTTGTACATATCCCATTCCAGCCTTCCCAGTCTGACGAGGTTGGCGAATACATGCTCGCCAAGGGCCTGGCGTATGACCGAGTCCTTTGAGAGGCATTCAAGGGCCTCCTTGAGGCTCGATGGCAAGAGCCCTATTCCCAGGGCCTCGCGTTCGGCAGGAGAGAGCTCGTAGACGTTCAAGTCTATCGGATCGCCTGGATCGAGCCCTCTCTTGATTCCATCGAGACCTGCCGCCAGTACAACGGCGAAGGTCAGGTATGGATTGCAGGATGGATCCGGGCTTCTGAGCTCAAGCCTGGTGGAGAGGCCTCGGCCCGATGGTATTCTGATCAAGGATGAACGGTTGGGTCCTGACCAGCTTATGTATACAGGAGCCTCGAAGCCCGATACCAGGCGCTTGTATGAGTTGACGAGCGGATTGGCAACGGCTGTAATTGCCATCGCGTGCTCCAGCATTCCTCCTACGAAGTACCGAGCAAGGTCGCTGATGTTCATGGGCTTCTGAGGATCGTAGAATGCGTTCTCCCCGCCGTGGAAGAGCGATATATTGGTATGCATCCCCGATCCTGCCTCGCCATAGACCGGCTTTGGCATGAATGTGGCTCGCAGCCCCTCCTTCATGGCGATGGTCTTGGTCACATACTTGAACGTCACAACCTTATCGGCGTTTCGAAGGGCGTCGTCGTATTGGAAGTCGATCTCGTGCTGGCCGCGCGCCACCTCGTGATGGGAGGCCTCTATGGTGAAGTCCATGGAGATCAGTGCCTTTACGATCTCCCTTCTGATGTCCTCCGCGAGGTCGACTGGGCCCAGATCGAAGTAGCCGCCGTAATCGTGGGGCGTTGTCGCCGAGCCGTTCTGCTTCTCGAACAGGAAGAACTCCAGTTCCGGCCCCACGTTCATATCGAATCCCATCTCCCTGGCCTGGGCAAGCGCCCTCTTGAGGACGTTTCTGGGATCGCCCTCGAAGGGCTTGCCGCTTGGATGATGTACATCGCAGATGAACCTGCCAACGCTTGTTCCGTCGCGAGCCTTCCATGGAAGGATGTTGAACGTCTGAATATCAGGCCTCAGAACCATGTCTGACTCCTGTATCCTCGCGAAGCCCTCGATGGATGAGCCATCGAAGGAGATTCCGCTCTTCAATGCCTTTCCCATCTGGTTGGCTGGAATGGCAACGTTCTTTACTATTCCCTGGATATCTGTGAACTGTAGCCTCACAAACTCCACGTTGTTATCACGAATCTTGTTAAGCACAATCTCTTCAGAGTACATAGCTCACCCATCACCTGTTGGCTCTCTCTATGTCTTTATGCATATCCGAATGGCCATATAGGTCCCCTGGAACCGGATCGATTCGCCGCTGGGACTCCCGTCCATTGCTATGGATATCTGGCATGTTCAAGGGGCTAATGGGGGGATACGATCTATAAATATGCTTATCTATAGTCATCCAAGAAGGGTTGCCGCGTGAGTTCCCATGTCCGGTGCTAAGGTTCTGGTTGTTGATTCGGGAGGTCGGGGGAATGCAATAGCCCACGCCTTTGCGAGGAGCGGTCAAGTGAAGGAGGTTTTCGTCGCGCCGGGAAACGCCGGCAGCGCAACGATGGATAAGTGTCGCTTGGCGGTGGAGGGCGCCGCCCCAAGAACTACCCCCCAACTTCTGGAGTTCGCGGAGGGGCAGGAGATCGACCTGACCTTTGTTGGCCCGGAAGGATATCTCTCCGATGGGATGGTCGATATCTTCCAGGAGGCGGGAATTAGGATAGTTGGCCCTCGAAAGGCTGCAGCGATTCTGGAGGGGTCCAAGTGTTACGCGAAAGACCTCCTTCGGGATATGGGAGTTCCAATTCCCGCCTACAGGAACTTCGATGATCCATCGGCTGCTCGGGAGTTCGTGGACCAGTTCTACCTCCAGAACCCGGGGGAGAACCTCGTCGTGAAGGCCGATGGCCTTGCCGCGGGCAAGGGATCAATCGTCTGCAGCTCCCGCGAGGAGGCGCTCTCGGCCGTGGACAGGATCATGGTCGATCCGAGGCTCTTCGGCCAGGCCGGGGATCGCGTGGTGATCGAGAGAAGGCTTTACGGAAGGGAGCTCATGTTCTTCGCCATGACCGATGGGAATTCGATCCTTCCCCTGGAGTCCGCCATGGACTACAAGCAGGCCTTCTCGCCCAATGAGGAGGTCGCAATACGACTCTTCAACCGGCTCTCCGGAAATCCTACAATCGATCACAATCCAAACACTGGGGGCATGGGCGGCTTCTCCCCTCATCCATGGCTGGACGCCGAACTGCGGGATAAGATCATGGACAGGATCGCAAGGCCGACCATAACCGGCCTGCTCCGAAGGGGGATCGAGTATACGGGCCTGATCTACTTCGGGCTCATGATCTCTCTGGAGGACGGGGAGAGGGAGCCCTATGTGCTGGAGATCAACGTCCGCCTGGGCGATCCCGAGGCCGAGGTAATCCTTCCCCGGCTGGAGACCGACTTCTACCTCCTCTCGGAGGCCATCCTCGACCGGGATCTAGGATCGATCGAGCTTGCGTGGAGCAGGGACTTCTGCGTTGGCGTATGCGCGATCAGCGGAAGGGTGATCAAGCCGCTATCGAGCGGGGGCGGGGAGGAGCGGCCGGGCTATCCGGGCGAGCACTACACCAATATGCCCATCTTCGGGCTCGATAAGGTCGGCCCTGGCGCCATAGTCTACCACAACGGGACCGCAAATGGATTCGACTCGAAGGGCAACAAGAGGATATTTACGACCGGCGGCCGCGTGCTGACCCTGGTTGGCAGGGGGGCAAGCCTTGGCGAGGCGCGGGACATGGCCTACGAGAACATCCGTCGCATCCGCTTCAACGGCATGAGGTACAGGCGAGACATCGGGCAGGGCTACATCTGATGGGGATGAATCGATGATCGTCCTTCGGCTTGAATGGGGAGCATGGAACCATCTTGCAGGGCTACATTTGATGGGGATTGAGCGATGATCGTCTTCGGGCTTGAGGGGACGGCATGGAACCTAAGCGCAGCCCTCGTAGATGAGCACGATGTGATCGCGGAGGATCACTCCACTTATGTGCCGGCAAAGGGGGGCATCCATCCTCGAGAGGCAGCCCAGCATCATGCAGAGCATATGGCGAAGGTCGTGGGATCGGTTCTGAGCAAGGCGAGGGAGATTGATAAGATGCCGGAGGCTATTGCGTTCTCACAGGGGCCGGGGCTTGGGCCCTGTCTGAGGACCGTTGCGACTGCAGCGAGGGCGCTTGCGCAACGCTTCGATCTGCCACTTGTAGGCGTCAACCATTGCATAGCCCATATCGAGGTTGGAAAGTGGCGGACCGGCTCCAGGGATCCGGCAATCCTTTACGTGAGCGGAGGTAACTCCCAGGTACTAGCTCTGCGCCGGGGCAGGTATCGGATATTCGGAGAGACGCTCGACATAAGCGTTGGAAATGCGCTTGACAAGTTCGCAAGATCTGTCGGCTTGTCGCATCCAGGCGGCCCCAAGATCGAGGAGCTCGCACGAAGTTCGAAGCGGTATATCCCCCTTCCTTACACCGTCAAGGGGATGGACTTCTCCTTCTCGGGGCTTGCAACCGCTGCAACGGAGGCCGCAAGAGCGCACGAGCTGGCCGACGTCTGCTACAGCCTCCAGGAGACCGCCTTTGCGATGCTCGTCGAGGTGACCGAGAGGGCCATGGCCCATGCGGAGAAGGAGGAGGCTCTTCTCGTCGGCGGCGTTGGGGCGAATCGTCGTCTGGGCGAGATGCTCGATCTCATGTGCCGGGAGAGGGGGGCTCGATTCTTCCTGCCGGACAAAAGGTTCATGGGGGACAACGGCTCCATGATCGCTTACACTGGTCTTATCATGCTCAAGAGCGGGGTTGTAACGCCCATCGAGCAGTCGAAGGTCATTCCATTGTACAGGCCTGACGATGTGGAGGTGACCTGGGCTTGACCCTCTCTCAGGAGTCGATCGATTCCCTCTACGATGGCATAGGCGTTGACCAGAGGGAGCTCTTGCATCGATTGGCAGCTCTCCCGCCATCCTTTCCCCGCTGGGCTGTCGAGAAGATAGCAATCGTTCCCATGACGGAGAAGGACCCTGGGCTTCGGAGATGGTCGATCGATCTGGAGGAGCTGAGAGAACTCTCCCTACTGGAGGCTGCAATTGGCGAAGATCCCTCGATCAATCGCTACAGCCTGCCGGAAGAGGTGCGAGGATACGTCATCCTTCGCTCAGGTCCCGATGAGATGCAAGCTCACCTTCGTAGAGCTGCAAGCCTCTATCTAGCCTATGCCATGCAGCATGCCGAAAATTGTGAGGCGCTCTTGATCGAGGGGGAGGGAATGATCGCGGGCATGGACTGGGCCTGCATGGCTATGGAGGCAGACGAGGACGCAAGCAGGATGGTCTGCCTCTACGCATGGTCGCTTGCCCGCCCTGGCTGCTATCTGGAGGGCAGGCCCGAGCTTATGACCCGCTGGCTTGAGGCAGCCGTCGTGGCGTCAAGCCATCTCCGCGACGGAGAGGCCGAGGCAGCATTCAGGCGGCATCTCGCAGAGATCTGCTCTACTCAGCCTGAGTAGCGGCTGACTCCGGAAGATCGGCGAGCTGCCTCTCAAGAGTCCTGTAGATATGGGCTATCGCAAGCCAGGCCGTCAGAGATAGGGCGACAAAGTAGACGATCAAGGCCAGGACGATGATGGCTATTACGATCCAAGCTCCAGTCGATCCGCTAGATCCCATGCCAAGCGCCATCATGAGGCCAAGGCCTACGATCCACCCTCCGGCTCCCAATAGGGTTACGATTATAACGAATCCCAGCAGGTTCCACAAAGCTCCCTTGGTGATGCGGCCGCTCTCTTTGATCGCCTCGATCGGACCCATCCCCTTATCCACTATCAAGTATGTGTAGAACTGATGCTTGATTGCGAGGTAGATCCCCGGCACTATCAGGAAGATGAGCCCCACAATCACCATCAAACCATACAATATGCTCGCTATTATATAATTTATGACCAGTGGATAGCTGCTGAATAGGTCGCCCGTGTCTGGGATCGCTTCATCGCATATCTTCAATGCAATCTTTATGAGGCCCAGGGTTAATATCGCTGAGACGATATACTGGACTAATCCTACTGCGATTGTAAGCCCTATATGCTTCGTGGAGGCAAGCGCAGCCAGATAGCCTAAGATGCCATGAATAATGATGAAGGCGATAAAGATCGTCATCAATATCGATAGGTTCGCCCTCAAGGCATTCCAGCCCCATACCAACTCCTTTTTGATCGAAAAGCTCCTCTCCATCCCACTCACCGCCTTTGTTACTCTTCTCTTTTATTATGGTCTTTATCTATTTAAAACCATTGCGATGCGCATGATTTGATGAGGGAAGGGCGGTGTAGATCTCTAAAATAAATGTAAAGGAGGGGCCCGTTGCCCCTTACCTCTCAAGAGCCGCAAAAGCCCCTGCATCGAGGATCTTCAGGTTCAGGGGAATCAGCTTTGGCTTCTTCGCGAACGTATGCTCGAAGGCGCGGCCGAAGAACTCGCGTGTGATTCCGAGGTCTCCTCTGCCCATAAGCGCGCCTAGCATTGCGGTGTTCGCTGCCTGTTCGGCCCCCATTTCCGTGGCCATCTGGGTTGCGGGCAAGGCGACTGCGACGACCCCCTCCGGCGGCTGGAACTCGCCTGCCAAAGCCTCGTAGATGATCAATCCTCCGGGCCGAACATTCGGTGCGAACTTGTCGAGGGAGGGCTTGTTGAAGGCCACGAGGATATCGGGGCTGTCGACGACGGGAGAGCCGATGGCCTCGCCGGAGATGACGACGGAGCAGTTGGAGGTGCCCCCCCTCTGCTCAGGCCCGTAGTCCGGATACCAAGAGACGAAACGCCCCGCCAGATTGGCTGCCTGGGCGAGTGCAAGCCCCATGCTGAGAACCCCTTGCCCGCCGAAGCCTGCGATCTTGACGCCCTTCTGCTGGAACGTCGGGTCGGGGAGGACGTCTATCGTCTCCCCGTGATCGAGGCCAAACGCGTTGTCCAGGGCATCCTTCGAGACGATACTCCTTGGCCGGATTAAGGGCGAGGCCTCGTTCGACCTATCCCTGAACCTTTTTAGCGGGAACTCCTTTTCCATCTCCTCGTTGATGAAGCGCTCGATTCCTCGAGCATCCATCCTGAGGATGGTGGGGCAAGGGGCGAGGAGCTCGACGAAGGCATAGCCCTTGCCCTCCTTCTGGATCTGGAGGGCCTTTCTCACTGCTCGCCTTGCCTTTCGGATCTTATTGGAGTTGGATAGGGAGGCTCGCTCGATGTAGACCGGCGCCTTCAGCGTATCCAATAGCTCACAGATATGGATGGGATAGCCTGCCTCTATTGGATCGCGCCCGGCGGGCGATGTGGCCGTCACCTCGCCGATGAGGGTTGTTGGGGCCATCTGCCCTCCGGTCATGCCGTAGACTGTGTTGTTCACAAAGAAGACCGCCATCTTCTCGCCTCGATTGGCAGCCTGGATAGTCTCGTTGAGGCCGATCGAAGCGAGGTCCCCATCTCCCTGGTATGAGATCACTATCGCCTGGTCTTCTGCTCTGGAGATGCCGGTTGCAATCGCAGGCGCGCGCCCGTGAGCCGCCTGAACATTGCCGCAATCAAAATAGTAGTAAGCGAAGACGGCGCAGCCCACAGGGCTTAAGACGACAGAGCGGTCCTGGATATCGAGATCGGCCATGGCCTCTCCTATGAGCTTGTGCAGTATGCCGTGGCCGCAACCCGCGCAGTAGTGGGTGGCAGTCGGCGCCGATCCTCCCTTTCTTGGGTACTCGGCATAAAGCCCTGGATGTCCTCCTATGATCTTCTCCTTTGTCGCCATATCCTATGCCACCTCCCTGATCTTTCCGAGAACGTCGCCGAGCGCTATCAGGTTTCCTCCATAGCGGCAGACGAGCTCCACAGGGGCGCAGTTCGTGGCAAGCCGTATATCGTCCCTCATCTGTCCCTCGTTCATCTCAACGGAGATCATCCTCGCGCCCCTATCCGACAAGGCCTTGATCTCCTGGCTGGGAAACGGATAGAGGGTTAATGGCCGAAGGAGGCCTGTCTTGATCCCCTCTTTGCGTGCGGCGTCAACCGCGGACCTTGCGATCCGGCTGCTTATGCCATAGGAGACCAGGACAACATCCGCGTCCTCTGTCATGTACTCCTCGAACATCACCTCGTTCTCCCTCATTCGCTGAAACTTCTCCTGGAGGTTGAGGTTATGCTTCTCCAGTTCATTGAAGTCCAGGGTGATCGAGGTTATCAGGTTCCCTCTCGTCTCCTTCGTCCCGCTTACCGCCCATGAATCATCGATTCTATGCTCTATCGCCTTATCGGGGAACCTCAAAGGCTCCACCATATGGCCGAGGACGCCGTCGGCCAGGACGATTGTTGGGTTCCTGTACTTGAACGCCAGATCGAAGGCGAGCATCGTCATGTCGCACATCTCCTGAACTGAGTTCGGGGCAAGGACGATGTTCTCATAGCAGCCATGGCCGCCCCCTTTCACTGCCTGGTTGTAATCCGACTGCTCTGGGCCGATGTTTCCAAGGCCCGGGCCAGCCCTGTTGATGTTTACTATAACGCAGGGAAGCTCGGCTCCGGCCATGTAGGATATTCCCTCCTGCTTGAGGCTCATGCCTGGGCCGGAGGAGGCTGCCAGAACCCGATGGCCCGCCGCCGCGGCCCCGTATGCCATGTTGATGGCTGCCTCTTCTGACTCGGCCTGGACGAACCTCCGATTCAATTTAGGAAAGAAGCGAGATGCCTCGTGGAGGATCTCGCTTGCCGGGGTTATGGGGTAGCCGAAGAAGCAGTCGCATCCGGCGTACAGGGCGCCGACGATGACTGCGCTATTTCCTTCAATGAGCTGAGTTGGCATCCTATCTACTCCTCCTCCTTGGATGGAATATGTACCTCTATTGCGAGGGGCTCGGGGCATGTGTAGTAACAGTTGCCGCAGCCGATGCACCCTTCCCCGGAGTAGACGACAAAGTGGTATCCCCTCTCGTTGAGCTCATCGCCCAGGCTGAGGACGTTTGCGGGGCAGGCAAGTATGCATCTCTCGCAGGCCTTGCACTCCAGCTTGTTGATAACAGGATAGGGCTTGTCCTTATCCCTTATCTCAACGCGTCTGATCTTTCCGCTTATCGTCTTCGGGAGTTCTTCCACGAACTCGATGATCCGTGGATATTTATACGGTGCGGTCTCCCTCTTCACGTGTTGCTGAAGCTCCTTTTTCAAGGTATCTGAGGGAGAATAACCTTTTGTCAGCACTATCGTCGCCTTCACCACCTGGCCCCGAAGCGAGTCCGGCACTCCGGTGATGGCGCACTCGACGACTGCTGGATGGGTCAGAAGGGCGCTCTCGACCTCGAAGGGCCCGACCCGGTAGCCCGAGCTCTTGATCATATCATCGGTTCGGCCAACGAACCAGAGATATCCGTCCTCGTCAATCCAGCCAGTGTCTCCCGTGTGATAATAGCCGTCGTGCCAGGTGTTTCTCACCTTATCAGGATCGAGGTGGTAGTCGACGAAGAGGCCAACCGGCTTTCCCTTGTCCGTTCGGATCACTATCTCTCCCTCCTCTCCCACCTCGCAGACCTTGTCGTTCTTGTCGACGAGGACGACATCGTAGCCGGGGGAGGGCTTGCCCATGGAACCGGGCTTTGGGTTCATCCATGGATAGTTGGCAATGGCAACCACGGTCTCGGTCTGGCCAAATCCTTCCATGAGCCGGAGATCGGTTAACTCAAGAAACCTATTATAGACGACGGGATTCAAGGGTTCTCCGGCGGTTACGGCGTACTCCATCTTCGAGAAGTCGAACTTGGACATATCGTCCTTTATCATGAACCTGAATATGGTAGGGGGGGCGCAGAAGGTGGTGACGCCGTACTTGGCCATCATCTTCATCATCCGCGCTGCATCGAACCTATCGTAATCGTAAACGAATATGGCAGTGCCTGCTATCCACTGGCCGAATATCTTGCCCCAAGCACACTTGGCCCAGCCGGTATCGGCAACCGTGTAATGAAGGCCGTCGTCTTGAACGTTCTGCCAGTATTTTGCTGTGAGTATATGGCCCAGGGGGTAAGTCTGGTCGTGGTTTACCATCTTCGGGTAGCCCGTCGTTCCGGAGGTGAAGTACGCAAGGAGGATATCGTCGTTCTCGGTGGCCTCTTCCCCCTCCGGCCTCGCAAAGTCGCAAGAGGCTTCATCGATCTCCTTTCGGAAGTCAAGCCACCCATCCCTCTCTTTACTACCCACGAAGGCCTTCTTGAGTGGGATCTCCCCCAGTTCCTCATGAGCGCCGTCCACCTCGTCTGGGACGCCTTCGTTCTCGATTGCGACGATCATCTTCAGATCGGCCTTCTTTATGCGATAGACTATCTCCTTTCTCTTCAGCATATGCGTAGATGGGATCGCGACTGCTCCGATCTTATTCAAGCCGATCATGCAGATCCAGAACTCGTAGCGGCTCTTCAGCGTGAGCATGACCGCGTCTCCCTTCCCAATCCCGCTGTTGCAAAAGAAGTTTGCAGCCTTATCGCTCAGGTATTTCATATCGCCGAATGTGAGAAACTTCTCCTCCCCATCATCGTTGCACCATATCAGGGCCATCTTCTCCGGAGATAGCTTGGCGTAGGCGTCGACGATATCGTAGGCGAAGTTGAAGTTCTCTGGCACAATTATCTTGAAGTTGTCCTTGAAATCCTCGTAAGACTCGAACTCAGTTCGTGAAACGAACCCGGAAAGCAGTGAAGTCGTACTGCATCACCTCCTTTACATCACCATAACCAGCATCTTGGCCGGCCTCTCGTTTTGGGCTTCCATTGCATGCCCGTAGGAGGAGTCGAAGAAGATCGAGTCGCCCTCGTTCAGGACGATCTCATGATCGAGAATATAGAGCTTGATAGAACCTTCCAAGAGGTAGTCGAACTCCTGGCCGGGATGGCTGTAGACCGAGGGCTTCTCCGTTCTGGGCTCAATTGTGACTATGAAGGGCTCGGCCTTCTTGTGGATGAACTTTCCAGCCAGGTTCTGGTACCTGTACTGCCTCCTTCTCTCCACCTCATCGCCCTCGCCCTTCCTCGTCACGGTGAATATGCGCATCCTGGGCTCCTCCCCCGTAAGCAGCAGGCCCATGTCGACGTCGAACTTCTGCCCTATCTTGAACAGGAGGCTTGCGGGTATATCGAACTCGCCGCTCTCATAACCGCAGTAAGTATCCATCGAGACATTGAGGTACTCCGCCATCTCCTCGACGGATACCTTTGACAGTTCTCTGAATTCGCGAACGCGTGACCCGATTTCTTCAATCTTCTCCTTCATGCCGATTCCCCCATAATGTACACATATTTATAGCCTCCACTTCGCCCTCAAAAATCGATCAAAAAAATTCGGAAATGTCGAGCGGCGGCCAAGCCCGGAACGATGCCCCAACCGATCATCCGGCAGATATCCGTCCGGTGGCGACGAAGTCGGGATCGGGCTAAGCTCAAAATGGATATAAATAGCATAGGATATGTATGCACCCATATGTCGGAGAGATGGAAGGAATGCTGGGATACCGCGCCGGATATTTATGTGCTTCTGAGGGAGAGCGCAAACCTGAGTGAAGCCAGGGAGAGGATAATAGGATATCTGGAGTCCCTGGAGTGGATGGTCCTCAGGGGAATCAGCATTCCCGAGTCCTGGGACTATATATTGTTCAAGGAGGCTGTGAGGACACTCAAGAACATAATATCCCCTCGATATGAGTCTATGGTGGAGTTCTCCACCCTGGAGCCCCTCTGGACGGCCGCTGTCGAGGGGGAGTGCGATGTGGCCGAGGATTTCATCGAGGAGTTCGTCCATCTATTCAAGGCCCTCAAGTTCCAGGCAGATGTATACCCTTCGATGCTGATGAAGGGAATCGAGCAGCCGGATTATGAGAAGTATGAGGGAAGGGAGGCCGCGCTTCATAGATCCTCTTTTCTCGATCGGATGGGGAAGAGGATGGACCACTTCCTCAGGAGATATCCAAGCGGCCTCCGTCCCGATGTGGCAAAGAGGCGAATAGAGAACCGAGATAAGATCCTCGAGGTTCTCGAGGCCGATTCCGAGGATTGGCTGGACTGGAGATGGCAGTACAGATGCGTCTTCAAGGACAGGGAGGATCTGGAGTTGATCGAGCGGATCATCGAGATCAGCCCGGAGCATCACCAGGCGATTGAGCTCGCCATGGAGAACCAGATCCCCTTCGGGGTTACGCCTCATTACCTTCATCTGATGGACCCACAGCCGAGCGATATGGACTATGCCGTGAGATGTCAGGTATTCCCACCCCTGGCTTACGTCCAGAACATGATCGCACACAAGACGGATCGCAGATGGGCATTCGACTTCATGAGGGAGGCGGATACATCTCCCGTCGACCTAGTGACCCGCCGCTATCCGAGGGTGGCCATAATGAAGCCCTACGAGTCGTGTCCTCAGATATGCGTGTACTGTCAGAGGAACTGGGAGATCACATCGCCTTTCATGCCCTCGGCCCTTGCCTCTTGGGATAAGATCGAGGATGCCATTGGGTGGTTTGCTGAGCACGAGGAGATGATGGACGTGCTCGTAACCGGCGGCGATCCCCTCGTCTTGAACGACGGCTTGATAGACGACATACTGAGAAGGCTATCGCAGATCGACCACCTGAGGAGCATAAGGGTTGCCACAAGGACCATCGTAACCGTGCCTCAAAGGATATCGCCGGAGCTCTGCGAGATCATGGCCAGTTACCATGAGCTGGGCAGGAGGAATATATGCGTCGTCACCCACCTCATGCATCCATATGAGATCACTCCGGAGACCTTGGAGGCCGCAAAGAGAATTAGGCTCGAAGGGATGCAGATATATAATCAGCAGGTCTTCACCTTCGCAAACAGTCGCAGGTTCGAGACGGATGCGTTGAGGATTGCCATAAAGGATATCGGGATCGATCCATACTACACCTTCAATATGAAAGGAAAGGCGGAGATGGAGGAGTACGCTGTCCCCATAGCGAGGATCCTTCAGGAGCGAAAGGAGGAGGCAAGGCTGCTTCCCGGCATCTTCAGGACGGACGAGCCGGTATTCAACGTGCCCTTCCTTGGAAAGGACCATCTGCGCGCCTGGCAGAACCATGAGCTAATAGCCATTCGATCCGACGGCCGAAGGATTTATTCCTTCTTCCCATGGGAGAAGAACGTGATGCCCGTAAAGCCCTATGTATACACGGACGTAACCCTTCTCGGATATCTCAGGCGAGTGGAGGCGCGAGGGGAGGATCCACAGGACTACATGAGCATCTGGTACTACTACTGATGGAGCCCTCTCTGGGCTCGATCTCTTCCCCCTCGTGAAGCGCTATTCCCTTGGCCTCTGGCCTGAAGATTTCTGAGGGCTTTTTTGAATCAAAATCTCATACTGCACACTGTTTTTTATGCTTTCAGGCATGATCCCCATATTGAGGATCAAAGCCTGTCTTTCCGTGTTCCTGGGCGCCCTATGTGACGTAGGGATCCCGGATTCTTAGTGAATCCTTGATATCTCTATCTCCTTTCGAGAAGGTGGGGGGAGGTTCAGTCCAGTTGATGTTGCTGAACTCAATCGTCCACCCGGAGGGACTCGCTCCATGGTCTCCAATCAGATTGCGATCATCGGGCCTTGGGGGCGTTCGAAACTGGACTTTTGGGGATTCACTCTGGGGGCTCCAATCAGATCGAGCTGGCAAGGGCTCAAGGTCAGATCATCGTTTGCGGGATTATCCTCACTTTCGTCCTCACTTATGCGAGTATGATGAAATACGGAAATGATAAATCTTAATATAATCAAATATTTAAAATAAATATAAATTTCTATCAAATATTCTTTAAAATTTTAAAATATATATTTCTAAAAACATTTTATAATATATGATTATTTTTATAAGTCTCTATTGCAATGAATATAATAAAAAAGTACTATTGATCTGTAACTAATAATTATTACTTTTTAAAATTAAATTTACTTTAATACTTATCTCGTGTTTATACTATGCCAATATTACTTAAATTATATAAATATTTAACATGTTACTGGGCCAATCTCATCGTATGCTTCCAGCCTGATAATGAATATTAAATCGATAAATTATAAATATTTTCCTGGGCGATATAGGGTAGCCCTTTGCCGTCAAGTTTCAATAGATAAAATTAAGAAAATATATACGTTGGGGTCAGCCCATTCATACATACTATGTGTATACGCCTATCTCCCATCGCTACATCCTCTCTAAGATACCCTTTCATCTCGTGCATGATGGGGATCCGCGGCGAAGGGGGCATATTCTTATATGATATGGAATAAGCGAGGTCACAAGAATGGTGATTTTCGAGGCCGTCAGTTGCTAATACACATATACTATGGGAGCAGATCTATCGACTCTTGGATGCTCTGCTGTTCGCACAAATACGGGACTATTATTATATATCTAGATAATAAATCAATATTTATTCGAACATATATCTGATATGATTTAGATAATATCCTCTTATCTTTTATAGATACTTTTACAAAATAATATGTTTGTACAAAAATATTTGTAAAAAATTTAATGTACATAAGTAATTGTACAAAAATATTTTTGAGGTTAATATGCTGTGATAATAATTATACAAGCAAATCTCTTATAATACAATTATATATTAATATTCTATTATAATAGCCTATTTGATATAATGAATTTTAAAATCTTATGAGGTGCTCTTCTCCGGCGCTAGGCCTCAAGCCGTAATCCCAAATGGCAATCGCCTTCCTTGGGCCTTCTTCGAGCGGTCTCCGAAAAGAGGAATTCCTCACTTTGTCCGGTCAATCAATAGATCAGCTGCCGATGTCTCCTAAAGTTCAAGTTGGTGGTTCGTTCGGTGGAAGCCCCCGGCCAATCGCATCGCCATCTCTCTGGACGAACCAGCCTGGGGTAAGATTAGGAGATCTGCAGAGCCAACCTCAAGCACTGCATTCATGGATTTTCAGCGAATGCGCGAGCTTTGGCAAAAGGGATGATTCGACGGAAGACGCGCGCCCATTACGTCACCCTCATCTCCCTATCGAGCTTCTTTATGGTATCCCTGAGCTGGATTGCCCGCTCGAACTCGAGCCTCTCTGCGGCCTCCCTCATATCCGCCTCGAGCTCGATCATCACATTGGGGATGTCCGACCTTGGGATGTGCTTTATATCGGTGATATCCACGACCTTCTCCTTGATCGGCTTTATTATGGTCTTTGGGACGATCCCGTGGCTCTCGTTGTAGGCCATCTGGATCGCCCGCCTCTCCTCGGTCTCCCTGACCGCCCTTATGATGGACTCGGTCATCCTCTCGGCATAGAGGATCACCTTGGAGTTGGAGTTCCTGGAAGCCCTGCCGATTGTCTGGATGAGGCTCTTTGCATCGCGCAAGAAACCCTCCTTGTCGGCGTCGAGTATCCCGATGAAGCCCACCTCGGGGATGTCGAGCCCCTCCCGGAGGAGGTTGATCCCGACGAGGACGTCGAAGCTTCCCAGGCGGAGCTCCCGGATGATCTCGGTCCTCTCGATCGTCTTTATGTCGGAGTGGAGGTAGCGGGCCTTGATCCCGTTTTGAGCGAGATAGTCGGTCAGCTCCTCTGCAAGCCTCTTCGTAAGCGTGGTCACAAGGGCTCGGTCTCCCCTCTCGATGACCTTCTCGATCTCCAGCATGGCATCCCTTACCTGGTACTCGATTGGGCGGACCTCCACCATTGGGTCGAGAAGGCCGGTTGGGCGGATGATCTGGTCTACGACCTGGGCCGACCTCTCAAGCTCGTAACTCCCGGGGGTTGCCGAGACGAAGATCGCCCTCTTCATGTACTTTTCGAACTCCTCGAACCGGAGCGGGCGGTTATCGTAGGCGCTTGGAAGCCGAAAGCCGTAGTCCACAAGGCTCTTCTTTCTCGATCGGTCTCCCTTATACATGCCATGGATCTGAGGGATGGTCTGGTGGCTCTCATCGATCACGAGCAGGAACTCGGAAGGGAAGTAGTCTAGGAGACAGTATGGCTTCTCGCCGGGCTTTCGGTGGTCGAAGTGGCGGGAGTAGTTCTCGATACCTTTGCAGCTTCCGGTCTCCTGGATCATCTCTATGTCGTGGAGGGTGCGCTGCTTGAGGCGATGGGACTCGATAAGGCCGAGGTCGGGGAGCCTCCTTTGTAGCTCCTCTAGGATGGCCTCGATTGCCTCTTTCTTGTCCTCCTCGGGGATCACATAGTGCTTTGCAGGGTAGACGTAGAAGTAGTCCATCTCCTCCTTCCTTTTACCGCTTTGCCTATCGATCTCGGTGATGCGGTCAACAACGTCACCAAAGAGCTCGATCCTTATGATATCGTTGAAGTATGCCGGGACGAGGTCTATCGTCTCCCCCTTCACTCGAAAACGGCCTGGCGCAAGATCAATATCGTTTCGCTCGTATTGGATATCGACCAGCCTTCCCAGGATCTCCCTCCTCGTTGCGCGGTCGCCTACCTTCAGCTCGAAGCCCATCTTCTGGTAGTTCTCTGGGTTTCCCAGGC
Source organism: uncultured Methanotrichaceae archaeon (assembly GCA_964632755.1). Lineage (GTDB taxonomy): Archaea > Halobacteriota > Methanosarcinia > Methanotrichales > Methanotrichaceae > JAFGMR01. The sequence continues at coordinate 22,477 of CAZWDT010000034.1, forward strand.
CGTAGATGCAGGAGACCGATGCTACGACGATCACGTCCTTCCTTGACATCAAGGAGGCAGTGGCTGCAAGGCGCATCGCCTCGATCTTTGGGTTGATGGAGGCATCCTTCTCTATGTACTGGTCCTTCGACGGGATGTATGACTCCGGTTGGTAGAAGTCGTAATAGGAGACGAAGTACTCGACCCTGTTTTCAGGGAAGAACTCCTTGAACTCGTTGAAGAGCTGAGCTGCAAGCGTTTTGTTGTGAGCGACGACGAGCGTTGGAAGATCGATCCTCTCGATGACGTTTGCTATTGTATATGTCTTGCCCGATCCCGTCACGCCGAGGAGGGTCTGGAACCTCTCTCCCCCTTCCAGGCCCTCGACGAGCCTCTCGATTGCCTCCGGCTGGGATCCCTTCGGCTTAAAGTCGGAGAAGAGCTTGAACTTACGATCTTTGGGTATGCCCGATCCGGGCGGCTTTTGATGGCGGCCCTTTGCATTGACGAGGCCGATATATGGGGGCTCTGTGGATGGGAGATCCTCCCCGGGACCCGGCGAGTCGGTCGAGGCCTCTTCCAGCTCGGGCCTGGTCTGGTTCTCGGCCTTCGTTTTCACGGGCGTGCCTTGGCCCCGCTTGGGTATAGAGCTTACGATATCGTCGCCTTCCTGCGAAGAAGGCGGTTATAGTTGACCGCGAACCTATGTGCCTCGTCCCTGATCTCCTGGACGAAGAGGGAGGCGGTCTCGTCCCTCTTTATCGGCAGCGGGTGGTCGAGGCCCGGGACGTGTATCTCCTCTTCCCTCTTCGCTATGGAGATGATCGGGATACGAATCCTCAATCGTGTAAGCTCCCTCGCGGCGGCTGAGAGTTGCCCCTCGCCTCCGTCGACGATGATCAGATCGGGGAACTCCTGGGATTCCTCCAACAGGCGGGCATAGCGCCTTCGCACCACCTCTGCGATCGATGCGAGATCGTCTATCCCGTCGACGCTTGTGATCTTGAACCGTCGGTAGTTTCTCTTGTCCGGCCTTCCCCCCCGGAACTGGACCATCGATCCGACGGTCGATGTTCCGGAGAGATGTGAGATATCGAAGCACTCGATCACGTTGGGCGGCCCGGGAAGCGAGAGCCGGTCTTTGAGCGCTTCCACCTTTCTCCGGTCGCCGAAGAAGCCGATCTCCACGTTCTTTCGTGCAAGCTCCAGGAGCTCCTTTTTCTCCCCTTGTTTTGGGACGGTGACCTTTACGCGTCTCCCCTTCATCTGGCTCAAGAACTCCACGAGGGCAGGATCCAAGGCAACAGCGACGATCAGCTCCTCGGGCGGCTCGGCCTCGGAGTAGTACTGGACGAGGAACTCCTCAAGGAAGCTCTCGTTGTAGGCGAAGACGAAGTCCTCCTTTCCCTCGAGCGTCCCCTTGTAGACCTTGAAGACCATCAGGTAGACGGATCCACCCTCGACGATGAAGCTCAATATGTCCTCATCGAACCTCTTTCGCCTCTCCACATGCTGTCGCTCCTGAAGGCTCTCGAGCGCTGCTATCTCGTCTCGAAGGGGAACCGCCGATTCATACTGTTGCTTCGCTGCATAATCCTTCATCTCCTCCCTCATGGATTCGATCAGCTCAGAGGTCCTTCCCTTCAGGACTGACTCGGCTCGTCTCACCTTCTCCCCGTACTCGGCCTCGGATATCTTGCCTATGCACGGTCCGCTGCATCCCCCCATGTGGTAGCGCAGGCAAGCCCTCTTCGGCAGCCTCTTGCAGGTTCTTAGACCAAAGGTCTTCCTGACGACGGCAAAGACGTAGTCCCTCTCCCTTGCGGAGACGAAGGGTCCAAAGAAGGAACCACCACCGACCTTCTTTCGCGCGATGCGGATCCTCGGGAAGGGGTCGTCGGTCAGGTGGATGCAGGCGTACCTCTTGGAGTCCTTGAGGGAGATGTTAAACTTCGGCCAGTGCTTCTTGATCAGCGTATTCTCGAGAAGCAACGCCTCGACCTCGGTGTTTGTGATTATGAAGTCAAGGCTTTTTGCCGCCCCAACCAGCCTCTCGGTCTTGGGGTCGTGATCCCTCCTCTGGAAGTAGCTGGCCACGCGCCTCTTCAGGTCCTTCGCCTTTCCGACGTAGAGCACTGTGCCCTGATCGTCCTTGAAGAGGTAGCAGCCTGGAAGGTGTGGCACTGCCTCGATCTCGATCATGGACCCAAATCCCGTTCCTTTGCGCTCATCTATTGCTATATCGGTTGGCCATATCTCTAATAAGATGGTCTGATGGACGGGGGATCAAGGCGCCTCCATCAGCACCGTTCGCTGCAAGCGCCGCAAGCGAGGGCAGTGCTCTTTCCAATTGCGCGTTCGGCTCCTGGGACTTGCTTATGGGCAACCGGCCGAAACAGCCTCGACTTCAGGAACCTCCCTGTATGGCTCGTCTCGACCTCGGCCACCTCCTCTGGAGTGCCAGTTGCAACGATATGCCCCCCGGCGTCTCCGCCCTCGGGACCGAGGTCTATTATGTGATCTGCGCACTTGATCACGTCGAGGTTGTGCTCGATCACAACGATCGTGTTTCCCTTGTCGACGAGGTCGTTCAAGACGGCTATCAACTTCTTGACGTCGTCGAAGTGAAGGCCGGTCGTCGGTTCGTCGAGGAGGTAGATCGTCCGGCCCGTGGCCCGCTTGGAGAGCTCCCTCGTCAGCTTGATCCTTTGAGCCTCCCCTCCGGAGAGGGTGGTTGAACTCTGGCCCAGCTTGATGTAGCCGAGGCCGACTCTCGCCAACGTCTCCAGCTTGTTCCTTATGAAGGGGATGTTCTCGAAGTGTTCCCTTGCCTCCTCGACAGTCATGTCGAGGACGTCGGCGATGGATTTGCCCTTGTACTTGACCTCCAATGTTTCGCGATTGAAGCGGGTGCCCTTGCACTCCTCGCACTCGATGTAGACGTCCGGCAAAAAGTTCATCTCGATCTTTATCAGCCCTTCTCCCTGACAGGCTTCGCAGCGTCCCCCTCTCACATTAAAGGAGAAGCGTCCACCCTTATACCCCCTGATCCTTGCCTCTTTCGTCTCAGAATAAGCCTGCCTGATTGCGTCGAAGACCTTGGTGTAAGTGGCGGGGTTCGATCTTGGAGTCCTACCGATGGGGCTCTGGTCGATGACGATCACCTTGTCGATCTCCGAGTCAAGGCTCAGCTTGCCGTGCTTTCCGGGGACGACGTTTGACTTGTTGATCCTTACCATCAATGCCCTGTAGAGTGTATCGTGGATCAGCGTCGACTTGCCCGAGCCCGAGACGCCTGTAACCGCAGTGAAGACTCCGATCGGGATCGAGACGTCTATATCGTGCAGGTTGTTCTCCTGGCAACCCTCGATCCGGATGAAATGGTCCCCCTTCCTTCTTTTCCGAGGCACCTCGATTCGCTTTTTGCCGGAGAGATACTGGCCTGTCAAGGAATTCGGATCGCTCTCGATCTCCTCCGGCGTCCCTTCTGATACCACCCATCCGCCGTGGATTCCAGCGCCTGGGCCGATGTCAAGGACATGGTCTGCGCTGCGGATCGTATCCTCGTCGTGCTCGACCACTATCAGCGTGTTTCCTAGATCCCTTAGCGTCTTCAACGTCTTGATCAGACGGTCGTTGTCCCTCTGGTGAAGCCCGATCGATGGCTCGTCGAGCACGTAGAGGACTCCAACGAGGTTTGAGCCGATCTGCGTGGCTAGACGTATGCGTTGGGCCTCTCCTCCCGAGAGAGTGCCTGCGCTTCGAGAGAGCGTGAGGTAGCCGAGGCCGACATGCTCCAAGAAACCCAGGCGCGAGCGGATCTCCTTTAGGACTTGGGCTGCTATCTCCCGCTCCTTATCGGAGATGGCAAGGCCTTCGAAGAACTGCATGCACTCGGAGATGGACAGGCTGGTCACGTCGACGATGGACTTTTCCTCGATCCTCACTGCGAGGACCTTCTCCTTGAGCCGCCGTCCAGCGCATCTCGGACATGGCAGAACCCTCATGAACTTCTCCAGCTCCTCTCGCCTGTAGTCCGACTTCGTCTGGGCGTAGAGCCGCTCGGACTGGGGGATGAGGCCTTCCCAGGCTCCCTCATGAGACCAAAATGCATCCCCGTTCTTCATGGTCATGTCGAAACGGATGCGCCGATCGGATCCGTACATCAATGCGTTGTACTGGCTCTTCGAGAGATCCTTTATGGGTGTGAATATATCGAAGCCGAAGTGCTTTGCAACCGCTCCCAGGTGTTGACCTCGCCAGCCGTCTACCGCGTTTCTGTATAGGGCAACCGCCCCGTCTGCTATGCACTTCTCCTCGTCGGGGATGATCAGCCTGGAATCGAACTCCATCTTGATCCCGAGTCCGTTGCAGGCCTCGCACGCTCCAAAGGGGCTGTTGAAGGAGAACATCCTTGGCTGGAGCTCCTCGAAGGCGATTCCGCAGATGGGGCATGCCATCTTTGAGGAGAAGAGCCGATCATGCCCGCTCGAATCCATCGCAACGAGAAGGCCTCCGGATCTTTCGAGAGCGTTTTCGCAGGCCTCGACGAGCCTCGCCCGATCCTCGGCCGGGTCAAGCCTGTCTATCACGACCTCGATATCGTGCTTCTTGTAGCGGTCGAGGGAGATCTCCTCGTCGGTCCTTCGGATCTCGCCGTTCACCCTTACGCGGGCGAAGCCCTCGCCGTCGAGGTCCTTGAAGAGCTGCCCGTAAGTGCCCTTCTTCTGGCGGACTATCGGGGAGAGAATGGTCACAGGTCCCGAGTCGCTAGCAATGCTGTCTGCTATCCTCTCGGGGGATTGCGACTGGATCTCGATATCGTGCTCTGGGCAGTGGGGGATTCCGATCCTTGCGTAGAGCAACCTCAGGTAGTCGTAGATCTCAGTGACCGTCCCAACAGTGCTCCTCGGGTTCTTGGAGGTGGTCTTCTGCTCGATGGATATGGCCGGTGAGAGCCCGTCGATCGAATCCACATCCGGCTTGTTCATGAGCCCCAGGAACTGGCGGGCGTATGCGGAGAGCGACTCCACATAGCGGCGCTGTCCTTCAGCGTAGATCGTGTCAAATGCGAGCGTGGATTTTCCTGAGCCTGAGACGCCGGTGATGACAATGAACCTGTCTCGGGGAAGCTCCACCGTGATATCCTTCAGGTTGTGTTCCCGGGCGCCCTTGATTATTATCTTCTTCATCTCTCCAGTCTCTCTGCTCTGCTGATTCTCCAGTGCTATGGAGGGATGGAGGGGATAAACTTAATCCTTCGCCATGTTGACGGACTTCCCCTATTGGCCGATGCGGCGAATCGAGAATCGGCAGGCTGGATGGCTGTTTTGACAATTGGCAAAATAGGGTGGTCAAATCGATAGCATTAAGCGGTGATGGTTTGAGTATAATTTTCAATTATATATTAATATCATCAGATTCAGATCGAGCATTACTATGTGGGGCAAGAGGATATCTTGAAGAACGCCGATCTTGGGCAGGGCTAAATCTCGTAGTCAGGATAGACCAATGCAGCGATAAGCCGGTGTTGGAGATATCGATCCATCGAACATAACCCTAAGGTTGAATAAGCAGGGCATTCTATGGACTAATAATGAAGACCTTGAACTATCGAATCCGGCTGGCAAAGGAAGATGAAGGCGGCTATACTGTGATAGTCCCGGCCCTGCCCGGATGCGTGACCTTTGGTGAGACCATCGAGGAGGCGATATCCATGGCAAGAGAGGCGATAGAGGGCTATATTGAGACTCTCATCGTTCTTGGAAAGGATGTGCCGACCGATGATGATGTTATAGAGTGCACTGTTTCGGTCTCAGTTGAAGCCTATGCCTAAGCTCCCCGCTGTATCTCCGCAGAAGCTTGCCAGAGTTCTGGAAAAAGCCGGATTTGAGCTGATGCGGATCAAGGGCAGCCACCACTATTACTATAACTCGCAGACCGGCAAGATTGCAGTAGTGCCATTTCATAGCAAAGATATTCGAAAAGGTACTTTACATGCTATTGTGAAAAATGCAGATATGACCATTGAAGAGCTGCTGGATCTAATGTGATCGAATGATCGCTGAATGAATGAGGGCATAGTGCATAACAACAGGTATATGGTCTCAATTAGGAATGAACTCAGACCAACTATGAACTATCCCAAGCGCCTGATCGAAGTAGCCCTCCCGATAAAGCGGATCAGCGCCCACGCCAGGCGCGAGAAGTCGATCAGGGACATTCACATCTCGACGCTCCACACCTGGTGGTCGAGTAGGCCATTGGCTGCCTGCCGCGCCGTCGTCTGCGCTTCCCTCTGGCCAGACTCCGGCGACCCATCTTGCCCGTCCCGGTTCCTCGAAGATGCGACGAAAGCGATGCAGAGGTTCTGGAACCCCCTTGGAAAGATCGACCTCGACTACGATAACCCCTTCGAGATCAGAGAGGCGCTCCTCGACTTCATCGCCGAGTTCGCCAACTGGGACCGCTCGACCGATCCTCGATATCTCCAGACCGCCCGCGCCCTCACCTAATCGGCCCACGAGGCCCTCGGCGGGCTTCCGGGCACCTGGCCCTTGGTCGTCGATCCGTTTGCCGGAGGGGGAGCGATTCCGCTGGAGGCGCTCCGGGTGGGCGCTGACGCCTTCGATTCGGACCTGAACCCTGTCGCAGTCCTTCTCAACAAGGTCGTCCTCGAGTATATCCCGCGGCATGGCCGAAGGCTGGCAGACGAGGTCCGGCGCTGGGGCGATTGGATAAAGACGGAGGCCGAGCGCGAGCTTGCCGAGTTCTACCCCAAAGACCCGGACGGGGCAACGCCCATAGCCTACCTCTGGGCCCGGACGATCACCTGCGAAGGGCCCCGGCTGCGGCGCTGAGGTCCCCTTGATCCGGTCGCTCTGGCTTGCCAAGAAGAAGAATTGCTCCGTTGCTCTTAGGATGGTTGCAGGCAACCGTCGCGTCGAGTTCGAGATCGTGGAGGACGCGAGGGCAAAGGACGTCGGCGAGGGGACGGTCCGCCGGGGCTCGGCCACATGCCCCCTCTGCGGCTACACGACGCCTGTTGCATCTGTGCGCCGCCAGCTCAAGGCCCGGAGGAGCGGCGCTGCCGACGCCTGGCTCTTCTGCGTCGTGACAACGAGGCCCGGCCGGCAGGGCCGGCGTCTACAACCTGGTGATTATGGCGGCGGGGCGGGTAGGCCTGCATGATGCCGGTTCTCAGAGGATGGAGGACAACTTTACCCCCACTGTTGCCGGCATTGGTTCACCACTCACTTGAGGCGAGCCGGCATGGGGCGGGAGTTCATCCAAGAGCTGCGAGGGGATGCTCGCAAGGAGGCCATCGATATCTATGATCATATCGATCCTGCAGAGCTGCGGGAGGACTATCTTGCGGCGATTCCGCAGCTAGGGGTCTAAGCTCCTTCCATATTTTTTAGGATTTCAGCAGATTTCGTATATACAAAATCATGGTGATCTACATATAAAAATTGGACTTTATCACCTATGATCCTATAAACGATCACATAAGGATCAACATGAGAACCACGGACGAGTCTAAGTTTGTGGCGTTTCGGAGCGCCGATTGATGGATTATCAAGTATCTGGCTGATCTTCTTAAGAAGACGTTCCTCCAGCGCCTTGTTCTTCTTGGTGAGCTTCGAAAACTGAGCATCGAACTCAGGCGTGGATTCAAATTGCATGGGATTTATTCAAGGCTCTTCAGGTGGCCCAAGAACTCATCCTTTGTCTTAAAAGTCTTGACTAAACCAGTATCGGCTTGCTTTATGCTTCGCTTCAATCCGACTTCAAACTCACGCAAGGCGGCTTCATCTGCGGACTGAATGACTATCTGGTTCTCTGCGCCAGCCATATTAAGTACTCTCACGCTTTTGGGCTATAAGGATGGCGAGCGGGGACCCTGCCAAGATGTTCGTGGACTGATTCTGCTGTGAATTAGCGAAAGTCCATCCAACCGACTTATCTATTTAGGCTAGGATATATTTGATATTTATATTCACGAGCTTTATAACTTTGTTCTCAATTTAAATCCAAGAGTTTCGGGCTTCTACAATCCTATAGCCATCTGCGACATGTTGAAGGATCCAGCCTAATTATATATAAATATCGAATGCGGGGGAAGGGATTCGAACCCTTGAACTCCTGCGAGAATAGATCTTGAGTCTATCACCGTTGGCCTGGCTTGGTTACCCCCGCGAGCCACTATCCCGAGAAGCGTTCCTCTTCATGGCTAAAAATGTTTCCATCAGAGCAGCGCCGATCTGCCCTCAGGCGGCGGCCCGATAGGTATATCATCCTCGAAGATCCCAAAGTCGAGAGCGACGACGGAGGTTTTCAATTGAGAGCGAAGAGCGCGGCCGGCCTGGGGCTTCTCCTGATCCTGGCTCTCGCTGGCATTGCCTGTGCTGCCACGGAGTCATACAGCCTGGGGCCATTTGTTCTCTCATTCGACCTCAACAGCACCATCCCCTACACCGTATCCACCGAGAGGCCCTTGGATGCCGCCGGAGGGAGCTTGATCTACGGCCTCTCGATTAGGTCGAACGATGGGCTGATCTACATAGCAATCACATACAATCCCGATCTAAGGCCAGCGACCTTTGAGGCCAATAGGGCTATCGTACAGTCGTTTTTGCAGGAGATGGGCTGCACCGATCTGAACATAACTCGGGAGATCATAGACGCCCATCAGGCCGCTATCGGCGGAGGGCTCCTCCCATCGGGCAGGGTATTATACTGCGCCAGCTACTCCCCCGACGGAACGACCGAAGAGGGGGCCCTCGAGGGGCGGACCAACTGCAGGCTTCTCTCGACCTTCCCGCTTGCCGAGACCGCAAACCTGCTTCGATCGATTCACGTTGAGCCGCCGAAGTCCGCATGAAGGGGGAGGCTGGGCCTCAGCGCAAAGTGCCGCGCTAGTCATCGATTGGAGCCGCACACGCTCTCGATCATATCCACTGCCTCCTCCACGCCTGACGCAGCCATCACGCCGGGGACATCCCAGCTATCGAGGCTTATGACCGTTGCCCCCATCTTCAGCGCAATCGCAATCTCCGATAGCGTCCCAACCCCGCCCGGAAGGGCCACGACCACATCCCCGCTTCGGACAACTATCGCATTTCTGGCGATGCCCATGCCGGTGTCGATCATCACATCGAGATAGGGATTTGCATCATCCCTCGAGCCGGGAAGTATGCCCACCGCGATCCCTCCAGCCATCCTCGCGCCCTGGCAGGCTGCCTCCATCACGCCGCCTCGCCCGCCGCAGATCAGCACATGCCCCCTCTCTGCGATCCTCCTTCCAAGCTCCTGGGCAGATCGAGCGACCTCCTCTGAGCAGACGCCTCCTCCGATCACTGCAACCTGCATATCGAGACCTCCCGAGGGAGCCAAAAGTTGCCCTTCATGCAACAAGCCATGCCTACAATTTTATAATCTATCATAACTCCTTTCATATAACCGCTCACTTCTCCCCTCATGTAGCCTCTCGTGCCTCTCCTCCTGATGCATTTCTTGATCCATTTGGGATTGGACTTATTATCTACTTCGGCACGCCTAAGCCCTCTTTGAAGCGGCATATAATCCCTTGGGGGGGCCTGCAAATGCATACGAATTGAAAGATAATATTAGCGTTCATTCGCGTTCATTCGTGGTTGATGAAATAAAACCACTAATACACACTAATGAACGCGAATCCAATAAAGTAATTTGGGTTCATTCGCGTTCATTCGTGGTTGATGAAATAAAACCACTAATACACACTAATGAACGCGAATCCAATAAAGTAATTTGGGTTCATTCGCGTTCATTCGTGGTTGATGAAATAAAACCACTAATACACACTAATGAACGCGAAT
>CAZWDT010000035.1:0-12810 GCA_964632755.1 uncultured Methanotrichaceae archaeon
GGTCTAACCTGCCTTTGAAAAGGCAGGGATGCGGCCTGCTCTTTCTCCTCAAATTAAAGTGAGGTTCGCCTGTCCATCCCCTGGCCTGGCGCAGGCTGAGGCCATCGGGGTCTGGGAGATTGATCTCGCAGGCCGGAGGAAGGGCGAATGTCCGCCCCCTTCGGATTCAGGCGTTCACCCATCCAGTCCCTGAGCCGCCCGTCATCCCCGGCGGCACCCAGCGCGGTCCCACATACTTGAAGTACCAGTACCCGTTTGAGGGCCGAAATATTCCGATGTCGTTTCTAAGGCCGTCGCGGTCGAGGTCGCCTGAGAGGGGCAGGTCTCCTCGAAGCGCCCAGGGGCTGAAGCGATGATCGGTATCGCCGTCTGCATCGTAGTCGAAGTACCAGGTGCGATCACTTGACCTGAAGACCGCCAGGTCCCCATCCACACCGTCGCCGTCGAAGTCCCCGGCAAGGGGCAGATCCCCACCAAAGGCCCAGGGGCCGGAGCGGCGGTTCGTGCTGCCGTCGAAGTCGTAGTCGAAGTACCAGATGCGGTTCGTGTGGCGAAAGACTGCGAGATCGTCGCAGTAGCCGTCCCCGTCGAAGTCTCCTGCTACAGGCAGGTCATCGGCAATTGCCCATGTTATCCCGGGCCAGGGGGCTGACCAGGCCATGGCCCCGCCGGGCCGGTAGGTGAAGGCGCCAAAGTACCATCTATGTGACGATGGGATGAAGACCCCTACGTCGTTCAATATGCCGTCCCTGCCGAAATCGCCCACTACGAACAGATCCCCCTCATCCCCAGGCCCCATTCGCGTGCTGACATCAGTGCTTCCATCTGCATCGAAGTCGAAGAGCCAGTTGCGGCTTTCGGGACGAAAGACGGCTAAATCATCGGCATAGCCGTCGCTGTCGAAATCCCCCACCAGGGGCACGTCACCGGATTCGCCCCAGGGCCCTACCGACATGTCCGACTGACCTTCTGCCATTCCAGCCATGATGAAGGCCGCGAGAAATGCTGCGAATGTAACCGACCTGTGTATGGATCTCATCATCCCCACTCTCCATCATCCATAGGGCCTTCTGAATATATATCTCTGCTGGCATATTCTGATGGTTCCGTGTAATGTCCTATTGCAGTGGCTTATTGCAGTGCCCTATTGTAATTCCCGAAGAGGCGATGGCGTCCGACGTGACTTTATATGGGTTTGGCATTCATCCCGAACAATGAACCGATTCGGGCGGACGCAAGGGCGCACAGCCTCTCTTCTATCGAGCGGTGAGAAGGTTGTGATCGTTGCCTTCGGCGACTCCATCACCGCAGGCTATGCGGTCCGGCGGGGCTTTCCCTACTTCTGGAGAGAGGCTCTCGCGCGGAAATATCCCTCCGCAAGGATCGAGCTGCATAACGAGGGAGTCTCCGGTGATACGAGCTTTGACGGCCTTGCCCGGCTTGGCTGGTCCGTCTTGCCTCACAGGCCCGACCTCGTGACGATGAACTTCGGCATCAATGACGCCGCCTACGGCATATCAATCGAGGAGTTCTCTTCCAACCTCGTGGAGATGGCAGAGAGGATACAGGCAGAGTGCGGAAGCGAGGTGATACTTCTGAGCTCCCAGCCGCTCCTGACAGCGGGCTTCAACGACCTCGTGCTGAGGTACTACAATGCGCTGGAGGCAGTTGCAAAGGAGATGGGCCTCGGCTACGTCGACGTCTACGGCGCCTGGATGGAGTGCGCAGAAGCTGGCGTCCCCCTCGAATCGTTGATACTCTCAGGGCTCGACCATCCAAACGAGGCAGGTTATCGAATCATAGCTGAGGCGCTGATGAAGCTCTTCTGACGCCGATCAAAGTCTTCTTGAACCGATCAAAGGCCATCGTAGACAGCCTTGATCGCCTCCCTGTTCCCTTCCCAGAAGCGGAAGTCCTTTCCATCCAGCTTCTCAGGCCTCATATCGAGTGACTTCCTCACGGCTTCCACGAGCTCGCCGGGCCTTGTTATGGTCAGGTTCTTCCTCTCTTCTTCTTTGGTCACGCCTGTTGCAAGGACTAGCTTTCCCAGGTTGAGGTACTCGTTGAGCTTCCAGATGCTCTTATCGGTCGAGTAGGGGGTTAGGGCATTCTCTTCGCGTGGTATCAGGCATAATTGAGATCGCCTAACCAGCCTTGCCACCTCGTCGTGGCTCTGCCATCCCATGAACTTGACGTTATCCTTCGCCTTCCTGAGGTACAGCCAGGCGAATGGGCCGTCGCCGACGATCCAGAACTCCTGATCTCTCAATGCTCTGGAGGTCTTGATGAAGTTCGCGACGCCCTCTTGCTCGCAGACCCTTCCGACGAATATCACAGCTCTATCCTCTTTTGCCCCGCCGCCCTCGCTAGATCCTTTCTCGACGAAGCTTATCGAGGGGTAGTTGGGTATGACGCAAACCTCCTTTCGAGGAGCATAACCGCTGACCTTTGATTTGAGGGGGCCATTGACCGTGGTTATCGCGTCAGCTTGCTGGGCGAGCTCCCTCTCGTAGCGTTCGCAGAACCATCTGCCGGCCGGGCCAAAGCGCATCGCAGTCTCCACTCCCCATGGAGAGCGGTAATCGTAGATCAGCTTCCCAAAGTCGCCCTTGAGCTTTGGCAGGTCGTGGTAGATGATATCTGGAACGTTGAATAGATGCACGACATCGGGGCGCGCCCTCTTTATCAGATCCCTTGCGGCGCTTCCAATCTTCCACCAGTTCCTCGTCTCGAAGCGAGGCGTGATCACCTCATGTCCAAGCCCTTCGAGGGTCGACCGGAATCGAATCAGCCTCGTCGTCCTCTCGGGCTGGTTGGCGAGCAATAAAACCTTCATACGGCCCTCCGGAGAACCTCTTCGTACTGGCCTGCAAGATCCTTCCAGTCGAACTTCTTCGCAAGAGAGCGCTCCTCGTCGACGGACGGAGGTGAATTCAACATCCGGTTCACCTGGCTTACGAAGCTTTCGAGGTCGTCGTAGTAGTACAGGCCGTCGCCCAGGAGCCGTTCCAGGGCGACCATCCGGCTGGAGAGAACCGGCCGGCCGCATGAAAGGTAGTTGAATACCTTGCCACCGACGACGTACTCGTTCTTGATCATCATCTTCAAGGGGTTGAGCCCTATGTCCATCGCAGAGATATATCTTCCAAGGTCGGCGTAGGGAACGGCTCCAGTGAAGACGATTCTGTCCAAAACTCCGAAATCTTCTGCTATCTCCTTTATTCGCTCCTCGTAGTCCGTGAAGAGGCTCGGCCCGACGACCAGCAAGACGACATCGAGCCGGGGAAGGGCCTCTACCACCATCTCAAGGTCCACCCAGTACTCGAGGGATCCGACGTATCCGAGGACCGGGCCTTTCAATCCAAGGTCCCTCTTTGCCCGATCCTTGGGAAGGGGCAAGAGCAGGCTCGTATCCACTCCATTGGGGATGATATGAATTCGATCTACCCCAATCCCTCCCAGGTACTCCTTGAGCTCTCGGGTCAGAGTTATCACCTCTGCGGCATGATGGAGGTTGTACCTCGTAATCCGGCCGACGACCCCCTTCACCAGCCTGCCAAGCAGCGAGTTTGGATAGTATATCGATGCCGACTCCTCCAGGTGGTCCAGGTAGTCGAAGACGATTGGGACGCCGACGAAGTTGGCCATGAGCGATGGGATGACGTTCGCCGAGAGTATGACGTCTATCCCCTCCTCTTGCACCACCTGCCTTATCTTCAAGAGATGAATGAAGGAGTTCGAGATGTAGTAAAGGGAAGGATCCTCACAGTCGATCCAGCCCGCTGGGATCAGCCGGCAGGAGGTGCTCCTGGGCTCGTTATCCCTGAACCGCAAAAGCTGGAAGTGGAGCACATATACGTCATGCCGCCCGCTCAGGATGTCGAATATGAAGTTCAGCCTGTTTGGGAAGGGGTGGCGTATCCAGTCCGTGGTGGGAATGACCAGTATCTTCATGGATGGTGGGTTGTTGGTTATCTCCTCACATATAGATCCAACCGCTCCTCTCGCCCACAGCGGCCAGCTTGTTGACCGAAAGGATATAATTAGGGCGGCACAGTCAGCTACATGACCAAGTTATCCAGGATGTAATAACGATGAAGGCGGTCATACTGGCGGCAGGAGAGGGCAGGAGATGCCGCCCCCTCACACAGACCAGGTCGAAGGTGATGCTACCCGTGGGCAACAGGCCCTTCCTTGAGCATGTAATCCGGGCCCTGGCCGTAAACGGCATCGAGGACCTCTTGGTGGTCGTGGGATACCAGAAGGAGCGTATCATGAACCACTTCGAGGATGGGCTTCACTATGGGGTGCGGATGGAGTACTTCCATCAGCACGAGACACTGGGCACAGCCCACGCCCTCAAGACGGTGCGCTCCAAGATCGATGATGAGTTCCTGGTGCTGAACGGCGATAACCTGGTAGATGGGAGAGCAATCCACGATCTGCTCTCTGCCGATGGCGATAACGTCATCCTAGCTGTTTTAGGAAATCACTCAGGCGACTATGGCGTCCTCTCTGTGGAAGGCGATTGCGTAACTAGGATTGTCGAGAAGCCTGGAAAGCCTTGCGCCGGAATACTTAACACTGGAGCCTATCGATTTTCTCCAAATATCTTCGACGAGCTAGACAAGACCCCCATTTCTGACCGTGGATCATATGAGCTGACGCAGACCGTGGGTCGATTGATAGACTCCGGCAAGGATGTGCGGGCCAAGATAACCAGTGGCACCTGGTCGGATGCGATATTCGCATGGGACCTCCTGATGGCGAACAGCTTGGCCTTCGATCTGGATGAGATGCGAGTCGATGGCGAGATCGAGGACGGGGCCAGGATAAGGGGCGTGGTGGGCGTGGGCAAGGGATCGGTGATCCGATCGGGCACCTATATAATCGGCCCGGTGTCCGTAGGTCGGAACTGCGACATAGGCCCGAACGCGACGATCCTTCCGACGACCTCCATCTCAGACTCCGTGCGCATAGGGTCGAGTTCGGAGATCAGGAATAGCATAGTGATGAGCGGAAGCAGGATCGGATCTGGAACGATCGTCACCGACTCGGTCATCGGTTCGAGCTGTACGCTTGGAGACCAGGTGATGTTGGAGACCGGCTCCTCCTTGGTAGAGGTCGAGGACTTGATACTGAGGGCGGAGTTCGGTGCCATCCTTGCGGATGGCGTTGTGGCATCGGGAAGGGCTTTCATGCATCCGGGGACGTTGATCGGTGCCACATCACGCATCGGACCAGGTGCGGTTCTTCGTGGATGGATCGATCGGGGAAGCAGGGTGGTCTGAGATGTGCGGAATAGTGGCATACGTGGGCGAGGAGAAGGCCGGACCCATCCTTTTCGACACGCTGAAGAGGCTGGAGTACAGGGGCTACGACTCTGCAGGCATCGCCATGAGATCTAATGGGGATCTCCTTGTGCTCAAGTCGGCTGGAAGGATAAGCGAGCTTGAGAAGGCCTATCTGATCCGAGGATCGCCTGGAGATTGCATGGGGATTGGCCATACTAGATGGGCGACCCATGGCCGTCCCAGCGACGATAACGCCCATCCCCACACATCAGGCGATATCGCCATAGTCCATAACGGCATCATCGAGAACTATCTGCAGCTGCGAGAGCGGCTCTTTGACCTCGGCTACAGGTTCAGCTCCGAGACGGACAGCGAGGTCCTGGCTCATCTGATCAATCATCACTTCCGAGGAGACCTGGCAGAGGCGGTATCGCGAGCGATCTCCGAGGTGGAGGGGTCGTATGCCTTGGCAGTGCTCTCCTCCAGGTCGCCAGCAGTAGTCTGCGCGAGAAAGGACAGCCCTCTTGTCATCGGCGTAGGCCTCGGATGCAACTATGTGGCATCCGACGTTCCAGCCCTTCTTCCTTACACCAGGGAGGTTGTCCGGCTCAGGGACGGTGAGATGGCCATCATCGATCGCAACCGCTTGGAGATCAAAGACGTTTCCGGACGGCCCGTGGATTATTGCATAGAGCATATCGACTGGGATGTGGACGCCGCTGAGAAAGGAGGCTACTCCCACTTCATGCTAAAGGAGATCCACGAACAGCCACGAGCCCTTCAGGAGACGATGGCCGGCAGGATCTCCGAGATTGGGGGCGATGTGATGATCGACCTCGGCTTCTCAGACGATGAGGTGCGAAAGATCCAGCGCGTGTGCATCGTGGCCTGTGGGACTTCCTACCACGCAGGCCTCCTTGCGAGGTATCTCTTCTTGAGAGCTGCAGGTCTCCCCGTTGACGTGGAGGTGGCTTCAGAGTTCCAGTACCAACAGATGCGCCCGGAGACAATGCTCGTTGCAATATCCCAGTCGGGAGAGACGGCAGACACGCTGCAGGCGTTGAAGAAGGCGAGTCCCTGCGGGATTCGTTGCATTGCAATCACCAACGTCGTCGGCAGCACCGTCACGAATCTCGTGGACGGGACGATCTATACCAGATGCGGCCCGGAGATCGGGGTTGCGGCGACAAAGACCTTCACATCTCAATTGGCGGCGTTGATCCTGCTCGGGATCAGGCTCGGACGGGCTCGAGGCCATATCTCGCCTGACAAAGCGAGAAAGATGCTCGTGGAGTTCTCCAGGCTGCCGGGCCTCGTTCAGGAGGTTCTCGATGAGAGGGAGAAGATCCGGGAGATCGCCGAGCAATACGCGGGGTCATCCACTTACTTCTTCATCGGGCGGGACTACCTGTATCCCATCGCCTTGGAGGGTGCGTTGAAGATGAAGGAGATCGCTTACATCCCAGCCGAGGGCTACGCCGGAGGGGAGCTAAAGCACGGCCCCCTTGCGCTCATAACCGATGGCACCCCGGTCGTGGCGCTTGCCACCTGCGGGAAGAAGATCCAATCCAATATCAAGGAAGTGAGGGCAAGGGGAGCCGAGTTGATAGCCATTGCGGAGCGAGGCGACCCGAATATCGGAAAGGTTGCAAGCACTGTCATTGAGCTGCCCCCAGCAAGGCCCATCTTTTCCGCCGTGCTCTGCACCGTCGCCCTTCAGCTGCTATCCTACTACACCGCATTGAAGCTCGGACGCGATATCGATAAGCCCAGGAACCTGGCAAAGTGCGTCACGGTCGAGTAAAGCACCGATCCTCTGCAGGGGCCTGATGGCCGAAGGGGGGGCCGGTCCCCTCGGCTTTTTTTTCGCTGAGAGGTCTATCTTCAGTGTAGTGATAAGCCGGTATAAGATTGCGTTTTAATATGATATTTAGATTATTAACAGAAAATATTATGATCTCTAGATTATTAGCAGAGCATAACATGATGCTGGAAAAATTCATAAATAATGAGCGCGCACTCTGCCTAGATGTCGATGGACGACCTGATCCGTGGAAGTGGTGGATGGATCGATTACACGATAGCAAGAGCTCTTGAGTGGCCGGGCAAAGCGTTCTCCATCCTCTGCAAGGGAGAAATCCTTGCCAACTACGTCATAGCCATCCTCATAATCCTCTCGCTAAACTTCCTCCTGCCCCGGATGCTGCCGGGCGATCCATTGCAGGCAATCTACGGCAACGAGGCGCTCGTAGCAATGACGCCTCAGCTGGAGGCCGATTTGATCCACAGGTTCAGCCTCGATCTCTCAATCGATCAGCAGTTTATAGCCTACCTCTCGGCATTGGCCCGTGGAGACCTGGGCTACTCCTATTACTATGGCGAGTCGGTCTCGCAAGTCATATTGGCATTTCTGCCCTGGACCATCTTGCTCGCAGGCTCGGCGATGATGATATCCACCGTAATTGGCCTCCTCCTTGGAATGGAGTCGGGATATCGAAGGGGGCAGCCGCTCGATAAGCTCTTGCTCGTCGGGGTTATATTTCTAAGCGGCCTTCCCGACTTTTTCATTGGAATCCTGCTCTTGATAGTATTCGCTGTGAGCTGGAGAGTTCTGCCACTCTCCGGGGCCCTGACGCCTTATGGCGATCTCCATGGAGTGGCTCTCGCATTGGACCTGCTACGCCATCTGGCAGCACCTCTGGCCGCTTTGGTCATGGTTAGGATGACCTCCACATATCTTCTTACGAGGAACAGCATGATCGCAACGCTCGGAGAGAGGTACATCATGACCGCACGGGCCAAGGGTTGCTCTGAGCGGCGTATCCAATACATGCACGCAGGGAGGAACTCGCTCCTCCCCGTCGTGACGAGCGTAGGCCTCCACCTGCCAAATATCGTCACAGGAGCCCTCTTCGTGGAGATCGTCTTCGCCTATCCGGGGGTGGGATGGCTTCTTTACAACTCCATCCTGACTCGCGATTATCCCCTGATACAGGGGATCCTTCTAATGGTAACGCTCTCCGTGCTGACCGTGAACATGGCTGTGGACCTCGCCTATCGAAGGCTGGATCCGAGGGTTGGCAATGCACATTGATCCTTTGGGAGAGGTCTTCGGCAGATCGACAGGGAGGATCGGCCTGCTTCTCCTATGCCTGATGGTGGGCCTTGCCCTTTTTGCCCCTTTGCTCACGCCTTATTCTCCCAGCCAGAGGACGGATGCCAGCGCCTTTTCCCCCCCCTCACATGACCACCCCCTGGGGACGAACGATGCCCGCCAGGATATTTGGACCAGGCTGATCTATGGGGCGAGAACATCGCTCTCGGTGGCAGTTGGGGTAGCACTCCTCTCAGGCCTCATCAGCGCAACGATCGGGAGCACATCGGCCATCTTTGGGGGGATCTACGATCGCTTCTGGATGAGGGTGGTCGATGCGATGCTTGCAATACCAGCGGTTATAATCGTGATTCTTGTCGCAACCTATCTCCAGCCCAACCTGATGCTGATGATAGTCCTAATCTCCGCCATGTCCTGGCCGGGCGGGGCCAGGGTGATTCGCGCCCAGACGCTATCGTTGAAGGAGAGGATGCACGTATCGGCAGCGAGGACCTTCGGGGCAGGATGGAGACATATCCTCTGCAGGCATATACTGCCTGACCTAGGGCCGGTATTGCTCGCCATAATGATCCAGGATGCGAGGGCGGCAGTCTTCATGGAAGCCGGGCTTTCCTTCCTCGGCATTGCGGATCCGAGCATGATCAGCTGGGGGAAGATGATGCAGTATGCGCGGGTCTTCACCTATCTGGATGTCTGGAAGTGGTGGCTCCTTCCTACTGGAATTGCCCTCTCCATCACGCTCGTGGGGTTGAGCTTGATTGGATACTCCCTGGAGACCGCGCTTGACCCCAGGCTGAAGGATAATGGGAGGGGGGCATGATGCTGGTTGATGTCATGATGCGAAGGGAGGCTTGATGCTCGATATCGAGGGATTGAAGGTCTCGTTCGGCGAGAGAGAAGTCCTGAAGGGCGTGGACATCCATCTGGAAAGAGGGGATGCCCTCTCGATCATAGGCGAGTCGGGGGCTGGAAAGACCACCCTTGCCATGAGCATTATGGGGCTTCTAAACGGCGGATGCTCTGGAAGGATCGTCCTACAGGGACGCGATATTCTGGAGATGGAGGAATCAAGAAGGCGGGAGATCAGGGGGGATGTGATGGCCATGGTCTTCCAGAACGTCGAGGATGCGCTAGATCCCGTCTACACCATCTCGGATCAGATCGAAGAGGCGATTCTGGTCCACCATCCTATGGATAAGGACAGGCTTCGGTTGAGGGTGGATCATCTCTTGATCCAGGTCGGGCTCAGCCGTGAGAAGGGAGATGCCTATCCCCATCAGCTCAGCGGAGGCGAGAGGCAGAGGGCATTGATTGCAATGGCGCTTGCAAACGATCCCCAGGTCCTGATCCTCGATGAGCCAACCGCGTCGCTCGACGCCATGACCAAGGCCGAGATCCTGGGCCTGCTTCGAGAGTCCATGAGGGATCGGATCGGCCTAGTCGTCACCCACGACATCTCCGCGGCTTCGAGGATCAGCAACCGGATGGCGGTCCTCTATTCGGGGAGGATTCTCGAGATGGGTGACACCAAGGAGGTCCTTGCTCGGCCGCTTCATCCCTACACGAGGGGGCTTCTCCGATCGTCTCCGAATATGATCACCACAAAGGATCTTCAGGGGATTCCCGGCCGCATGAATCCGGGCGTTAAAGGCTGCCCATTCCATCCTCGATGCACACAACATCTGGATCGCTGCACGCGCGAGACTCCGATGCTTCGAGATGTGGGGGGACGAATGATCGCATGCCATCGAGGGGGAATAGTCCCACTTCTGGAGGTGAGGGGGCTATGCCGCTCCTTTGGGCCTTTGAAAGCGGTGGATGGGGTTGATCTCAACCTATGCGAGGGGGAGACCCTAGCCCTCGTTGGCCAGAGCGGCTCGGGCAAGACCACGCTTGCCCGGATGATCATGGGCCTAACTAGGCCCGATTCGGGAGAAATCCGCCTGGAGGGCGAGCCCTTGGGAGCTCGCTCTAAGGAGTTCTACCGGAGGGTGCAGATGATATATCAGAACCCGAGGGAGTCCATAAGCCATCGCATGAACGTAGCCGAGGCCATAATGGAGCCTCTTGATATTCAGGGCCTTGGCCGGTCCCGCGAGAAGCTGGAAAGGGTGCTCGATGAGGTGGAGCTCTCCAGCGATCCCGAGTTCCTGAACCGATACTCTCATCATCTAAGCGGAGGCGAGGCGCAGAGGGTGGCAATCGCTCGGGCCCTGATACTCGATCCAAAGCTCCTCATCGCCGACGAGCCGACTTCGGCGCTCGACTCCAGCGTCCAGGCGAAGATATTGAGGCTGTTGATGGACCTGCAGGAGAGGCGAGGGCTTGCCATCCTCCTAGTGACCCATGACCTTGCCCTTGCGCGAAAGGTAAGCGACAGGATGGCCGTCATGAAGGACGGAAGGATCTTGGAGGAGGGGCTCACAAGCGATCTCTTGGCCTCTCCCAAACACCAATATACTCGAGAGCTGATGGAGTCAGCGTCAGCCGTCAACGACGATGGAGTTCTGGTCAAGGCGAGAAGGCCAAAGGAGGGCGAGAGCGATTGTATCGAGGAGCAGTCATTCGAGGTTTGCCGCAGGCCGGGGACCTGGCAGAGGATGATCAGATGGATGAGGAGTTCATAAAAGCAAGCCAGTTTCATGGGCATATCTGCCCCGGGCTGGCAATAGGGTATCGCGTGGCGAAGTACGTCTTGGGCCACTTTCCCAGATCTGAGGATGAGGAGCTGGTGGCCCTTGCGGAGAACAAGTCATGCAGCATCGATGCGATCCAGTACATGTTGGGATGCACGATGGGAAAGGGAAACCTCGTTTTGCAGGACAATGGAAAGCAGGCCTTCACTTTCTTCTCACGTGATAGGGGAGTTGCGATGCGGATCTACTTCAAGATGAACCTCTCCCAGAGGATGGATGCAATGAGGAAGAGCAATCCGGATCTGGGCGAGGCGGAGCTCATGAGGAGGGCGAGGCAAGAGGCTGTGGAGTACATCCTCGAAGCAAGCGACGAGGACCTGCTCGAAGTCTCCGATCTCGACCTTGCGCCTCCGAGGAAGGCCAGGATCTATCCAACTCTCCACTGCCAGGAGTGCGGGGAGGGCTTCATGGAGATCAGAGGAAGGGCCATAGGGGGAAAGGTCGTCTGCCAGGGATGCTTCGACCGCCTCACCACCTGATCCAGCTCCCCCTCTCGGCAAAAGCCTTTACTGAAGGGCATCAAGGCCACAATTTCGCAATTGATGAGGTTTCCAATCCAGATTAGGCGGAACCGGCCATCCGTTTGCGATTTGAACGAGAGCTCCGGTGTAGTAGGGCGCTGTAGAGCAAAGGCGGAAGGTGCGACAGGCAGGTGAATCCAATGACAGAAGGGATCGACTGGAACGAGATGTGGAGGCGAAAGGTTGAGTCCTCCTCGTGGGGCAATAGGCATGAGAGCTGGATCGAGTTCTGGGATTCCAGGGCGGAGGGATACGATTCCAGGGTCAAGTCGAATCAGGGAAAGCACATCGAGGTCATAAACGGCCTCGATGTCGGGCCGGAGGACTCAGTTCTCGATGTGGGGGCTGGTCCCGGGACGCTCGCAATTCCCCTCGCCCGGAAGGCGAGGCTTGTAACTGCGGTTGAGCCGTCCCGAGGGATGATCTCCTGCCTCTGCAGAAATGCCAAGGAGGCAAATCTTAGAAACATCGTCCCAATCGAGAAGCTCTGGGAGGATGTGCGGCCAATTCAAGATGTCTCAGAGCATGATGTCGTCGTCGCCTCTTACTCATTGGGGATGAAGGATATCAGGGGGGCTCTCGAGAAGATGGATCTGCTCGCAAGAAAGTACGTCTATCTCTTCCATTTCGCAGGGGATGCTTCCGCGATCTATCGGGATCTCTGGTATGAGGTTCACCATGAGGTGTACAGATCCGGCCCGGACTACATCTATCTCGCAAACGTTCTCCACCAGATGGGAATCTACGCCAACGTCGATGTCAACTCCGAGGAGCAGATCCAGCGGTTCGCCAGCCTGGACGAGGCTGCAAGCCACTGGTCTGAGAACCTGGATGCGCCGCCGGGGGCGGAGAAGGCCATTAGAGATCGTCTCTCCTCCATGCTGGAGAAGGACGGGGATGACCTCGTCCAGAGGGAGATGATGAGGCGGGTTAAGATATGGTGGAGGCCTGAGGGGCGGAGATCGGGCGAGATCTGAGGAATAATAGTCAGGCCGCATCCCTGCCACTTCAGAGACCGGTTAGGCCTAACTTTATTACTTTCGCGCAGCTATCTCTCATTATTTCAACCGCGAATGAACACGAATGAACGCTAATATTCCCCTTTAATTCGCATGCACTTGCGGCCACTCTGAGGGTTCATATAGCGCATCCATCGGGGTTTAGGCGTGCCGAAGTTGACAATA
>CAZWDT010000035.1:12910-31186 GCA_964632755.1 uncultured Methanotrichaceae archaeon
CTGAGGGTTCATATAGCGCATCCATCGGGGTTTAGGCGTGCCGAAGTTGACAATATGTCCAAATGGAAGTCTTGTGGCTTTCAGGTAATTGAGCAGTTGCCCCGACTGCAATCGCCGAGAATGCGGATCGGTTCCGTGAACCCCATGATGGGAAATTCAACGGTTCTTCGACCCCTTTATGCATATAGCTGGAAGGGATGAGTAGTACTGCGACCCTCCGGTGCTCCGTTGCCGAACTGCTAAAAGTGAATTGGTAGCGGGGAGTAGATTTGAACTACTGATCTACGGGTTATGAGCCCGTCGGGATTTCCTGGCTACCCCACCCCGCTTCTGTCGTGGCAGACATCCCCCCCTCTGGCGAACCCGTATAAAAGCTTTTGCGCACGGCCTCGCATCGATGGGGTGCGACCTTGGGCGGATGGATCCTTCGATCATCAACCATCGTCATGGAAAGATATAAATTACTTTAAGTTGATGTTGTCGATTGGGGAATTCGATCATGATCTCTATCTCCAATATGGGCATCATAGCCCTCCTACTCCTCTTCATCTCAGCTCTGCCATCTTCTGCGGATGATGAGCTGAAGTACGGATCCAAAGTCCTCTGGCAGGATGTGGATGAGGCCCGGCCCCTCGTTGCACTTCCACCGTCCACTTTCAATTACGTGAATGATGGCGTCCCGGGATTCGGTCCTGGGGATCCAGTCTATCTGCACTTTCCACCCCCCCTCCTAGTGAACGGGAACGATATCAGGCTCACTCCCTTCGGCAGCATCCCTGCCGGCACCCAGGTCAAGATAGGCGACCCTGACTTTGGGAATACGCTCCTTCCCCTACCGGCGACAGTGGTATACTTCGATGTGAATGGGGACGTGTTATACAGCCTCGGTGATCCGGTCTATCTGGATGTCCTACCATTTGGTTCCATCAGTGCCGGGGACATTCGCATAACTGGCTACCTCGGCTACGAGGCAGGGAGCCGGGTCATGGACGCCCAGGCCGACAACAACAAGCCGACTCTGACGCTTCCCGGAATGCTCAGCTTCTTCAACGTCAATGGAAACCTCGCTCCAGGCTCATTTGCCGTCTACGATTATGGGGACCTGGTCTACATAGATACCCAATGGCCATTCTTTGTGGTGACGATAAACGACGTGAGGTTGACGAGCTGAGGGCCTTCCCCTCGGCCCATATTTGCACGATCGGATCCGATATCGACTGGGATCAAGTTAGCGATGTCAGATGGGCAAGCGAGTCCTTTATGAGTTGGAGTTTGGAACTATCTGAGAATACAAGCATTATCGGATCCCATTTATCCCAGGGAATCCCTCGAATTGATTTTTTATAAGATCAGATGCTACGTGCGGAATATCGAGAATCCAGCCGATTTCAGAATCACGATCCAGTCGTTTGACTACCAAAAAATACTTATGTTATTGAGATATTCTATATCTAATATGCTAGATCAGTGGTGGTGGCGCGAGGTGTATGGGCGACCATTTCCATTGGAGATTAGGAGGAATAAAACCTTGAAGAGAGTAGCAACTCGCGCTCTGGGTGCAAGCCTTGCATTGATGCTGTTGCTCGCCGGAGGAGGAGCATACGACTCTGGGTCCAAGGTGGAGCCCGAGGATGTGGATATCGAGGATGTGGATATCGGACTGCTTCTGAACAACCTGATCGATCCACGCATCGCCTACTGGGATATCGGAGTGCCTCCGGGGGTTTACGATGCGGGAGATGTGGTCTATCTGGACATTGCAAACAACGGCCTGGTGGATGCCTACGATATTCGGCTCACCATCTATTGCGATCACGCTGCGGGAAGCAAGGTCCTTCCTAGCGATAACGATATCAATGCTCCATTGAAGCTTCTGAGTAACTTGACTGAGATATCGTACATGGATCTGGATGGGATCCCCGGTTATAACCAGAATGACTCGGTCTACATCCATATAAACACGACAATGAATACTCATCCGAACGACATCAGATTGGTGAAGGTGGGCGGCCTGGACGCCGGAACGAGAGTCCTCGACTTCCATGAGGACAACAACATGCCCTTGAGCACGCTCTTGAGGTTCCCGGTTCCGCCGGGGGGGCCATTTGCCACCATCCGGTTCAACAACGCGAACGGTAACTTCGATGTCTTCGGCCAGCCGGCCTATGACCTCCCTGACGTGGTCTACATCGATTGCTCAACGCCTGGAGCAGCGCCCATTGGCTTCGTTATTCCAAACGATATCCGTCTCTCCCTCTAGAGCCCCATCCATACGGGCTCCTCCCCTCCTTTTCTTGTTCATCGAGCCTTCGATCATTTAATATATATCCTGTCAAAACTAAACTCATGGCATTGCTTCTGGGCGTGGACGAGGCGGGCAAGGGTCCGGTCATCGGGTCCATGTTCGTGGCAGGCGTGGTGGTGGAGGAGGAGAAGCTCTTCGACCTTGCCGCAATGGGGGTGAAGGACTCAAAGCTGCTCTCCCCAAATCGGAGGGATATATTGGCCTCCAGGATATGCAATCTTTCCGATGATCATTACGTGCTCGAGGTTAAGGCGTCTGTCATCGATGAGCTTCGCCAGATAATGACCATGAACGATATCATGGTCCGGGCACATTCCCAGGTGGTCCAGAAGCTCAAGGCGGATAGGGGCATCTTGGATGCGGCAGACGTCGATCAGGACCGTTTCTGTCGCCGCGTGCGCCAGGAGAGCGGAACGTCCATGGATCTCGTTGCCGAACACAAGGCCGATAGGAACCATCTGATAGTTGCGGCCGCATCGATCGTTGCCAAGCATCGAAGGGATCGGTCGATCCGCGATCTGGAGCTTAGGGTGGGATCGATCATAGGCAGCGGCTATCCATCGGATCCGAAGACCATCCGCTTCATCGAGGGCTGGATCAAGGAGCATGGCGAACTTCCTGCATGTGCCAGGAAGACCTGGGCTACTGCACAACGCTTAATAGGGAGTTCGGTATAGTCGGAAGCGAGATCGAAGCATCGTGTATGGAATGTGATCCCCATGGATATCGAAGATACATTGCTGATGATTCCGGGTCCAGTGAAGGTTGCGCCTCGCGTCCTTCGGGCCATGTCCAAGCCGATGATGAGCCACAGAAGCCCCGAGTTCGGGGCCATATACGAGGACTGCAAAACGCTGCTCCAGGAGTTCTTCATGACCAAAAACGAGGTCGTGATAATGAGCGGAAGCGGCACCTGCGCCATGGATGCGGCCATCGGCGGCCTCATGGGCCGGGAAGGAAAGATCGTAGCTGCTACAAACGGCAAGTTCGGAGAACGATTTACCGAGATCGGGGATCGCTATGGATCGGCCATTCCAGTGAACTTCGAATGGGGAACCCCATTCCAGCCCGATTCTATCGAGGCTGCAATAGAGGACGGTGTCAAAGCCCTTGCCATGGTGCATAACGAGACTTCGGTCGGCATAATCAACCCCGCTGAGACGGTTGGAAAGATCGCAAGGAAGCACGATCTACCCTTCGTCGTCGATGGCATATCCTCGATCGGTGGAAACGAGTTCCTGACCGACGCCTGGGATATCGATGTGGCCATCACCGGCTCTCAGAAGTGCCTGGCCGTCCCCCCTGGCCTTGCAGTAGTTGCCGTGAGCGAAAGGGCGCAAGATCGGCTGGTCGAAGGGTGTGGAAGCTACTATGCTGACCTGCGGGCGCATATCAAGAGCGCGAGAAAGAAGCCTGCTCAGACCCCCTATACGCCGGCAGTCCCCCTGTTCTACGCCCTGCAAGAAGCCCTGCATATGGCAAAGGAGGAGGGCTTCGACGTCCGAAGGAAGCGCAGCCAGAGGCTTGCCGCGTCCGTTCGAGCAGCGGCAGGAGCGCTCGGGATAGAGATGTTTCCTGTAAAGGGCGAGTTCTCCGACTACTCAAATACGGTCACCGCGATGCGGATTCCTTCAGGAATTTCCGATGACAAGCTTCGAGGAGGCATGAAGAAGCATGGGATCGTTGTCTCCGGAGGCCAAGAGAGGCTCAAGGGAAAGATCTTTCGCATAGGGAGCATGGGCGTATGCTCCGAGGGCGACATCCTGCGCACGATCCAGACGCTCGAGATGGTCCTTGCCAAGGAAGGCGTGATCGGCGAGCTTGGCGCGGGAGTAGAGGCTGCTTGCAAGGTGCTCGATGGCTAGAGGCCTAAGCACCGTAAAATTTTTTTCATTTCATCGGCGAAGGGCCGTGCTCGTTTGATATCATAAGGATACTTGAGATGCTGACCAAAGGATATCGCTATTGGGGGGCATTGTGTTTCTGCTAAAGGCCGGCCGAAAGGGCAATTTACCTCAACGTATCGAGCATGCCATTCGGCATTCCACAAGCGGGCAATTCTATTTACTTTATTTAACCATAAACTTTAATACTTGTGTCCAGTAGTTACAGATATACCGGGATTGGGGATATTCATGGAGTTCGTTGATATCTGTGGAGGACGTGGCCTGGGGTCGGTTCATTGGTTGCGGATCTCTATGCCACGATGTATTGGGGTCATCTTAGCTCTCTCCCTACTGCTGGGCTTGCTCTGCGTCCCCAGTGCGGGTCAGAGCGACTATGAGCTGAGGGATGCAATGGTTACTCCCGACTATGGATATGGAGACTTCAACTACTCGGCAAAGATAGGCATCACCGGAACCACAACCGATGTCTCCGGCAAGTACAAGGTCGTGCTTAGGATCTACGATGGAGATCGCCTGCTTCGAGAGGATAGCTCGATGGAGCGTCGCCTTAGCAACTCGGAGATGGGAAACCGCCTGAGCGAGCCCTTCCTCTTCGGCCCTTTCAACTTCGAGAGGGACTTTGGGATAACGACTACGAAGAACGCCTCATTCGAGTTCGTCCTCCTCAAGTCGGGAACGGAGCAGGCAAGGTCCAGCCTTAGAGGTCCCGAGGTCGAGCCCCCTCACCTGATCGGCACACCCCAATTCAACGCAAAGCCCTACTTCTTCCAGGGGCTTTCCGTCTCCACCAGCTTCAAGGACCAGGCCGGACTTACGCCTTCTGCGCACCTTGAGCTGAAAGGCCCCCTGGGGAGCGATTTGGAGCGATCCTGGAACACGGGCGAGCTTGCTTGCAGCGGATCCGGGACGGTTTATACATCTCGAATCTCGGAAGATACCTCCTCTTATCGTGAGGGGGGAAACTTCAGCTTCGAGATCGTCTACAACAACCTCCGCATGGATCCGATGGTCTTTGGGCCTTATAACTTCACCGTGATGCCCTATGCGCCTTCCATCGAGAGGTTCTCGGTCGCTTCCGCCATTGACTACACGAACTTCACAATTAGGGCTTTTGTAAGCGACGAAGGCGCAAGAACCGTCGGGGGAAGCACCATGGGGAGCAGGGCCGATCTTTTCATCAGCCATCCCTCGAAGGGATCTGTAACCTATGCCGACTCCCAACCCCGCATCGAGGGCGGCTACCTGATCTTCGATTGGGATGAAACTGAGGTTCCCTTCGATCGAGGCGATGTTGCCCTCAGCGATCCTCGCAAAGGCGGCCAGCCATTCGAGGCCCGCCTTGTCTACGTAAACGATAACTGGGATTTCGGGGTGGAGAGCTCAAACGTCTCCTTCATAGTCGTAGAGGAGGTTCCAACGCTCGATCTGCGCTACAGCCCGGTCGTCTACATGAGAAGCGGCCAGATCGCGAGGGAGGCCATAACCGCGACCATCGGCTTCTCCAAGGGCGCAGGGGAAGCGCGACTTGCGCTTACCGGTCCCGGATTGGATTATAATCGTACCGTCGAGGGAACCTCGCTTGGCGCAAACAGTTACCGCTATGAGTGGCAGCTGACATTTGACGATAGCAATAGCAATCATAACTACACGCTATCGCTGGCATTTCTGCACCCGGCACTGGATGGAGGTTCCTTCGAGTTCGAAGGGAGAAACATCTCTGTCCGCCCGATATCGGTGGAGTATAGGGACTCAATCGTGCTCCCATCCGGGGGAAGATGGAACGAGAGCTTCGCCTACTCGACGAATGTAGATTCGAGCGTCGACGCCGAGATAATGCTCCAGATATTCAACCCCTGCAGCCGGGAGTGGGAGGACTGGAGCTCCAAGAAGGTCTCCGCCGGCATCTCGGCGCTGAACTGGACGCTGAATCCCTTCCGCTATGAGTGCCCGGGAATGGAAGGATCTTCCGCCATGTACCGTTTCAAAGCGAGCTTCCAGGGCACGGACTACATCTCCAGGCCTTTCTTCGGGCCCTTCATATCTGCAAGTGCGCCAAAGCTCGTCTCCCTCGACCTTTCGCCCACAGTATACGTCCCGGTCGGCGGAAGTACGAACGAGCCCGTCCGGGCGACGGTTGAGTATAAGGGCGGCATGGGCGATATGAGGCTGATCCTCTCCGGCCCCGGCATGAGCTTTGACGAGACTGCAGCAGGCATGGCCCTGGGCGGAGATCGCTATCGATACGATTGGACCGTGCCCTTCCGCTACAGCCATGCTAACAACAACTACACAGCGACGCTATCATTCTCCCATCCATCACTGGGAGAGGAAAGCCACAGATTCGAGAACAGGACGGTCGAGGTTCGGCCAATCTATCTGGCCTTCGTGGAGGGCTCTGTCGTCCCCTCCCGGGGACGGTGGAACGACTCATTCCTCTACTCGGTCAGGGTCAACTCGACTTCAGAGATGGACCTCGCCCTCCAGATCTATAACCCCTGCAGCATGGAATGGGAGGATCGTGGGAGCGGGGCAGTCGGCCGGGGTGTGAGCAGCCTTAACTGGACGCTCTCCCCGTATGAGTACTCTTGTCCGGATATCACAGGGGCGCTTTCCAGGTACAGGTTCAAAGCCCGATTCGATGATATCGAGTACAGATCCCGGGTCTACTACGGGCCGCAGATCACTGGAGGCCAGCCGGATCTCGTATCCCTCGATTACGATCGAGAGGTATTCGTGAGCGAGGGATCCTCGACATACCAAAGGATCAGGGCGACAATCGACAGCCCGCTTGGCCAAGGCGATCTCCAGCTGAGGGTCTACGGGCCGGGCAAGCGCGTGGACGTCTCATCCCCGGGCCAGCCGTTGGGCGGGGACAAGTATGCTTACTGGTGGTCGATACCCTTCGATGCCGAAAACCTGGGCAACCACACGATCTCCCTGAGGTTCCTCCATCCAGAGCTCGAGGGTGGCGGATACTCCTTCGCAGATGTTTCGATGGAGGTTTTGCTTGCCCCGGAGATGCCTACGGAGCCTCAGCTAGTCGATCTCAACTATACCCCGCTTCTCCTCATAGATGGCGATGAAGTGGCATATCAGGAGATCGAGGCAAAGGTCTCATCTCCGGCTGGAGCAGGCGATCTCAAGCTCAGCCTGACAGGTCCGGACAAGGACCTGGAGGAGTCCCCCGAGGCAGAGGAGATGGGATCAAACATCTACAGGTACAGGTGGTCCGTCCCATTCGATCGGTCCAACGACCAGAATACCTACAAGATATCGCTTGCCTATATCATGGGCGAGAAGAGCTATGCGCTGGGCGATCGAATGATGGCTGTAGCGATGCGCGATGGTCCTCTCCCCCAGATCCTTGAGCCGACTCTTACGGTGGAGTACGATAGAACTCTCTACGTGCCCAGCGGCGGAGGTGTAGACCAGATCGTGAGAGCAACGGTCAACTACTCGCAGGGGATGGGAAAGCTCAAGCTTGCTATCTCGGGAGAGGGGATGAATTTCAGCGGCGTCGAGGAAGGACGCCGGGCAAACGGCCAGAGGTATCTCTATGAGTGGAGAGTCCCCTTTAACTCGAGCCATATCGATGAGAGCTACACGCTGGCCTTGACTTACATGCACCCAAGCCTACCTGGCGAATCGTACAGGTTCGCCGACCGATACATGCAGGTCAAGGCTGCCTCCGGTGGGGAAGAGGGAAGGCTGGCCTTCGAGAACTCGCGGGTTGTTCCAGAGAACGGGTCTTCATTCACCCATTTCGCATACTATGTAGGCCTGAAGACCGATCTCGACGAGGCAGATTTGGAGCTATTGACATCCGACCCCGGATCCAGCATCTGGACATCGCAGGGCTTGGTACACTACGATGGTTCGAATAACACGGTCTGCTGGCCCGATGTGATGATCGACGGGGAATCATACGGCCTTGCCAGGTACAGGTTCAAGTACGGAACCGCTTTCTCCAATATATCCCAAGGGCCGGCCTTAGAAGAGCCATCGGCCCTCGTCGTTGCGAGCGTCGATCCGATTGAAGGTTCCCTCTACTCCACAACGCCGCTCATCGGTGAGATCTCCCGGGTATACACATATACCTTCACAGCGGACGTTCTGGGATCCCTGGGGGAGGGATCGACCGAGGTGAGGCTTGATGTATACGATCCCGTGGCCAGACGCTGGATCAATGCAGGCAGCCAGACCTACGATCCAAGCAGGACGCGGCTGAGATACCAGGTCAACTTCGCAGGGCTTTCCTTCCAGGAGCTGTTCTTGAACGAGACCAAGTACAGGTTCGTTGCAAGGGACAGGATCCTCGGCGAGTTTCCCGGCCCGAATATCACGGTCAACCTGAGAAACGAGCGTGCGATTCGCGTTGGGGACAAGATCACATATCAGGTGGATGTGAGGTCGGTGCAGCCTGCAAAGATCGCGCTCGCCTATACAACCGATAACGTCCGATGGCATCGGTCCGAAACTAGGGACTACGATTTAGCGGATGAGGAGTGGAAGACGCTCGAGTGGGCGGAGTATCCGCGCTACTACGCCTATGAGTTCGAGGTGATGAGCTAGATGAAGAAGGCCTTGGTTGTAACGCTCGTGCTCCTGCTCCTCCTCGCCCTCCCGGTCCACGGGGGCGAGGTCCTCGGGCCCGGCGGTGGAGGGGATGGCGGCGATGGGGGCGACAGTTCCAGCAGCAGTAGCAGGAGCAAGCTTACGCTCGACAACTTCGTGAGGTATCTCGAGAGCTGGCAGAAGGATAAGCCAACAGAGTATCAGTACATGGTAAAGCTCCTGAGCACGGGCAATCCCGAGTCCTACCAGACCCCGAATGTATGGCTCCAGTACGGTGGAAACCAGACCGTGAGCAGGAACGAGCCGCTCAACCTTGGGTTCTACGTCCAGAATCCAAACCCCCTTGATCTGAGGAGGACGGTCTTCGTGGATCTTGAGGCCAAGCTCCCGGGGGAGACGAAATACCAGAAGCTCAACCAGTACACCCAAGCGGTCCAGCCCTTTGACTACGCGGAGAAGGGGAAGGTGAACTGGACTGCCAAGATCTGGCCGGAGTTTGCATCATTTAGCGATCTAGAAAAGGTTGGAGATGTGCGATTAAGGGTGCTTGTATCAGACGGGAGCAACAAATGGTATTCAAGCGCGAGCGGAAACAGCCATCCATACTATGGAGAGCTCCTCTTGAATGTGACAAACTCGCCTCCTGAGATGGTAAACGCATCGCTCATCTGCTCTGAATCGCCGAGGTACAACGACCCTATCGAGTACGTCGCAACTGTCTGGGATCCAGATGGCGACCTCATGAACGTGACGCTTCACATCCTGGATGATAAGGGCTGGGAGATGAGAAACGAGACGCAGGATGTCAAGTCCGGACAGGTTCGCTTCAAGGCTGCGCAGTACGGCTTCTTCGGAGAGCCAGATGCCGGGAAGAACTACAGCTACTATTACACGATCGGAGACGGCATCGATACCGTCTGCTATCCGCCCAGCGAGGATGGAAACGCTACGCTGGAGGGGCCTCGCATCAGGTCGACTCCGAAGCTCTGGGTGGAGACACCTCATGTAGAGCCCGAGGACGACAACTACTACTATTGGGGAGAGTATAACTTCAGCCTGGAGATGAGAAACCAAGAGCCGTACAACATGGAGATCCCTGTCACACTTAAGATCAGGACGGAGGACAAGAACTGGAAGCCTGTTGCAAAGAGGACGGTCTTGGTAACCCCGGACTCAAAGCGAGAGTATTTCCCGACAAGCGATGCCTTCGATGTTCTAGATAGAGGATCTCCGTTCTCCTTCCGTTTCGAGTATCCCGAGTACGATCAGAATAACAGCATGTCGATTGATATGCAATGGGAAACGCCGTTGAACCAGAGGCTTATGAAAAACGGCCTTGCATCCGTTCCCATAGTGATCAACCTGCTCTTGCTGATGGTGCTTCCGCTTCTCGGTGGGATATTCATCGAGAGGTGGATGGGCAAGGGGAGGATGGGGTGATCCGATGAATCCGATGCAGGCCTCGTTTGTTGCCATTGTATTGCTGCTCCTCCTCGGATGTGGAGCACATCTCCTGAACGTGAGGAGGATTCACTCCAGGGTTGAGCGGCTGGAGAACAAGGCCGTTCCAATGGAGAAGCTGTTACCTGACCTGTACAGCTGCCAGGGATCCAACTTCAACTCCCTCGTGCTAGCTGCCTGGATACTCTTGCTTGCGGCAATGGCCTTTCTATACTTGCTAACACCTGCGGTATTTTCGAATGGTAACTACTTCATGAAGCTTCCATCGCTTGCCAGCAGCTGGGTGGGCCTTGTCATCTTCGGGCTTTTAGGATATCTGATAATGATCTTGGTAATCGTTGGAGGCGAGAAGCTGCCCGAGAGCTGCCGGTGCTTCCGTCTAGCAGAGCTATACGGGTACTACACACTTAGCCGAAACGAGAAGCGGGTGATGATAGCAGCAATTCCGCTTCTCTGGATATCGATATTAATCTCTACCCACATGGCAACCGTATATCCCGAGCTCTGGGCGGCTGAATGGTGGACGGCCTTCCTCCTCCTCCTGGCCTCTCTCGTGCTGCTGATATGGCCTGTGGCCAAGGAGATGTTGGAGGGGAGATGATATGAGGCTATGCATTGTTGGGATCGGGGGGACGGGAGGCAAGGTTGCCCAGGAGTTCCTTGGAAACGAGGACCTGGAGTCGTTCAAGCTTTCAGGGTTGACCTGTGGGGAGCATATCACATCGGGGGGGATCAAGGGGGTATGGCTGGAGTCGGATGAGAACGATGCCAAGAATAAGCAGAAGTTCTTCGAGGACGGAAGGGAGAATCCCGACGATTATCCGCTTTATTTTATACCCCATAACGTTGTGCCGGACAACCATCCGGTCCACGTTGCCATCAACGAGAAGTACGGATACGATATCAAGAAGCAGGGCTATGTGAGAGACGCCCAGTACCTCAAGGCGATCTTCGAGATATTCGAGGACGACCCCGTCATCAAGGCCAAGGCGCAGGATCTCCGGTCCACGAACCCGATCTTCGACTGTGCCTGGGCAGCGGTCAGGCCCTACACCACAATGGGAAAGGGAAAGTGCGACGGCGTCCTCTTCATTATATCGCTTGGCGGGGGGACCGGTACCGGGTTTGTAAACCCAATAGTCCAGCATATAAGATCAACAGGCAAGGGGGACTATCCAGTCTTCGTGATGGGGGCACTGACCGAAGAAGGGACGGCGTCGGACAGGGAGCAGTACGCCAAGGAGGGGAAGAGGAACCTCGGAGCGATCAGCTCCCTATACGACCTCCTCACCAAGGGGGAGGGCGTCGACGGCCTGATCCTCGTGGACAACCAGATCCTTCTCCAAAGATGCGAGGGCGACTACACCCTTGCAAACCGCTACCTGCACCAGATAGCGCTTCCCCTCGTGGCTGCGAGGGACTATCCTGGAGAGAAGCCTCCAAGCACTGCCGTTCGGGCGTTCTGCGTTGAGGGATGGAGCTTCCCTCCAATCCTAGTCCCTTGCTACGCCAAGATCAAAAGAAGGTCCAATCCGGAGGCGGCCCTCGTCGAGGAGGCGTTCTCTAAGGGGTGCCTCTTCGGCTGTCAGCCGGAGGACGCCGATAAGGCAGCTGTCTTTTGCAGGGGCTACATCGACTCAAACGAGATCAGAAAAGCCATGCAGGCACGCATTCCCCGCCTTACCAATGATCAGATCGCTGTATGGCGAAAGCTCGGCGACAACAGACATGACGAGGTCTTGATCCTCCTTAGGAATCCATACGGCTCGCCTGGGGCTCACCTGAAGGAGGGAACGCTTGAGTGGCGGCTTCACAGGGTGATGACAAGTGCTGTTGCCTATATCGAGGGGCACAGGCCTGACCTCCTTTACATCAAGGGCTATTCGGAGTCGAGTTCGGACTCGAAAAAGAAAGACGAGCTGACGGTCACCGATGAGACCAGAAACGCCCTGGATAATTACTTCTACGGGGAACACGGGCTGAAGGAAGAGATTCTGCTGGCAATGAGGCGGCTGGAGGAGGGGGAGAAGCCCTTTTTCAACCGTCCTCTGCGGATATTCGGTCTCCTCAAGGCCGGCAGCGGGTCAGCGGCCTTTTTCGACGATGAGTGCGGCGAGCTCACGCCGGCACAGAGGGCCATGATACAGAGGATGATCCAGGAAGAGATTAAGTCGATGAGCCTCAAAGCCTAGGATCTCGCGTTGGGATTCGACGGCTCCTAAGGGTAAGAAGGGCGACAGGGATCGATTCAAATGGCCACAGCAAAGAAAGGAACTTTCTGGACGAGCTTTTCGGAATCAAAGAGGATCAAGCGACATTGGGTTATCCCCCTCCTCCTCGCCCTTCTCCTGCTCCTCCTTATCGTTCCGTCGGCCGCACTTGAGGTCTCCTCAAACCAGGTCTCTCCCGGTGACTCGATCGTCGTGAGCGGAGTTGCATCACCCGGCGAGGAGGTTACATTGGGCTCCAGCTTCCGGATGGATATTCCGGTGATCGATGGCAGGTATGAGTATCTGGCCGAGGGCGTGAGCATCCCAAGCAAGCCCAACCAGTTCTCGGCAACGGCAAGCAATGTTGCCGATATGAATGTAGGCGTGAAGATGGGCATTTGGCTAACAAAGAGCATTCCGGCATCGTCGGGCCGGGCGAGCATCTCCCAGGGAGGCATCCCCCCCGGCCGGTATACGCTGAAGGTCTCGGGCCGGGCCGAGGAGGGGGCGTCTTTCGTGCAGATGGAGATCAGGGCCCGGACGACGGTCGAGGCAGGATCCAACGGGCGCTACAGCCTCGAGATGGATACCGACGGCGTTCCGGAGGGCGTCTATGTGATCGAGGGCCAGGGCGATCGGGTGGAGGTCCGGATCGGCTCTGCCTCGCATGACGCCGTCTCCTCAGATTCCGGCTCGCGGTCTTCCAGCACCTCTTCCAGCGCCAAGTCGCGGGTCGTGCCCGCCGCCGAAGGCAAGGCATCGAGCGGCGAGCCCCCGTCATCGAGCGAACAGGCCTCATCCGAGCCCGCCGAGGTCGGCCCTGAGCAGCCGGCGGAACCGGGCGCAGGATTGCCGCCGCCATCCGAGGCGCCGGGCGAGGATGGCGGATTCTGGCAGTGGATAATGGGCCTGATATACGGCCTTCTCGGCATGAGCGCTTCTCCCGGCCCGGGGGCCGTGGAGGAGCCTCTCCTCCAGGAGGCGGCAGCAGCTTCTGCCCCGGCGATCCCCGAGCCCTACTATGTGGAGCTGAAGAGGGCGGATGCGGACAGCCTGACAGACATCATCCGCTTTGCCGACAGCATCCGAAGCCAGGGGCGTGGGATGACGGTCTGGCAGAGGGCGGCGCTTTATCAATGGAAGTTCCGGGGCCACGGCTTCAACGTGAGCTTCGCTTACGCGGACAGCTTCGGGGATACCGGCCGCGAGCACATCTGGCTGCTTGTCCACACGCGGAAGGGCGAGAGGATAGAGCTTGAGCCAAGCCCCAGCGAGATGGGGGCAAGCTGCATGGAACCGCTTGAGCCGCGGTACTCGCAGATCGACCGGGAGTACGCGGACATCTACGAGCTGGCCCGGGCCCACGGGACCGAGAGGCTGGCCTGGTGGGAGACTGTGCGGGGGCGCGATGTGCTGGGGGAGACGGTCGGCTGAAAGGATTGATTGACAAGCCCTTCGCGCGAGAGAGCATGCATCCTCTCCCCAATCTCTGCATAACGATCGATATCGAGCAGATAATCCCTGTGATCCCTATTGGCCCTCAAACAGCCCTCACTTCCCCGAGAATCGCTTCTCCGATTCCTGGTTTTAGGGTCCTTCTCATCACCAGATCCACCTTGACTCCCAATTTTTCGCCAAGCTCTCGTTCAAGCCGGATGAACTCCCAGAGGGTAGGAGATCTTTCGAACTCCACAAGGATATCAAGGTCGCTCTCCTTATTAGCCTCTCCTCGAACGTAAGAGCCGAAGACCCCTAAGCTGCTCACACTATAGCGCTCGACGAGATCGGGCATGATCATCCTGAGGATCTTGATGATCTCCTCGATTGGGCGGAGATTCGGCTCTGGAAGCTCTTCGACCATCGGATCACCTGAAGATACACATCCACGCAAAGGTGATAAATCCTTTCTTGGGGATGCATAGGGGATAATTGCGCAGATCAAGATCCATCCGGGTGCAGGCTTTGCCTTTTCTCCGCCATTACCGACTGCAGCGGACCGCCTCCTCTCGTTTCGAATTCCCGGCTGATCCTCCTATCGATGATCTTCAAGGTCTGATGCAGGCAATGGCTGAGGATCGTCGCAGCCTCGTGGAAAGTCTAGATCCCCTTAACAAAAGAATGCAATCTTTCATCCCAAGATCGATATCATTTAACCCCACCTATATCTGATGGGAGGCATATCTGGGGCAGTTATAGTAATTAAAATTTTTTCTGGAGATATATTTCTTGCATTCTCAATAGCCTCTCTGAAAAAACTGCCCAAGTCCTCTATATGTGGTTCAAGCCATCTAGGATCGTTGCCAGCATTTAGGTTAATCTCTAAATTATAGTTATACCGCCTACTGTAATTGCTGGATCCGCTGCCAATTCTTTTAACACGATGTACTGCACTGCATTGATAGAATATATTTATGGATCTTACTAGAGACCGCTCCCATGTCACAGGTCGCGTACCAGGTTTGTTGGCCGGATCCCTTAATATCTTCAAGCTGTCAGGAGGTTGGCTTAGATCGGTTTGGCAATCTCTGAAGTTGATCCTTTGTATTCCCTTGATCATATTGCATTTTTTGCATAGCGTCTGAAGGTTGTCGAGGATGTTAGTCCCTCCAAAATACTTAGGCATGATGTGATCGACCTGAAGATGTTTTCCCTTTGCTCCACAGCATAGGCACCTTCCATCCCTCTCCTTCACCTGTCTTTTCAGATCATCAGAAGGTTCACCATCGGGGGGAAGTACGTATACAGGTTCATAAATTATATTTTTAATATCATCTTCACTAATCGATTCGCTAGTGCGCATAAGGGCGACAATTCTATCTTTGGCTGCTGAATATTGGCTTTTAAATCTATCCATCGATGGATAGAGCACTTGCCAATATCGGTCAGATTTATTGTACTCAAAACGTACGGCTTGATCCTCCGCAATTGCAGTAAGGGGCTTGTCCATTAATTTTTCTACAACTTTGTCCAGGTCATGCCGTTCTCTCTCTTCAAATTCGAAGAATTTCGGCTTTTTGTTGTTCTGAGTTATGTGCCTGACGATGCTGAAGATATCCTGAGACAGGTTGGAGCCGAAATGCTCTCCTGCAGCGGGGAAGTAATCGCTTTGAAGCTTAGAAATTCTATCCGATACATCATTAAATTGGCATTCTTCACTATAAAATTGGGGGTCGCCATCGGGCAATAACTTATCGATGAGTTTATTATACCCCTCATACTCGCTCTCAAATACCATCACCAGCCGACGGGCGTTTTCGATATCCTCTGTATCCTGATGTCGAGCTGCGTATTCCACACGATACCATCCCATGGGGAGCATCTGGGTGAAGGGCAATGGGTTGATATTGATCCCGCTGTTCATCTGGCTTGCCAACTTGCGGACAAGCTCGATGGAGATGTATTGGAGTGGAGGCCTCTTGCCGTACTCGGGATCTTCATCAGATGCAAGGCCTATGGTGAGAGACTCATACTCTGCCCAGTTTATCAGCTGCTCCCAATTGTCGTTGAAGAAGACGAGATAGGCCTCTGGGGTGCCCCCGAACTTGGGTCCTCGAAGGGCCCTTCCTACCATCTGGGTGAGGAGGATTGAGCTAGTGGTCTGGCGGGTTATGAAGCAGCTTTGGACATCTGGAATGTCCGTGCCCTCGGTGAGCATGCGGACGTTTAAGACCACATCAAGCTTGTTTTTGCGAAATGCATCCAGCACCTGTGAGTTCTCATCAGCCTTCCTCTTGTTTCTAGCATCGGCGCTTCCTGGATCTGCATCGATGTGAGTGTAGATGGTCCCGGTGTCCACTCCCTTCTTGCGGAGGGCTTCGCTGATGGCCTCGCATTGATACCAGCGATCTGCGAATATGATTGTTTTTCCGTACTTCTCCTTGTTCCGAACATAGTGATCTGCTATAAATGCATTCCTAGTACGGTTATCTGCCATTTGGGATATGATATCCTCCGGAATATCCCGAAATGATCCAATCCACTTGTTGTACTCC
Source organism: uncultured Methanotrichaceae archaeon (assembly GCA_964632755.1). Taxonomy (GTDB): domain Archaea; phylum Halobacteriota; class Methanosarcinia; order Methanotrichales; family Methanotrichaceae; genus JAFGMR01. The sequence goes on from CAZWDT010000035.1 coordinate 29,361, forward strand.
TGAAAGTCGAAGGTAGGGGTGAATTCTGTCTCTACCTTTTCGGGGATGGGCTTGGAGAGGATCTTTTCGGCCATGAGGATATTAGGTGTGACTTGATAAAGGATTCCTTGCGGGAAGAGCTTGATGAGCCAGCCCTGAAGGTTCTCGTCGGTATAGACAGGGGTTGCAGTGAGGCCCAGTAGATGCATCTGATCGCAGGTCTCGCGTAGATTCAGGATCAGACGGCGATAGCTAGGAGCAGGGGAATGATGGGCCTCGTCGAAGACGACCATAAGCTTGCCCTTGGCGGATTCTAAGAAGGCCTTGAGATTGGGTTGGTCTTTTTTATTAGCCTTGGCGATGGTCTGCAGGGTGGCGATGATCACGTCGTCCTGAGGCTCGATATGTTGCACCTTAAAGTGGCCAATCGTCCCAGAAACCACTCGCACACGCAAGTCCTTCTTGGGTTCGGATATCGCTGCCATATGATCCTTGAAGCTGCGATAAGCCTGCTCCAGCAGATGATGGGTATGGGCAAGCCAGAGGACCTTGTATCCGTCAGAGAGTGCAGTCGAGCATATGAAGCGAACTGCGGTAAAGGTCTTTCCGCCCCCTGTGGGCAGAACCAGGATTCCACCTGAATGGGGTCTATGCTGGCTTTTATACCATTGGGTCATCTTTTCGAGGGCCTCGGATTGATGATTCGCGGGTTCTCTAAGGCCTCTCTTTCTGTAATCAGCCAGGTCAAACTGACAATAAAATTCCTTCTTGTCTGTAGTCGACGTATTCATCCCTTCGATAGATTGGTGCTATGAAATCATAGCCCTATCTGGGTCCTTGTCAAATGCAATAAACCTATTTATCAACCCATTCAAGAGACTTCGGTTCCCACTCTACTAGAGGGCCTTCTAGACACTAATTTTCTATCTTAGCGTGGCTCTCTTCCGCATATTCCATAGTCCCCAACTCGACAATGTCGGATATCACTCTTTTATTTTGATCCCTTCCCCCCATTCACCCAACCCCCCACCCCAGCATCACCTCGTAGCTCCCCGCCCCCGGCATCCGCGCTGCAGCTAGCGCCGTGTCCCCCACAGGGATCGCCGTCCCGCTGAAGAGATCGCCATCCTTCGCGAGCTTCGTCCATCGCTCCCCGCAGATGATCGCCGCATCCTCGGCCCCGGGCACGAGTAGGCTGAACCCCACCCCCCGGCCTGCAGCAAGCCGCCCCTCCAGCGGCTCGAAGAGATGAGCCCCCCGCGTATGGAAATCGCCGTAGATTCGCGGATAGCTCGCAGCGCTTCCCGATTCCGCCTCCACGCCGTAGTCCATTGCCCAGTCGTACTCCCCCCCATCGCCAGCCCTCCGGGCAAAGATCCGAAGGATGTAGAAGCCGGGCTTTGGAAATGCAGCCATTACCTCGTACTCCTCGCCTGATCTCTGGCTGAAGGCGAGGCTGTGATCGAGCTCCAGGTCGTCCTCAAAGAGCCGGGCGATGACGAAGACTCCATCCGGAGAAAGGAGGCTTACGTTGAGCGTCCCCGCAGCCGTTAGGATGGACCTCTCGTCCGTAAGCGCAAGGCCGTGCTCGAAGAAATCCGGCCTGAGATAGGCCAGGCTCTCGAACTCCTCCAGGGAGAGCGATTCATCGAGGAGCTGCCATGCCGGATCCTCCGGAAGATGGCGGTAGATGAACTGGTCTGGAGGAGTTAGGAAGAAGTAGTCCTCGAAGTCGGGCACGTACATTCCCGAATCGTCGACGTAGCCCGCCCCCCATGTGGAATCGATCAGCTGCCAGTCCCCGTCGATCCTGACAGCGTTCCAGGCGTGGTTTGCATCGCCCACAG
>CAZWDT010000036.1:0-30240 GCA_964632755.1 uncultured Methanotrichaceae archaeon
AGCTCCTCCGGCCTTCTATCGAGAAAGGGGCCGTCCAGCCGGGCGAGAGCCGCCCCCGGGATGTGCGACGCAAGGGACCGGCGGATCGACTTGCGCCGCTGGTTGAAGAGGGTGTTGACCATTCCTACGAGGAAGTCCTCGTCTTCTGCCTCCCTCCCTTGCCGCGGCGAGAGCCTCACGACCGCCGAGTCGATATGCGGCATGGGACGAAAGGCAGAACGCTGGACCTTCTCGATGATCTCCCCCTCGAAGAAGTATCCTGCCAATGCAGATAGCCTGCCGTATCCCTCATGGTGCGGCCTTGCAAACAACCTTTCGGCGAACTCCTTCTGGTACATCAGCACCGCGAGATCGAAGGGAGTGCGCATCAACCTCAGTGTGATGGAAGTCGAGATCTGGTAGGGGAGGTTGGATACCACCTTGTTGAAAGGGGGGAAGGGGACCTTCAAGGCGTTGGCTCTAAGAACGCTAACATTTGGAAAACGACCCTTTAGAGCCAAAGCTAGAGATGGATCCACCTCGATCGCAACGACGTGTCCTGCTCGCTTCGAGAGCGCTTCTGTCAAAGCGCCAGTCCCCGGACCTATCTCCAAGACGCGATCTCTCGATGATAGCTCGGCCCAGTCCGCTATCCGCTCTATTATATTGGAATCGACCAAGAAGTGCTGGCCCTTGCGGCTCATCTTCTGCGGGGATCGGCGGTGAATATCCTGTACTTGATCCGGTCGTCTACGAGCTCGTCCTCCACCCTTTTCGCGATCAGCTTCTCCGGGTTGTGGAGGCCCTTTACGCGCTCGGCGAGGTCCTGGAAGCTCTTGAAGGGGCCTCCCTTTCGCTCTTTGAGGACAGACCACATGAGCTTCTTGCCAATGCCTGGCAAGAGCTCCAGGGCGTGCATCCTTGTGGTTATTGGGCCTGCCTGATTGAAGAAACGCAAGTATCGATCCTCGTTATCGAGGACGATCTTCTGGATGACGAAGGGAAGTTCCATCTTGGAGGCGTTGGTCATATCATCGTAGCCTATGCGACGGTTCACATGATCTATGACCTGCCGCTCCCCGCCGCCTATGTAGACCTTGGACTCCACCTCTGGGACGAAACCGTCCTTTGGGGTCATCTCCATGATCACGAAGTTAGTCTCTCCAACCGCTTGCACAAGGGGCTTTCTCTGATAGCTGCTCATCGCCTCTGAGACGTGCCCGTAAGGCAGGTAATCGAGGATGCGAGCACTCTCCTCTCTCTTTGGCGGTCTGCCTTCCGGGGCCATACTTCAACTCCTATATATTATATCCAGGATCCGATCGAGATCTTCCTCGACAAGGGTGTACCTCTCCTTGGCGTATACTGCCCGGAGCTCATCCCTGGTGATTGGCTTTATGTCCGCGATCTTGACTGCGATCTCAGGGCTTATCTTATCGAGCTCTAAGAGCTTGTCCACAAGAGCCCTGCTATCGGCTGGGGTTACCTTGACGAAGAGATCAGCATGACGAATGGCTCGTCGAAGCTCGTAGCCCAGCTCCTCCACCTCCCCAGACCTGCGTACTTTGACCTCCTCCAGGATCTCCTTCACCTCTGAGAGGGTGATGAGATCCTCCTGAATTATGGACTTTACGATCATTTTACTTCTGAGCCGACAGGTGTTCGGGAAACGCGATAACCATCTTATGGGCATCGCCGTCTCTGACAGTCAGCACGAAAGCCCTTCCACGCTTTCCCACAACCTTGCCAGTCTTTCCGTGGAACTTGGGATTGGGCATGCCGCAATGCCTGCTGGGATCGATCTTTATGTGAACCGCATCGCCTTCCTCGAACTCCTGGATGGCTCGGACTACTGGGGAGATCCCCCTCGCCCGGACCGACTTGCTAAGCTTGTACCTGGTCTTCCTCTGTATCCCGTGTGACTTTGCCATCTGATTCTCCACCTACATTTATTACGTCCAGCTCCCGCACCATCGCCTCCGACCCAAGCAGCTCGGCAAGGCTTGGCTTGGTCCTGCCGCCGTCGCCGGAGATCAGCTCCTTGATGTAGAGGCCGCCCTCACATCTCAATACCAACCGGGCGGCGTCACCCCAGAACTGGTCGAGATCGGCGCGATAGACCTCCCTAGTTCTGATCTTATCTGCCCTGCGGTGACTAACGCGCGTTGGCGTGCGCTGCTGAACTATCCCTACCAAGTCATTCAGGATCGATTTAAGCTTTTCTTCCTCGACGGGCTGGTGGAATCCCACCAGCGCGCTGTAGGTCTTCTCGAAGGCGGCCTTCTTCAGCTCCTCGACCTTGCGCGAACCCACCATCGAGAGATCGCTCACCTCGACCTTGCCCGCGCAAGCCGCGTTGATCTCGTCCTTCAGAAGATGGAGATCGACTTTGCGTATCATGGGATTTCGAGCCTCGACGACGAACGGCCGGCCGGTCCCAAGCATCAGGGCATCGATATCCTCCCGCCCTGCCCCGTGAAAGACCGTATCCTCAGCCCTTGTCGCCTCGATCACAGGGTCCATCACAAGCTCGTCGACCGACTCCGGATACATACGGCCTGTGTTGTTGCACCTGGGGCATCCGCTTCCGCCGCACTCCCGGCAGGGCCATCTGGTCTGGGGTATGCCCCGGACCAGCTTGCGGTATCGGCCGCATATGAAGAGCGACGATACCTGCAGGTCGACATCATTCCTCTCCAGTAACAGATGGACCGTTATATCCGGGCTCCTCAGGTCGGCCTCCTTGCCGTTCTTCTGGGAGATAATCTTTCCAACCTCCCTGTTGAGCTCGGACTTGAAGGGCTCTGCCCATCTGGAGCCGCCGTCAGCGAGGAGAAGCTCCTCGTTCTCGGCGAGGAGGCCGCTCATCCTCGTCCCCACCAGGAAGGTGGTGTACTCGTAATTCCTGAGGGCGAATGCGGCCTTCTCCGCGAGTGCCTCCAGGCGCTCGCGCTCCATCTGGCCAAGACAGACCCAACAAGTTTCCGCCGGGACCTCTTGGCCGAGCCTAAGCCTCGCTGGCCTGTGAGACGGGGCGAGCTTTTCAAGCAGCGGGCGCCCATTGGGGGACAAGTCCGAAGCCATCGAAAGGAATGTCTTCACCGCCCGGCCTCGCTCGACGTTAGTGAGACCAGTCGAGAGCATCGCAAACTGGCGGCCGAGGCAGCTATCGCATATGGGCCCAAGGCCTAGTATCCTCTCCGCGGCCTCCGCGAGCTCCCGGCAGAAGTTCTCATCCGCTCCAGTCCCCTGGTCCTCTGTGTTCATCATGAATCCAACTCTCTATTATCTCTCACCTCGATTCGATCGAGCTCATGGTTTATCAGTATGATGCAGTGGTCGGCGTGAAGGCTTCTGGATCCTAGGCCGATTATATTCGCGCCGAGCCCGAGGAGCAGGTCCTCCTCCAAGGCATCGAGGCCCATGTGATCTCCGAGGACGAAGACTCCAGATGCAAGATCGGCCGCTCTTGCGTCTTGGCCGTCCTCTCGGAGCATGTAGAAGGGGGGTTCGAGCTCCCCCAAGAGCGATGAGAGGCCGCCTGTTCTAACCATGATCCCCGGAGTGGACCTGGTCCAATGGGGGCCGACCTGGAGGGCGAGCGCCTTCTTGATCAGGGCGGCGGTTGTCCTCTCGTCGGGGTTGAGGTGGCGCAGATCCTCCCCCCTCAGCCATACGGTCTTTGGGATCTCCCCGCCGAGGAGCACAAGGTAGACCGCGACGTCGTGCCGTATTCCGTGGGATAAAACTAGGCCCGAGTTGATGCAGCGGCAGAGGATATCGAGCCTTCCCGAGGTGCCCGGGATGTCCTCTAAAGAGAACTCGGCCGATGTTGTGGCCTTGTGCCCCACTATCACAAATGTACGCATGCCGCGAGGGATGGGCGTCCCAATAGAAGGCCCTTACCGTCTCGAAAGGGATAAGACGCTTGAGCGCAACCCAACACGCGGAATAGATGATTCAAGTTATATCGTTCGATATGGACGGGACGCTCGTCAACTCCCGTTTCGTGGACAGGGTATGGATGGAAGGGATGCCTCGCCTCTACGCAGAGAGGCATGGATTGGAGTTCTCCGAGGCAAAGGAGCTGGTCCTTCGCGAGTACCTCGATGTAGGAAGCGGCAGGCTCGAGTGGTACGATATGCAGTACTGGCTAGATCGTTTCGATCTCAAAGAGGACAAGTACAGCCTCATCGGCCGGTATGCTGAGGAGATCGAGGTATTCCCCGAGGTGGAAAGCGTGCTCGCTGAGCTCTCCGAAGGGTACAGGCTCGTCGTCACCTCAAACGCCGCTTCCGAGTTCATAGATATCGAGCTCGAAGGCCTCGCGCATTACTTCACCGAGATCTTCTCGGTGACGAGCGAGTTCAGGAGGGTTAAGAAGTCCTCCGAGGTCTACAAGGAGGTCTGCCGCCGAATGGGGGCAAAGCCGCTCGAGGTCTTCCACGTGGGCGACCATTACGAGTACGATTATCAGTCGCCCCTGGAAGCCGGCCTCGATGCCCTCTTCCTCGATCGCACAGGCAACCTTCAAGGCCGCGAGGTCGTCTGCGACCTCCGGGAGGCGGCAGAGCATATATTAAACTTTACATAAGGAGGGAGGGGGAACGAAGAAGAATAGCGGCCTGATACTCGCGCTCGATCTGCAGTCGGCAGAGGAGGCGGTGAGAATAGCCGATCTCCTGAAGGATGAGCTCGATTGCGTCAAGGTAGGCTACCCTTTGATCCTTGCGTCCGGCCTGGATGTGGTGAGAAGGCTATCAAAGATGACGCCTGTGATTGCTGATCTCAAGGTTGCGGATATTCCAAACACGAACCGGCTGATATGCGAGCAGGTGCTCGCGGCGGGCGCTTCCGGGATAATCGCCCATGCGTTCACCGGCCGCGACAGCCTCGAGGCCTGCATCGAGGCCGCCCGCAGCGCCGGTGCAGAAGCCTATGTCGTCACCGAGATGAGCCATCCGGGGGCAGTCGAGTTCATGGCCCCCCAGGCGGAAAAGATGGCAGCGCTTGCGGTTGATGCGGGCGCAGATGGCGTCGTTGCGCCAGGAACGAGGCCTGATAGGATCAGGCTTATCCGCTCGATCGTAGGCAACCTGACCATCATATCGCCGGGGGTTGGGGCGCAGGGAGGAAGTGCCCGCGAGGCCCTTAATGCTGGGGCGGATCACCTGATCGTCGGCCGCTCCATCTACGAGTCGAAAGATCCGAAGGATGCGCTCGATAGGATCCGCGTCGAGATTGGATGAGGCTGCAAAAGGCTTCTATATCTATGAAAGCACATATAAGTACATGATAGTTGCTGAGTTCAGCGTCTTTCCGATGGGCGCAAGCACGAGCGGTGGAAGGTACGTCCGAGCGGTCCATGATATGCTAAAGAAAGCGGGAATCGAGTTCATTGCCGGCCCCATGTCGACTGCCATAGAGGCGGAGAACTTCGAGGAGATCTGCATGATAATCGAGCGGGCAAACAAGGTCCTGAGCGATATGGAAGTTCAGCGGATCATTACCTCGATCAAGATCGACTACAGGCTGGACAAGGATATCTCGATGCAGTCGAAGCTCGATGCGTGCCGGTGAGAATCGGTCGTTGATCGTTGCCGGGGATCGCGGGAAAGTGCCTCCGGAGTTCTTGCGACGATCCTTTGCCACTTCCAGAGATCACATCCTTCTGCTCAGGCGGCCGTCTCTCGGATAGGGATAAATTCGATCAAAGCTCCGTATCCATTCAGCGATATGTCTGCAGCACTCTCGGCCCTCAAGGCCAGGAAGGAGGAGCGACAAAAGCTCCTGGAGGAGGAGCTCGACCGGATCTCCCGGGATCTTCAGGAGATGGGGGCCCTAAAGATCGTCTTATTCGGCTCGCTTGCCGAAGGCAGCGTGCAATAGCGGAAGCGATCTCGACCTTCTCGTGATCATGCCCGAAACGATGACGGGAAAGGAATGGATGGGGGAGATATACGGAAGAATCGACCGACAGGTCGACTCTGACATAATCGCCTTTACGGAAGAGGAGCTAGAGCGGGCTCTTCCCATCAGCAGGTTCATAAGACGCGTTCTTGCTACTGGAAAGGTGATCTATGAGAAGCGATAGGAAGGCTGAAGCCATGCGATGGCTCAAACAGGCCAAAGAGGGGCTAAAGGACGCGGCCTTTCTAAAGGAGCACGGCCGGTTTTAGCAAGCCCCTCAAGCGGCAGGGCGGGAAGCTTAGGCATTTGCTACAACCGTTACAGTTGCTTTGATCTGGTCCTCTTCAACCGGGATCTCTTTGCCTCTGGCTAGCAAGGCTGCAAGGCTTTCGATGTAGACCTCGATGGCCTCCGTTGCCATCTCCAAGGCCTCCTCGATGGCATCGCCAAAGGTCAAGCAGCCAGGAAGCGATGGTACGATCACGGTATAGGTTCCATCGGCCTCCGGCCTGATCCTAATTTTAGAACGGAGCGTTCTCATCTCAGTCATAGAGTCCCTTTCTCTATTGAATCCTGCGCTGAAAAATCCATCCCTTCAGAGCCAACTTTCATGGCCAAGGATCCGGCCTCATGATAGCAAGCGCCGGCAGCCGTCCCCTATTTGACAGGAAGGTGTGGATCGATCTTGTGGAAAGGTTCATCAACCGGATAGAGAGGGGTGGAGGGTAGGCGGGATAGGTGCGGACTTCGGCTGCCGAGGAGCCGCTCAGTGGCCCCTGGGCCACGGCCAGCCAACCATGGTGAGATGAACTTCGACGAAATCATCAGATATACGCTCATATGTACCCCAAATTTATATAATTTAATGGAGAATATTAGCGTTCATTCGCGTTCATTCGTGGTTGAAATAGGGAGGAATACGCTCACCCACATCGAATAGCGAGGAACCAGAAATCTATATCATGAGGCATTGTAGTTCGGCTGAGATTAGCCAAAAGGGTCATTTGCATCAGCGTATTGAGCATGTTCCGTCCATCACACGAATTAGGGTCTTCTTACCAATCCAATTTGCACAAAATGCTCGTCGAACGTGAAAGCCTCCTGGATACCCAAATCTTGCATTATCACAAAGCTTATGCAGTCCGTGAAGCTAAAGGACTTGTCATCGTACTTTTCGAAGAGGTCGTGTGCCTTTTCCTCCACCTCCTTCGAGACAGATAGAACCTTCACAATCCGGCTCTTTCGCATCTTCTTTGAAAGATCGATGGAAGCTGGTATGCCCAGGCGCCTCCGAATTAGCGTCAGAGTCTCATCTAAAATATATGAAGTGGTGATGAATTCATAGTTACCCGGGAGCAGCTCCAGATCACGAAAGCGAATCGCCTCTTCGTGATGCTCATCTGACTCATCCTCCAGGGCCAAGAAAGCACCGCTATCGATGAAAATGCTTTTGGCCATTATCCGCCATTCTCAGAATCTGAATACAGATATTTATCATGAGCTTCGGCAAGATCTCCTAAACCAGAGCACCCGGCCTTCCCTATCTGAAAGAAAGGATCTCTCACATAAGCATTTCTCTGCTCGAGGTAGGCTTCGATGGCCTCTGTCAAGGCATCTTCTAACTTTGCTCCCTGGTATCGCACAATCCGTTCGAACTCCTGATAAGTTGCCTTATCAATCTCCACCGTTACGCCCTCTCCCATGCCACACCTCCTATTTCCATTCGTTGAATAACGCTGGCCTCATCTGATAACAAATCGGAAGATGCCCGGCTGTGCTTCGGCAGCTGTCTCATCATTACTTTGAATACGTTCTTCGCCTATAAATTTAAACCTTGCCATCCTATATTCCATCATCGGGAACGACAGCCCCTCTGCCTACAATGGCGAGAACTGATATTGCTCAACATGGAGGGAATAGATGCAAAAGCTCTGGCCCCTGGATCTGCAAGCGGCCTTGGACCCTACGGGAGCTATGCCCGGGACACAAACGACCTGGATAGCGACATCGACGTATGGATAGGGGCCGAGAGCCTGCCGTCGGAAAGCGAGCTTGCAAGGCTTAATAGGGATCTTAGCCTCCAGGCCGAAGCCGAGGTCAATCTGCTGGTCTTGACGCCTGAAAAGCTGGAGAGCCTCAAACGGGACGATCCAACATTCTACAGATCGCTCGCCATGAGCTCATTGACGTTGAAGGGTGAGGACCTTCTGGAGGATCGATGACTGCTTTGACCGCGCCCCCCCAAAGCAATAGAAGCCGGAAGTAGATGTAGCTCCGAAAGCTCGGTTGCTGCGAGAAAAGGGCGGCTGGGCATCTTTTTAGATCTTGCGCCAAAAGGGACGGTAGGAAGGCACCTGAGCGAGGAGGCCAGAAAGGTGATGCTACGGACGAATCCTATTATCAATGATGCATTGGAACTATGCGCTTCACTTTCAAAGCGCTTTCATGCGGACTCGGTTGCTCTCAACGACGGTGAAATGGCCTTCCCAGTCGGTGCGAGAACCTATCGCGTTTACAATGATCTCCGCAAGATAGGCAGAAGAGATCATAGGCACGCGAAATAGAATTATTCCACATGCGGCTGGTTGCCTAGATCTAAAGGCCAATTCTCCAAAGTCTTTGTCGAAGGTGATAAGAACCCGGCATTGTTCCTGAGACATGGCCAAGACTTCCAAGTCGGTGCTTCCCGGGGCGGTTGATCTTATCCAGAGAACATCATGGCCATCATCTCGAAGCGCATTTACTGCGTCGAGTGGGACATTCTCATTTGCCATCAAACGCATTAAGGGCCTTCCTGAGCGATCTCGAGTGGATAAACCCTCTCGGCTGCTCGAAGCAAGTCGCTCGCGTAGCTCAGGCAGGCCTGGATGTCGTCATGTGCCAGGCCCGGATAGTTTCTCAGGATATCTTGCTCCGACCAGCCCTGTGCCAATAGTTCGATTACGAACTCGACCGCCAGACGCGTGCCTTTGATTATGGGTTTGCCTGCCAGGATATCAGGATTGAGGACTATGCGATCTCGCCAGCTCATATCCGTTGATATGTATCCTATTCACGTAAATGTATTGCCCATAGCTTGCTTCAAATGAGCCGCAACCCCCATCCCCGCCCCCGATGCAGCCGCTCCTTGCGGCACAATCGCGGCGCAAGCGGCAGTCACCCAGCCGGCGGCGAAAGCAGGGCCGGGGCTTTGCGACGCCGCCTGCCCCCCGGCCGCGGATTCGCAGACGGCAATCGCCCTTGCGGGCGAGGGGCGAGGCCCCGGCCCGCGGCCGCAGGCGCTCACGAGGGGGCCCTGTGGGGGCAAGGCTAGAGCGGCAAAAGGGCGGCTATGAACTCTGATCCTTCTTCCTATCAAGTGCTTATGGTAAGCTCAACCTGACCTGCCGCGATCGGCTTTACCAGAAGCTTTCCGGCTCGAAACGCCGTGATGATCTCATCGATCCTCCGCGATACCTCAGGGGTGATATAGGCCTCAATCGCAAAGGTCGCAAATCCAGGCGGGGATGTTCCTGATCACAACTACCCCACCCCCTACCTCTACGATATACTTCGTGATCCCTTTTTGCAGCCTGCCCCTTCCACAGCAGCAGGTATCCGGAATCAATTCGCTCTCCTCATCCTGTGGTCCATCCATCTATCCTCACCAGGCGAATGCTGTAATCGGCATCTCCCATGTTCTGTTCTAAGCCTTGCCTGCGAAAGCCGCCCCCTTGGCCTCCTCCACCTTGGCCGGACCCTCCTTCTCCTTTCCCTCCGGCGCGGGACTGCCGGCCGAGGTCGCCCCTTCCAGGCGTTTCTTCAGGGCCTCGGTCTCCGCAGTATGCTCCTCAAACCGGTCCAGGTCAAGGGAGTGCCCACAGGCGATCAAGGCCATCTGCTTCAGGTGGGCCTTTTTGGACTCGTCCTTCTCCCTCTGCTGCTGCAGATCGTAGGCCTGGGCCAGATGGAGGTAGGCATAATGGTCTGCGTGAAGGGCGAGGGATTTGTTCAGATGATCGACCGCCTGGTCTACTGTGTACATGTGTTTGATTGTGATACCCTCTATAATGGCATCCTTGACCACAACATCCTGGAGGACCGCCCGGCTCAACCGAGCACCTTCGATGAATGATATAGTTTTGTCGAGCGTATGTTTTGATTTAGGCATGATGCCAGTCTTCATATTATTTGTTTTGGCTATTCTACCCTCGATCTTGTCGCAGAAGAACACCATGCTCTCCACCCTTGCCTTCTCAATTGTTGCACTCTCGACCTGAGATGCCTTAATTGAGATGCCCCCAACCACAACAAGATTTTGGATTCGCGCGTGGTAAATGTTGGCATTCTCCAGCCAAATATTTTTTTTGCGGTATTCGCAGCTCGCGTTGGTTATCACTCCCCCCGTTATGATGACTTCATCTAGCGTGGCGTTTGCTATAGACAACTTTTCAAAGGAGATTTTCTCTATCTTTGGAACTTGCTCCGGCGTACCTTCTAGGATGCTTCTTCGGAGATGCAGCCAGCCCCAGCAGTGCTCCAAGCAAGACTGGACGATATCCTTATCCACTCCCTCATCAATGGAGTTGATACAGCGGTCTGCCTCTTCTAAATGGGATTGAGCTTTTTTAAAATTAACATCACGTTCAATATACGATATTGTTAAATATATTTTTATGTATACACAGAGGATGTCACTGGTGACCTTGGCAGGGACGTGGTCTTGTACGAAAACTAAGCCCATTTCAGGGATGCACAGTTCGACTTCCGTATTATTTACTTGGATCTTCTCGAACACTACTCTGGCTTCGTCGTACTGCCTGAATTTCAGATAAGCTAATCCCAGGCAGAATGAAGTTATTCGCGTATACTTATTCGAGCCTTCCTTAGCTGCCAATAGATGGGTAATGGCCTCTGAATAATTCTTCTGAAGCAGACATATCCAGCCCAGACAAGTCAGGCACTTGATCTTGTTTTCCTGCCCACCTCCCCCCTCCATCACATCAGCGTCTCGACATAACGATAACGCATTGCTTATCTGATCATGGGCATCTGCGAGTAGTCTCGTGCGGGACTCCTTAGTGGCAAATTGCAGCTCCTTGAGATAGGATCTTCCCTTCCACCAGGGGATCTCCCAGTTGCCGAGGGGATGATTATCCAGAAGGGCAGCCATCTTCAGCTTGCTCTGAATCGAGTTCAGATCAAGTATCTTTATACTATCTTTCACATCTTTGATTAGATCGTCCGACATGCCTCCGCATTTTTTATTATTAAATACTTGATTAAATTTTTCTGAGCTAGGTATTAAGATCTCATCAGCCAGTCTTTTGATGTCCTCTCGCCAGAATACCTTATTATTGGATGCGCTATTATTTTTTTCGGTCTGACTTCCATTTGCTCTATTTTGAGCAGCAACTCCATTATTTTTATCAATTTCATTGAAATTAGCGAGTTTATAGAGGCATTTATTAGCTAAATATCTCTCTTCCTCGGTATTCTCCCCTAGAAACTCCGCCTTAATGAGGCTGCAAATGGCATATAATGATAATAATTGATAGTATTTCTTTTTGTTCAGTGAAGTCTCGGCTTCTCCCCTTAATCTGCATATCCAGACCAGCCCTGGCCAGTCCGGACCAAGTTTTATGGCTGTATCACAATAGTTATTGCGTTCTTTGACCCAATCAATGGATTTAAAGCAGCCCTTGTATGTTCCTGATTCATTGACCGCGTAGTCGCAATTTTGTTTAGTTTCATCATTTGTATTACAGACTTTAGTATATTTATTGTCACTGGAGAGTTCACAACATATCATAGCCAGGGCATAGTAGGGCTGCCAATGCTGTGGATATCTTTCCAGAGATGAGCACAGTGCCCGCTTGGCTTTCACCATGTACTCTGCCTCCTGCCTGGGATTCAGGCCTTGAATGCCCCCGAGTTCCATATAGACAATGCCCAGGTTATAGTGTGCCCAGTGGAAGTCGTCATCCCTGCTAATGGCCTGGTGGAACTCCTCCGCTGCCCCCTCCAGCTTTTTCAGATAACCGCCGCGGACGTTCAGGAGTTCACGGTACTTCCTGAGGCCCTCGGTGAAGTGCCAGGTTGCCTCCCAGTTCACTATCTTGGCCCTATCGAATGTGAGGTCGGTGAAGATGCGATAGGCAAGCTCGGTCACCATATCATCCCTGGTCCTATTCTTCACTTGTCCTTGATCGGAGAAGAGCTGCTCTTTCCCATCCACCCTCCAGCTAAGTGTTCGACCTCCTCCCGATATCCTGGCGGTTAGGATCTCCCTGTCCCCATCCTTGAAGAGGCTGCCTTGGATCTTGGGCTGGCCGGTAAACCGATCGATTAAGGAGTTTATTAGCTTCCCGGGGATTGCGAACGTCCCCAATTCTAGCTTGGAGTCCTCTGTGAAAATGTTGGTGGAAAGGTCACCCTCCCCGGCCTTGTTGGCCGATTCGAGCTTATTTTCCATTATTGCCACTGACGAGACCGGCCTTGCCTCGTCGACCTGATAATAAAGCCCGCTCAGGCGGTTCAGCCTCGCAACCAGTAAGGAGGATAGGCCGGGCGCAATTACAGCCTTTTCGCCGCCCTCTTTGGTCTCGTCGGCAAAGTCAACAACCGCGAGGCTCGTTCCCACCTTCTGCCGCCAAAGGAGGATCTGTTGCAGGACCCATAGGAATAGCAGCCCCTTCCAGTAGTACCAGATGAAAGCTACGGGATAGAGGTAGTCGATCCTGGATAGGAAGGGGGGCTCTGCCTCCAGCAGGTACTCCTGGAGCAGCGGGTCGTTCGAGGTGATGGAAATGGCGATGGCTAGCATGGATTCATTTTCGAAGATTCCAGCCAGGACTTGCTGTTGCAGTCTTGAGTTGTTGCTAATAATCTCTAGATTTTGTTCCGTTGAACCAATAGTGTTATCTCTCAAGTACGGATAAACGTTTAGATCTGCAAGATAAAAGTTATAAATTGTATTATTTGATAAAAGACTCTGAAATGGGATCTTTTCGGAGAACGCACTCTGGAAGCTGGACTCATTTGTGAAGAATCCCATAAGCTTTGAGATCTGCTGTTCGTCGGCAGGCATGAAAATGGAGTAGCTTGATATATTTTGTACCTTATCATCCAATTCCAGGGGATCCACATGGCAAATAACAGTAAGGACGGAGAAGATAAGAGATAGTCCAAGGGATAGTGCCAAGAGATGCCAAACCGGCCTGATCCAATCGCCACTTAGCATTCGCCAGATGCGGCCAATCCAGCGCATTGGGGCAATTAGGTAATATAATAAAAATATAGTCTGAATCGCAGTATACTTGAAGATCCCCTTGCTTAACCACCTAAAAGATTTTTTGATGACATTTTCAGATATCATTGAGTGACATAATAGTATAAGTAATATAAATATAACTATACGAGGTATAACGTGTGAAATAGTGAAATCAAACAGACATTTCAGTATATTGTGTATAATTATAAATGTATCTAAAGGAAAAACAATTACAATTGCTAGTAGGATCACGGCTAATATGGCGAATAACCTCGCACGAACCCCATTGAACACCGGAGCACCTGCCTGCCACTTGGGCCAGCAAACAATCTTATGTTATCAATCATGTGTATTTGAGCATATCGCCAAAGCCCAGGCAATCCCGCCACTGCATGAAAGCTCAATCCATCATCTGCAGAACCCCTTGTCCCAAGCGCACTCCCCTCGCACCTCCAGCATGTCGCGATATAACACCTCCTGCGCCTCTTCCGTATGACACGGCCGCCGTCTTTCCCGAGGTCAGGACCAGTTGCCGCTTCGAGGCTCCATGATCCGATAGATTCGCGCCTGCGAGATATCCTGCACCGCACGAAGGGCTGTGGCCCGCCATGGCGCCAGCCCAAGGCCGCGGAAAAGGGCGGCTATGAAATATCCAGCCACGCCATCGCCTGCGATCCCCAACGCCCTCTGAGAAGTCCTCCCTCCCGATATGCAGCCCGATGCTCTCCAGTGGCCCCTCATTTCAAGCCCAGCGACTTTCTGGCAGCTGTAAAGGGATCTCCATAAAATATGGGATCGACTCGCTCCACAATATCGGCTGAGACCTCCAGGAAGTGGCGCTTATTCTCGATTGGTATCAGGGCGCAGAGGGCACCGTTGTCCATTCCGACCTGGAGCGGCTCTACAAGGGATCGAACGGCTTTGATGTTTCCCTGAATGCTGAGATCGCCGAGGATCAGAAGGCCGGCCTGTACGGGCTGTCTCATGATCGCAGAGTAGATGGCAGCGACGAGGCCAACTCCAGCATCGCAGGAGACGTGATTGGTCAGGAGATTTATCGCTTCAACGTGAAAATCGGTTGTATCGAAGGGTCGGGCGATCCCCATCTCGACCTTGTGGCCATTTATATAGGCAAATGCCCTCTGGATCGCCTCTTTCATGCTGCTATCGACGCCGCCTGCTATCTTGAGCTTGCCAGTTCCTGGAGACGATCCAACCTCCAGCCGGTATAGACCGATCTTGCCTTGATCGTCCACCGATGCCGCATAGACGGAGCCCGGCGCAAGGGGATCGGTCGAGATCAGGTCTCTGCCACCCTCTTCAGGGACGCCCACATATCGCTCCTCGCGAGTCTCGTTGTCGATGTAAGAGAACGAGGTCTGGTGATACTCGAAGGATCCCATCTTCTTGAGCTGCTCTTTAACTCGGCGCCGCCCTTCGATGGCCAGAGCCAAAATCTCGGCCATCTCCTCCTTGGAGAGATCGCCGTGGGGATAGACCAGCTTGATCAGGCCGGAGACCGTCTTCCTGACCGCTTTTACATCTCTGGCGTTCAAATGCGAGCCGAAGGAGAAGTGGTGATCGATCATATCCACGAAGTTCAGGCGTCGCAGTTCTCTGAGGGCCTCGGCCAGATAGTCCACGACGAATCCATAGTGGTTGGTGAAGAACTCGACCCGCATCTTGGGCACTTCCCAGCCAGGCAGGTAGAAATGAATCCTGTCGAAGAATGCCATATCTTCCCGTATCACCTCGGGCATGGGGACGAATAGATGAGAAGATCGGACCATGACCTCGACAGGCTGGTTGGTATTGCCGAACATGACGATCGATGCCGTTCCCGATAGGGCATCTTTGCCTCTTGCGAAGGCTCCCGACTCGCAATAGGTCTTGAGGGTTGTGATGACCTCTTTTGGCATCTTCTGGAGGTCTGCCACCTCGTCGAAGGCAACGGCGTCCCAGAGCCCCACGAGCCCCATCTTGCCCGTGCTTATGTTATAGAAGAGGTTCGCAACGGTCGTCGGGCCAGTGAGAAGGATGGCATAAGGCGTGAACTCTTGATATGCGTAGGACTTTCCCGTGCCCCGGGGCCCGAGCTCCACCAGGTTATAGTTCTGCTCGCAGAGGGGAATCATCCTCGCCAGGAATTCGAGCTTCAGCCTTCTCTCGAAGTAGGAGGGCTCGAGGCCGATGCTCCGGATCAGGAAGTCGATCCACTCGTCAGAGGTGAACTTTCGGCGGCATTCGATGTATTCCGCGAGATCGAAGGTTGCGAGCTGGATGGGCTTCATCTCCTCTATCCAGAAGGGGCTACGTTTGCCTTTTGCCTCTTCGTCGTATCTGTGGACCATCTCGACCTGCGCCCAGATGCCGCCCATGAGCAGCCGGTCGTATTTCTGGACGTAGACCTCTGGAACGTGCACATATCTATGGCCGAAGTTGACGAACTCTGCCCAGTATTTGTCGTCGTCGGAGAGGTATCTGACCTTGACCTTGTCTATGAGCGTGTATTTGCCCTTCTCCCGGACCAAAGACTGGGCCTTGTTGGACTCGTCCGGGCGGACGAAGTTCTCGGCCAGGGTGGAGTTGACGAGCTTCAAGCCTGCCTCTATGACGACAGGGTCGTCCGTAGCACAATATTTGCCCAGAAGGTACTCTAAGACGAATATGGGGACGTTCGATCCGGCTTTGATCTTTCTGACCAGGTCCTTTCGAACGACCTTTCCGGCAAATACCGAGGTCGCCAACTGATCGAGTTGATCAAGTTCGGTCATAGCTCTCTTCCTTCACTGGATCTCATGTTTATCCGCGCTCTTTTGGTTGCAGGCTCAATACTGAAGCAAGGCGTTCTCGACCTCTTTGGATGGCGCAAGTTCTACTCCAGTAACGGCGTTCATCAGGTGGATTCGGACCTTCTTTTGAGAAGGTTCTCTCGATATCATAAGAGTGACCGTGTTCGGCTCCAATGCACGTTGGTCCCTTGCCCCCAGGTTCATCTGAACGTCGCCGGTCTCATCCTCGAATCCATAAGATGCGTCGACCGGCTTTGAGATCACCTCGCCGCCTTCCCTCAGCTCCACTCTGATGCTCGGCGGCTCTGGAGGAACGATTCCCTTGATCCTGCCAGAGACTTTGGCAGAGAAGAACCGGGTAGTCAGCTTCTTTCCTCCGTGATCGAGGTTCCAGATTATGTCCTTCCCATCCTCAGAGCCATCCGATTTGGGGCTCATGACGACCACGGGGACGATGAGCTCTTGGGGCGATAGGCCTCCGTGGAAGTAAGCTCTCGAGCCTCCCTTGACCTTGAAACAAGAGAAGTTCCAGGGAACCGCGATCTCCAGGCCCTCGCCAAGGCCGAAGTCCGAGAGTTCGGCTCGAAGATACGAGTTGTCGGCAGCGCCACCGTGGCCGACCCAGACCCTTCTATGGAGGGCTAACGTGATCCCGCCGGGGGGATCGATCTTCATATCGACTCCGAGCTCTTCGCCGAAGAGATGGCCGTGATCTGCGGTGATGACCATCTTCTTTACGCCATGGTTTGCAAGAACGCGAAAGGACCTCTGAAGCATGAGCAGTATTCCGTCCATCGTGCTCCTGGCAAGTGTCGCATTGCCGCTCTCGCAGATCTCGTCTATCTCTTGAGACGTAACGAGGATAAGATCGGCTTTTTCGATCCCTCTTGCGATGGGCTTCTTTGGTATCGGCAGTAGCGGATCGAGCTTGACATCGAAGACCTCGACTCCGGCCTTGCTCTTCAGGAACTTGACGCGATCGTCCCTGGTCTTGAGAACGACGCCATCGATCTCCAATCCAAGTTTCCCGTCTGCTACAGGGACCACCGTCGCGTTCCCGGCACCTGGCAAGAGCGCCGCCATCCCGATCTCGGTGATGGTGGGAGTCCCCGCAATTGCCGGCTTGATCTCGCAGTCGAACTCTTGAGATAGGATTCGGACGAGCTCCTCTCCCATCTCGAACCTCAGGGCGTCGACCCAGACGTAGGCAGTCTTGCCCACCTCCAGGGCGGGCCTGACCATCTTCTCGAAAGTCTCCGTCTGCCTGAGGGCTCCTTCTATCCGGAAGCTCGCCTTCTGGTAAAGGCGGAGGAACTTCTCGGCGAGGATTTCGCCCGCCTTCATGTACCTGTTCCTGGCCCGGTAGACCAGCAGTTCCAGGTCGTCTTCTGTCTTGCGGAAGTCGAAATCGAAGTCGAAGTCGTGGAACTTTCTCTCCATGTTTCTGTGGCAGGCGTCGAGAAGGTACCAGGGACGCTCTCCAGAGGTGTAGGCTGAGAAGATGGCGACGACGTCCTCCGGGGCGGATCTGACCTCCCCCTCGATCCTATCGGCTTCCATTAGGAGCTGGCCTGCGGTCTCGATCAAGCTCCATCTGGCCCGGACTTCATGCATCCGTTCAGACCAGAACCTGGACTGATGAGCGATTGCGATCTCTATCGAGTCCGCGACGCTCGCTCCAACGAGGAGGGCCTTTTCAACGATCTTCTGGAGCGATATCTCGACTTCGAGAAAGGTCTCCGACTCCAGGATCTGATCTCTGGAGAAGGCGATATTGGAGACTCCAAGCTCCTTTTCAACCGAGATCGCACGTTCCACATAGCTATCATAAAGGTCGCGCCTGCTTCGCCAGGTTCTCGCAAGGTCCACGCAAGCCACCTTGGCGCTCTGCCTCGACGCCGCCCTGACCGAGCCGAGCTGCTCTGGGACTGGAGAGATCCCGGCCAAGAGATCGGTTGCCATCATATGCCTTGCCAGCCGGGCTCGGTAGGATGCCGCATCCTCTCCCGCCGACGGTTCCACATCGAGCTCGGCCGCCATCAGCCGGGATAATTCGAGGATTGCGCCTTTCTCCTCGATCTTGGAATCGAGGTCGGAGCTGCTGAGGAACTTGAGGGCGATCTCCTTCGGGTCGACGGTCTCGAAGATGAGCTGGAGGACGCCGCATGCCTGCCCTCGACAGTCGGCGATCTGCTCGATCTCCTCAAGAGATTTGTACGTTCCAAATTCGACATCTCTTGCGATCTTCTCCAGGTCCTTCTCGGTCCACTTGCCGGTCGATTTGAGGCCGTTTTTTGCGACCACGGCAAGCCTCGTGTTCAGCATCCAGGGCTGGGCGCCCGGCCTCATGACGACTCCCGCGGCCTCGGCCTCGATCAGCGCGTTATGAGTCTTACCCCTCTCCATTGGTACGCAGACGACGAGCCTGGGCGGCTCAAACCCGCCCATGAGTGGCTCTATCCTGTGTCGAAGATCGAAGAAGCTGCCATCGTAGCGCTCCACCGTCGTGTTTGGCAGCTCCAGCCGTTCTACGAACTCGGCGTAGCAGCCATCGGGATCGTACCAGACGACGATGCCGTGTTTGTCCACCTGTTTCTCTATGATCCCCCGCAAGTAGTCGGATACCGCGCCCATCAGCGATCACCCTCGTAGACGTCCAGCCGGTTGTGAGCGATTCCATAAGACTTGTTGGCCTTGCACTTATCGAGGACCCGATCCGGCCAGTACCTCATCGCAGTATGGGACCAGTCGTAATCACCGGCTTTGAGCCCATCCCAGAACTTCTCCGGCTCCTTCCAGGATGGCAGAAGCTCGAAGAGAGGCGCAAGGTTCAGGATCACGCCGTCGTCGATCTCCAAAGACCAGCCGACGGCTTCATCGCGCTCGTCCTTTGCCTCGAGGACGCTTCGAAGAGCCCGCTCGAGGTCCAGGAGGTCTGAGAGGGCGAACTCGAGGCCTTCGAGCTCCTTTTCAAGCCTCTTTCTCTCCCGCCCTTCTGAGGACGAACGGGCGGCCTCGACCTCGTCGATCCGGTTCTTCAGCTGGTTTATCTTTCCTGCAACGTACCTGTTTCCAAGGATCAAAGGCAGCGTATCATTGGTTGCCCTCTCGTGGAATACGTAGACGCTGTAGCTCTTCTTCGGCGACTGGATGAGCCAGTAGACCGGCCTCTTCCTGTACCTCGAAAGGTGAGCCTTGAAGAAGTCGCGCTCGAGGTTGCGGCGAAGCAGCTTCTCGGGGTCGCCGCCGCCAAGGGCAGCCGTGATCGCTTCAAATGCACCGGACTCGCCTAGCGCAGCCTCCAGGACGAGGCAGACCTTCTTGGCAAGGTCGTCCTGGTGGCCCTCGTCCAAGGTTGCAACGCCGTCCTTGTCCGCGAGGGCCGAGAGCCTCCCTGCCACCTCCGGCAAGAACCTCCCCCTGCCGATACCCGCCGCCCCCGGCGAGAACCTGCCCATGGTGACCCCAACCGCATAAGAGATCCAGCGGCGGGCAAGCTCCTCACCGTCGATCTTCGGCTGCGGCTCCTCATGCTCGCCGCCGTCATCGGGGCCGGAGAGCTCGGCCTCTATCGCGGCCCTGTCCTCGTCGGAGATGCCGTAAAGCCGGTAGACCTCCTCATCTATCTCGGCCTCGACATCGGCGAGGGATTTCTCTCGATGGCTTAGCTCGGCCAGGGTGTCATGCAATGAGCCGGCCCAGGGCGGGGCGATGAAGTCGAAGGTGGTCTCGTCCTCGGCGGAGTCGGCGCGGGCGAGGGAGACGGCACGATCCACCAGACGGTTTAGAAGGGAGCTGGATTCTGCTGGGATGGGCAGGCGGGAGAGGTCACTTACGTTGAACATTATCGTTGGATTCAATATATTTAGTGCATATTGGGAATACGAAGAATTTAGAAGCCCCAAAACTAGGTCTATATCATTAGGAAACGCCGATGATCCCTTGGTATCGAAAATAAACCCACCAGGAGAAAGTCTCACACTAAAATTCCCTGAAGTAAGATTGCTCCACGTCACGCCGCGGCGGAAGTAGAAACCCTCGTTGGGTACGATCCACCCCGTGTTATTACCTATGTAGGGGTATTTTTGAAGTTGTTCTTCTTTTAATTCGATCCCTGCATTAAGAAAATTAACTATATGTTCTTGATTCCCGTACCAACGCTTAAATGCACCTCCTTTCATGTAGGGGAACCAACGTCTTTGTGTGGCAATTGACTGCTCTACACTTGAACAGTCAAATTCGACTGATGTTATTCCTACTTCCCACCAATAACGAAGGAATCTAAGATTGTTTCTGGTTCCCATCCCCATCTTTGGTTGCGCGATCTCCCCCAGCTTCGGCAGCTCCTCGAAGAGCCGCCGCAGTCCCGGCGTGATCCAGTAGACCCAGGGCTCCCCTGATATCGCCTCGAAGTCTCCCTGGCGGTAGCGGAAGGCCGCGGGGTCGCCCTCGCCGGAGCGGAGGCGGGAGAGGGCCTGCTCGAACCTCTGGCGCTTGGATTCGGAGTCGGGCTCCTTCACCAGGCGAAGATAGGTGCCAGTAGCATCGTTTCGCACCTCTCGGCCTGGCTCCTGCCTGAGGGTGAAGATGACCGTGTTAACCTTCTCTCCCCCGATATCCTCAAAAGCGTGAGGCCCTACGTGAGCCATCGCCTCGATTGCGCTGCAATCGAGGAGTTTCTTTCGCAGATTCTCGTAAGACGAGATGAACATGAAGGACTGCTGAGCGATCATTCCCAGGCGGCCAGATTCTTTCAAAAAGCTGGCGCAGCGCTCGATGAAGGCCGTGTAGAAGTCCCCTTTGCCTTTCGGGTAATTATCGGAGAGGAAGGCTGCAAGCTCGGGAAACATGTTCCCCCGGCTCATGTAAGGCGGATTGGTGAATACCGCATCGTAGCGTCTGCGCATCACGTCTAAAAGGCGCATCCCCTTCGTTGCCTCTCCCGCAAAGAAGGTCTCGTCGTGCTCTTTCGCATAGTAGTCGAAGGCCTTGACCACCTGGGATTCCAGCATCTCCCAGAAATCCTCGCCCCAGAACGCGATCTTCTCGGCCTCGATATCCATCTCCGCCATGTCCTCAAACCTCTGGAGGGTCGAGAGGTGGCGCTCCCGCTCCGTTGCCACCAGGTCCTCGATCACCCCTTCGAGGGGCAGAAGCGATCCCGCGCCCTTGCCGGAGCTCTCCTTGATCCGCGCCCAGAGCGCCCTTACGACCCGCTTGTAAACAGGGTTTGAGATGGACCTCGATTCGAGAAACTCCTCCAGCCAGGAGTCATCCTCTGGAAGCACGATCTCCGCGCAGGCAAGGTGGCTCTCGGTGATCTTCGCCCTCGGGTTCATGGTCTTGGCCTTGAGGTAGAGCGCGAGAGCCGAGAGCTGGACTGCTCTAAGCGCTATGTCGATTCCGAAGATGTTGTTTGCAAGGATTGCGGCTGGAATCTCGTCAACGGACTCCACCGACGGCTTCTCTGGCCAGCCTGGCTCTCCTGCCCTCGCCATCTCCTCCCTGTACATATCGGCCAAGAGGTCGAAGGCAACGAGCCCAAAGTGCATCGTCCCGCAGGCTGGGTCCAGGACCTCGATCTCACCGACGGGCTTTGCCGGAAGGGGCGGAACCTCTCCTGCCAGGGGGACGAGGTAATGCAGCCTCTCGGCTAGGCCCGAGTCGGGATGCATCTGGATCCACTCGCGCCCAAGGGTGTTCTCGACGAGGAACCTCACTATCCAGCGGGGCGTAAATAGCTGGGTTGCCGCCGGGATGTCTTCCGGCCGGATCTTCTGCTTCTTTTTGTAGAGCCGGTCGAAGACGTTCTTCTTCTCTTCTTCCGTGAAGTACTGGTAGATCCAGCCGATCGTCTCCTCGTTATCGGGAGCCCAGGCTTCAACGAGAGCGGGATCGTTCAGCATATCGAGGAGATCCTTGAGCGCCCGAGGGCGGGGAAAGAGCCTGCTTGGCAGGTTGTCGGGATCGAAGAGCACCCTGATCTCCTCGGCCATCTTGGCGGACTGATGGAGGAGGAAATGGCGGTATGCAACGTCCCTTGGCCCCTCGCCCAGGCCGTCCTGGGGCAGGCTTCCAGCCTCGTACATCGCCATCTCCTCGGGATGGTCTGCGAGATAGAACATGTAGGCGTTCGAGCTCTGGTAGCGGTCGATCGTTCCCCTGATGAGGCCTCGTCCCTCCATCATCTTGAAGGCGACGAGACGGTTGAGATGGGTGAAGGCAACCTCTTTTACGAGCATCTCTACAACCTTCGGCTTCTCTTTGCCTGCTGCCTCCTCGTCTTCCAGGTACTTCACGAGCCTTCGCCTCGTCTCCTGGACCTCGCGAAGCTCTCGGACTGCGGGAAGGTCGGCGATCTCGTCGAACCTGCCTTTGGGGTCGAGGCCGTAGACTCCCCGGAGGACGTCGGTGACCTCTCTCATCAGGCGCTCCCTCGCCTTCAGCGTCACGTTGTGAATCAAAGCCTTGTCCATCCAACCTCACTCCAGAACGATCTTGACGTCCCTCTCCAATAGCTCCAGAAGACGGATTTGTAGCATCTCAAGGGACCTCTCAACCGCCTCCCTCGAATCGAGGGGCTGGCTGAAGAACTCGGAGAGGCGGACTCTCACAACCAGCTTTACCGGCTCTGGTGGAGGACCTTGCGCCTCAGAGGTCTCGGACGTCTTTGGCGCATCAGAAGTCCCGATCGTATCTTTCGCCCACTCTTGCACCTTCGCCTTCTCTCGCGCCCTCTCTCGCATCAGCTCTTCGATCCTCTCAAGCGCCTTTTCCTTGAAGCCCGATTGCGCGGCGAGGTCAGACTCCATCTGAGCGATGCCTGCCCTACACCTCTTGCACGCAAGCTCGCCTGCCAGAAGGCCAGGCCCTTCGCAAGCCCTATTAGCGAGATCTCTGAGGACCTGATCTCTCGTCCCCCCCTCGATCCCGGGCCATCGGGGATCGCCCTCTATCTCCTCAACAGCTGATCTGAACCGCTCCACACGATCACTGTGAAGCTCGTCGTAAATCTCGGCGTATCTTATGGAGATCTCAGTGGATATGTCTTTGATCTCCGCCAAATGATCGTAGATATCCTCTGCCTCCAATAGACACTTCAATCGATCAGGCTTCCCTTCAAGGCCGGGGGCGCTGGACTCAAGCCTCCCCCTCAAGATCGGCCACATCTCGCAAGATGCCTGGCGAGCTTTGCGAATGACCTCGAGAGAGTCCTCGCTCGTAGCCTCTCGGATCATTCGAATCCGATCTCGGTCTCCCAACAGACGCTCGCCCTCTTTATTGAGGATCGCCACGCATTCGCCCGTTGTCGCATTCAGAATCCTGGAAAGGGTCCTCTTGATCTCATCTATCTGATCCATCACAGGAAGGTCGTTTGCCCTCGCCTTGGCCTCGATCGGCATGAGATCGCTTTGCTCCCTTGAAACGAACGCCTTCAGGGCCGAGGCGATCGAGCCCTTGTCCACATCGACCGAGTCCCCGCTTAGATCTTCGCAGGTCTTCGCAGCCTTGGTCAGATCAACAATCGATATGACCTTCGCAGGAGTGAAAAGGGCGGACTTGAAGGTATTGTTGTTCGTGAGCGCCTCGTGACTGGCTGAGTCCTGGTAGGACTCGAACCTCTGCCCGCCATAGGAGACCTCGATCATTCCCGCCCTGAAAAGCACGGCGAGAACCAGCCTGAGCATGTCGAGATCGCCGCCATAACCGATCCCGGTGAAGCGAGCGATGAGGGCCTTGCCCGTCCTGGACTCTTTGTTGCCGTAGCTGTGCTCCCGATTGAGGTAGGAGTGGACATCCTCGACGATCTCCGCGTTTGCGTTGAGGACGTACTTATGGCCGTCCTTCACGACCAGGTTCATCCCCTGCTCGCCATTGTAGAATATGGGTGCAAGACCGCTCAGGTTTGCAGCCTTCAGGATCTCATTTGCCTCCTTTCCATTAAGATGCTTAGCCCATATCTCAAGCCTCGGGTAGAGATCGAGTATGACGTCGTCAAGCATCCTCTTTACCATCAACTCAGTCGTCCGTCCAAGATCAGATCCGTCCCTCGATACCCCTCTGAAGACGGAAGATCCGCCGACCAAGGCAGCTTTGAGGATCTCGCGCAATCGAGGCCTCTTTCTCGAGACCTCCTTCTTCTCGTACTCGAGGCTTGACGCATCATCGCCAGCTATCCTGTTCTGTCCACGGAGCTGGTCGTACTTCTCAACCATCCTGCTCGATGAATAAAGGTCGCTTACTAGATCGTCTATCTCCGGGGTCAGTGAGAAAATGATGTAGATATCGTTCTTGTGGTCCGCGAGCCGGCTCTCAGTTCGAATCTCCTCGAGCATTTTATCGAAGCTGTCGGCATCCTCGGATGCGCAGATGGAGAGGGATACCGGCCCGTCGCTTATCCGGGTGCCGCCAAAGCCGATTCCCAGGTTGAAGGCCTTCAGGTTGCCAAACCGGTAGTTCTTCAGGCCGGGCTCGTCGAAGATATGGCCCAAGGCCTCTCGGAGAAGCTCGTTTCGATCCCTTGGCCTCGGCTCAAGGCTCCTCCGTTCGGTCTCCCAGATAATCTCTTGAGGTGTCTGAAGCTTCCAGCCATCCTCGGTCTCCCGGACGAACTTCGCATCGAATAGCCTCTTTAAGGCATCCCTCACATCGGCAAGCGGTGCCTGTCTTCCGATCTCGTCCACAAGACAGGCTGCGATGTTCGCCTCGGTTCTCGGAAGATCCTTGATCGGATCGAGAAGGCAGACGACCTTAGCAACACGCGATACCATCGATCCCTCATCGAACTTGTCGAAGATATCGGCCATCTCCTTTCTCTTCTCCGTAGACAGGTTGCCTTCGACTATATCGAAGATCTTGTCTATGGTAACCAGGGTTCCTACCGGTTTTTCGGCAAGCCTCGTCCTCTCGCTCACAAGCATCTCATGAGCCTGCTTTATGATCGTCCGATTGCTTCCGCCGAGATGTCGATCAGCTCCCAGCTGCAACCTGATCCCGGACATGATATCTATGGAGATCTCAACGAAATGGGGCGGATAAGGGTAACACTGCACGAACTCATCCCTCTTGACCTCGCACTTCTTGGCCGTCCTCTCCAGGCGAAGCGCCAGGTTGAGCTGGCCCTGGGACTCGTCGTAGATGCTCTCCAGCAGGGGGACGGCCTCGTCCCTCTTGGCCAAGACCCTCCGGGTGGCAACCTCCCTGATGTCCGAAGGCGCAAGATCTATCCTGTACTTGAACCGGTCCTGAAGCTTTGCGAGCTCGACCCTCTTGGAGTCAATGGCTGCCACCACCTCATCCAGCTTCTCCTGGGAGGTGACAGCGATCCAGACGGGGGAAACAGCCCTCTTCGCCTTGAGCCGGTTCTTGCTGACCTTGCCGAACTGCTCGACGAGGGCGCGAAGATCCTCGATCCGCTCAGCGTTTCGGGCCACATACTGGCCTACCTCGTCGATTATGAAGACCAGCCCCTTTCCAGGACGCCTCCTCTCCATTAGATCGAAGGCGCGTTCGACGACGCGCTCGATGGTCAGTGTATTCCGTCTCAGGGAGATGGCCCACGTGTCAGGCCGCGGAAAAAGCCCGGGGTCCATCCTGTTGAGGAGAGCAGATGCGTAATTGATCTTCTTGGCTCCTTTCCTCGCCCGCTTCCATTCTATCCCGTTGACTTCGGGACATAGATCGATGAACCGATCCAGGTTTCCTTCTTCCTCAAGCTCTATCTCAAGATCGGCGATGTCGTAATCCATGGCGTAGTCCAGCTTGGACAGCAGGGCGCGATAGACGATCTCTGCGATCAACTCGTCGCCCCGTTTAACCTCCGAAGCCTTGGAGATGTCCAGCATGATGACTTCAAGGGGAGTCTTCGTGTTGATGAAGTCCACGTACTCGCTGATCCGGGGTTCATTGAGCTGGGCCTTGAAGAGCTCGCTATAGCTTACGCCCATGACCAAGGGATTTGCCAGTACATTGCCCAAGTTCTTCGCAAAAGACGATTTTCCCGATCCGAAGAAGCCGGAGATCCAGATCCCGACGCCCTCGTGAGGCTCGGATGGAGCCTCTGCGATTGCCCTCAATATGTCCAGAAAATGCCCTTTGATTCGATCTGTTGCGACGTACTCTACGATCTCGGAGTAGACGGTCTCCTCATCGTATTGATCTACTTTTATTATCTCTTCGATATCTTGTTTCAAGTCCCTCGAGAGAAGATCCCCGATCAGCTTCATTTCAGCCGCTCCATTGATTAGCCATATATATTCACCCTATAGTTTGCCTGAACTTCCCTGTCTTTCAGATTCATGAAGAGCAAGCCACTGATTCCCTCGGCCAGAGTTCCAGGATAGAACAGAATTGTCGTGACCTTCGTTTTACCATGCATCTCATCAAGCAACTTCGACATGTGATAGATTGCAGGAGCCATAGATCCAGCCCTGGTTAAGAAGACTACATGCCTCTCGAAATCGAGGTCTCTCATGTGTTCCGCGAGAAGGTCAGCAAGGGGCTGCCAGTCATCATCTGAGAGATAGATTGTCACCTGTTCCTGGGCCTTTACAAATCCCCTCTCCCGCTCCAACTCGGTGATCGCCTCCAGCCCTTCCGACCTCTCTATGGCCTCCCAGAGCAGATCTGCGAGGGATATGGTCACGACCTCCCGACCGATGGCCTTCATCCTCGTCTCAAGGAGGCGAAGCTGGTCTCGAAGCACCCATTCATCTTGGGGATCGTATCGCACAATGGCAAACGGCAGATCACGATAGGCGCTTATCTTCGGCGGATTGGCCATAAGATCGTTCTCCATCAGTTCAATGCGGCCTATTAAGGATAACATGGGCATAACTCCCCAGCGATTTGGCCGGAAATTCGATGATGATGACGGATCCTGCCGCCTGATAGCTTAGAAGATGCATCTGATGAGCCTCCATGAATAGATGCTCTACCGCAATAGGACTGAGAAAGAAGAGCCGCCAGAGAGGATCTTCGATCAGGCGCTTTCCCGATGGCTGAGACCGGCCTAGGTAAAATGAGATGTAAGAGAATGCCTCGGCCGGAAGATAGAGCGATTGGAGCCTCTTCTTCCTCTTTCCACGAAGGATCCCGAAGTCTCGAAGAGCGGTGACCAACGCGGATGCCGACCGTTCTTTCGTGCTCTCCGACCAGGGGCCGCAGGTCTTTCCCTCATCGATCTTCCTTTTGATCCACCCTTCGACGTCATCGACGGAGACATCCACGAGGCCGTGCTCATGCATCGGTCCAAAAAACTCGACGACGAGATCGAGAAGGAGCGGATCGGCCAGAGCAGCATGGAAGTAGAGGATAGGATCCATGCTCTCCGCGGGAAGCCCCCCGTCAGCGAGGCAGACTAGAGCCCTTGTCACATCCGGCTCGCTCAGATACCGCTTGCGAAGGACGTTCAATATATCGTCGACTCTCGAGCGAGATGCTTTGCCGAATATGTTCTCTCGCCTAAATCTATCCAAGTTCTCAGGCAATGACAGCGAATCATCCCAGCTGGCCATTAAGGTCTTGGTATCCGCCAATAAAGCTCCCCCCTTCAGGATCTTGCTGGAATAAATTCGACTCTTATTGGATTTCATCTCATCTTGCTTCCTGAATGGGATTGAATCAACACTGCACCAAGCGTCCCCTCTGCCAACTAGGAGAGCCCCAATATACGAAAAGGTTTCGTACAAAGCCCTGGTCGTTCATAGTGGGCCAAGACCGAAGAGAGACTGAGGCCCGGACGTTTGGACGATCTCGATGGAGCGGTTTGTTGCCCTGCATCCTCCCTTAGAATGCTCGATAACCGGCGATAATTGCAGTATCGAGTGGATCCGAGCCCCCCGGCCGCGGATTCGCAGACGGCAATCGCCCTTGCGGGCGAGGGGCGAGGCCCCGGCCCGCGGCCGCAGGCGCTCACGAGGGGGCCCTGTGGGGGCAAGGCTGCCGCGGCCGCAGCTCCGCGGGGGAGATCGGGGCGGGGACGCCGGTCAAGCAGATGACGACGGGAATTAATTTATGTCCCCCACCACATATTTACCATTACATCTGCCAGCGTTAGAAGGGATAAGCGATCCTCTAATGAAGGGATGAGACTGCTATTCTTGGAAGCCAAACCCCAAACCCCAACATACCTCAAGCTCCGCTAAAAAAGGATTTTCGCAATGTCGTTACGGACCGCTCCTTTGCACGGCCCTCAGAAGAGGGCAGCAAGCAGGTAGAGCGGGAGCAAGAAGCAGACCACGAAACCTGCTACCACCAATGCTATAGCCATTCCATTACCTTCCATGAATCTCCTCACCTCATCCCAATAGTTAGTATCTGTCCCCAGGAGAGGCGAAGTGATATTAATCACTGTCGGGACATCTCGGAATAAAATTATGGAAATATACTATCCCTTCGACAATACATTTAATTAGAAGGGAATTAAGTAATGGTCGTGCGATCGATCCAGAAGACGGGAATGAAAAGCCACGGAGGCAAGCTGGACCGCAGCGAGACCGCCGGGGCCAGATATCTTCTCCTGAGACCTGCTGGCTACCCTCTCAAAAGCCTATTTCAAGAGTATCCTGTGGTATCGGAGCCGCGCCTCTTCGAGCGCTACGCCCGAGAGCAATGGTATGGTGAGGTCGTGAGGCCTGGATGCTACCTCTTCGACCGAAGGCTCTACCCCGACTTTGCCTTCAAGGTGATCAAGGCATATCCTCGCGTCTCGATAGTTGGGTCCCGGACCTCGATAGAAGTCGAGAGCAGATCGAATACCACGAAGGACATCAGCCAGGTATCCCTCGATGATGTCGTGGGCCAAGACCTGGCGAAGAGGAAGGTTAAGATCATCCAGCGGTTCCTCGCCCAGCCGGAGCATTTCGGGCGATGGGCACCCAAGAACGTCCTCTTCTACGGATCCTCAGGGACCGGAAAGACAATGATGGCCCGAGCCCTCTCCGGAGAAGCGAATGTGCCCCTTCTCCCTGTCAAGGCAACGGAGATGATAGGCGAGTTCGTGGGCGAGGGAGCGCGCCAAATCCACGGCCTCTACGAGAAGGCCCAGCAGATGGCCCCCTGCATAATCTTCATAGATGAGCTGGATGCAATCGCCCTCGACAGGAGATATCAGGACCTGCGAGGCGATGTCTCCGAGATCGTCAACTCCCTGCTGACCGAGATGGACGGGATTCATCAGCGAAAGGGGATATGCACGATTGCCGCCACCAACAAGATCGAGTTCCTGGATAGCTCCATCAGGTCCCGATTCGAGGAGGAGATAGAGTTCAAGCTGCCCGATGTTAAGGAGAGGGAGAGGATATTGGAGATGAGCGCCGAAACCCTCCCCGTGGAGATGGTGGGGGCGGATTTGAAGGCGATTGCAAAGATCACCGAGGGCCTATCCGGAAGGGACCTGGTCGAGAAGGTGCTCAAGGTCTCCTTGCACCAGGCGATAATAGAGGAGTGCTGCATAACCCAGAGCCATCTCGATGAGGCAGTGCGCCGATGCAAGAGGGAGGTAAAGGAAGCGCCAAAGGAGATGTTCAGCTGACCCTCTGGCGCATATATTTCGTATTGATAGCAAGGATTAGCCCCTGGTGGTTTCCATGTGGCAGCAGATTCTGGATAAATTCAGGCGGTACCCCGCCCAGGAGAAGGTGATCCGGCTCATACTGGCCCGGGGCTTTCAGATCAACGATCGCGGCCGGGTGGTCTCGGGAGAGATCGAGATCCCCCACGCCCAGATAGCCAAAGAGCTGGACGTCGACAGAAGGGTGGTGGACACAACCGCCACGTCCGTGAGGGAAGACGAGCAGCTCTGGAAGGTATTTAGAAACGTGCGGTCCATGACATTCCTGGGGGAAGTAGCTCCGGCAATCGGCCTTGGCGTCATCGAGATCACGCCAGTCGATGCCACCCAGACTGGCCTTTTAGGCGAGGTCGCAGGAGCGGTTGCCAGATATGGCCTCTCCATCAGGCAGGCTGTGTCGGACGACCCCTACTTCGTGGAAAATCCAAAGCTCACGATCATCACCGAGGGAAAGATCCCCGGCGACCTAGTAAGGCTGCTCATGGAGGTAGATGGCGTGCGCCGGGTCACGATATATTGATCAAGCGGTCTCAGAAAGGTCGTGATTCTGAAATAGGTTGGAGTTTCTATAACCCGTCTATAGCTCATGATCTCATGAAAAAGTTTTTCATACAGGAAACTTAACCGCAAAGGAACAAAGCCACAAAGGACGCACAAAGAGCAAAGATCAATTATTAGTCTTTGTGCCTTTTTGTCTTTGTGGTGATCGTCCGTAAGCCCTGGTTATAATTATC
>CAZWDT010000037.1:0-29719 GCA_964632755.1 uncultured Methanotrichaceae archaeon
CTCCAAGATTACCTTCAGAATGCCGGGAGAATTCAAGTCAAATCCGTAGGAGTCCACGTCTCTATCTGGGAAGATACTCCCGCCGATAGTCTGATTGAGATCAATTCCGGTGGCATCGCCCAGTTGATTGTTTGGCTCGTACAGATCCTGACCATGTACGCACCAAGTAGTCAATAACAATATCAAAGCCACCGAAAACGATGCTAAAGTCCATTTCCTCATAATATTCACACCACCAAGCATTACTATATGGGTTATCACTCCGTAATATAAATTCGTTGGCATCAGAACGGTTTTCTGTACATTCCCACCACCATGTGGTGCAGCCCAGCCACCAGCCCTCCGACGCGAAGCGCGTGCGGAGCAGCTACGGCGGCCCCGCGCCCGGTGCCTGGAGCCGCCCAAGGTTGAACTTGCTAGCAAATAAAAATGTGTGAGGAGATCCCTTGACCACTCCGGGGGAATCGAGCCGCCGCCTGGCCCACCAAAAGCGCAGCAAAAGGAGATGCCCATAGCGGATGGATCCCGATCAAAGGCGCTGTTCATGGCCTCCGAGGGCAGGGCGCCAAATGGGCATTCACCCCTTCCCAATCGCGCCTTTGCACTTCAGCCCCGGGCCAGAAAGAAAAGCCTCTCCTCGCAACAACATGCGAAGGCGGCGGCCCCCAGCCCCCCTCCTGCCGCGGCCCCCGATGCCTCACCCCCGCTTCCGAAGCGCCAGAAGCCCCGCCTGCAGCGCCTCCGCCATGCCTTCGGCATTGGGCCCGCCACCTTGCGCAAGCTCGGGCCTGCCGCCGCCTCCGCCCCCAAGAGGCGCCGCCGCAGCCTTGATGATATCGCCGGCCTTAACGCCTCGCGAGAGAGCCGTTGGCCCGACAGATGCGACGAGAATCGCCCTCTCGCCTGCAGAGCCGAGGAGGGCCACGCAGTCCCTCTCAGCAAGCAGGCCAGCAGTCTTGACGAGCTCATCTACGTCTGCCCCGCCCATATCCTGGACCACAACCTTGAGGCCGTCGATATCCAGGGCCGATGCAACGTGGCTCTCGAGCCCTGCGCGGGCGATGGCCTCCTTCAGCCGCTCGATCTCCTTCTGCTGCCCCTTCCACTCATCGAAGAAGCGGCCTGCCGTCTTCGGCAAAAGATCCGGCGGGACGCGCAATGTATCGGCCGCCTGGAAGAGGAGGTCGTCCCTCTCCTGACCTCTGCGAACCGCAGCCTCGCCTGCGGCAAACTCTATCCTTTCGACTCCGTCCTGTATCCGCTCGCATCGAAGGATCTTGATTGAGCCGATCATCCCCGTGTTCGTAACGTGGGTTCCGGCGCACGCTTCTATGTCGGATCCCACTTTTACGACCCGGATCTCCTTTCCTGGGGGAACGCCACCCTGGTAGAGCTGGAACCCGAAGAGCTTCTCCGCCTCGGCCCTGGGCATGAACGAGGTCTCGACTGGGACCATCTCCATCACCCTCCGGTTAGCCTCGATCTCGATCTCCTTCTGCTCGTCTATCGTGATTCGCTTGAAGTGGGAGACGTCGAGCCGGGCTCGATCCTCGCTTTTCGCAGCTCCAGCCTGCCAGATGTGGTCACCAAGGACCCTTCGGGCCGAGTCATGGACGAGGTGGGTTGCCGTATGATGGCGGGCGTGGGCCAAGCGGCGTCGCATATCCACGCGCCCCGTGACTGCATCCCCCGGCCGAAGGCCTTCTAGCATCTCCGGGCGCTCGGGCCGGTGGAGCACAACTCCTCCCCTGCTCTGGACGTCCACTATTGCAATCGTTCGGCCTCCAACATCGATCCAGCCGTGATCCGCGCCCTGGCCCCCACCCTCGGGGTAGAGGAGCGTCTGGTCTAGGATGAGCTGGCCCTCGAACACTCCCGCCACCAACGCCTCGAACTCCTCCTCGAAAGGCTGGCTATAGAATAGTAGACGCGTTTTCTTGCCTGGGACCTCGACCTCGGCTTCGCCGGCCTTCTCAGCCCTGATGTGGGTTGAGGCAACCATCGAGTAGAAGTTGTCCGGATAATCTATAGGCCAACTTCCCCCCACCTCCTCTGCAACCTCCTTTGCAAACTCAGGCGGGATTCCGTGCGTATCGTATAGGGAAATCATCTCCAGGAGGGGAATCGCTTCGCCTTTCTTGGCGAAGTGCCCGGCGGTCTTTCTCACAAGCCGGCGGCCCTTCTCCAACGTCTCTGCGTACTTGCCTTCCTCGATTCCCAGGATCTCGCCAATCGTTACCATCCGCTCTTTCCAGTCGGGATAGTCGAGGCGCGAGAGCTGCATCTCGACGAGATCCGAGATGGGTAGGTCGAGTCCTAGATCTTTCATCTGACGAAGCGTTCGACGGATGACGAGCCGCGCGAGGTACCCGGCCTTGACGTTCGATGGAATAATTCCATCTCCAAGCATGTAGGCAAGGCAGCGCGTATGGTCGACTACTGCATAGATCCTCTCGACTGGCGCAATCGTCTCCTCCAGCCGCTCGGGCGAGATCCCGATGCTCGACGCAATCGTTGCCCTCAGATCCCTGAGGCTTGCAGCCTCGAGGTCGACCATCCCCGCAAGACGCGCGTTTCTCGCCATGATCTCTGCGCAGTCAGGGTCAGTTACTATATGCGAGAGCCCGGCAAGACGCGAGACGTGCTCGACCATCTCCGGGAAGATAGCATCGTATATCGTAGGCGTACCCTTTGAAGCCCAGACGAACCTCTCGAGGCCGTAGCCCGTGTCGACGATGTAGTTCTCCATCTTGCTGTAGCTCTCCCCCTTTATCTTCTGGCTTCCTGCAGGATCGACCTTGAGATCCATGAAGACCAGCGTTGCAAGCTCGAGCCCCCCCACCATGACCTCGACGCTCGGCCCGGCATTTCCCCCGCCAGCCCACGGGGACTCCTTGTAGGTGATCGCGGAGTCGTCGGCCCCGAGCCCGAGCAAAAGCTCGTCACAGAGCTCGACCGTCCGATCCTTCCAGTAGATCTCCTCCCCCGGGCCGTTGAAGACGTGATGCGCCATCATCTCGAACGTCGTGAGATGCCGGCCGCTTCGGCCGACGGAGTCGAGGTCGTCAAGGCGGATGCATGGCTGGGATATGGTCAACGGGTTTGCCGGCGGCGGAACCACTCCGGATGTGACGAAGGGCTGGAAGTCGGCGATCGATGCTATAGTCAGGTAGATATCATCTCGCCATCGGGCAACAACAGGATAGCGGCCCACGCGCGTGTGGCCTCGCTCTTCGAAGAAGCTCAGGTAGTGCTCCCGCATGGATGTGAGATCCCACTCTCGGGAGAAGGTCGGCTGGCCTATGAATGTATAGGGGTCGCAAGGTGGATCGCCGCAGGTGGTTCTGGAGAAATCCCTCGTCCAGAAGTGGCCGCCGCATCTCTCGCATGTGACCCGGCGAAACCCGTTTTCGGCGAAGAATTTCAAGTTATATTCGTCAGGGATCATATGTATCAACCAGGATAGCAAGGCCCATATCCGATCAGCACTAAAAGGTTTCTGAATGGAAGATTCGATGGAGTTCCGGCCAAAAAGCCGACACCCAAGGCATATCCTCAACGAGATCAAGTGGAGGGGGCTTTCCCTGGACCGCTGCCAGGTGGAGATACTCCATAGGGGCGCGCCCCATGACAGGTTAAGGGTCATGGCGAGCGAGATCGACCTTGGGCGGTCCACCTTCCTTTTGGGAGGTGTGGAGATCCCCTACCACCGCATCGCTCTAATCGCCTTCGAAGGGAAGACTATATTTCGCCGCTCGGATCTGGTGAAGGGATTAGGTGATTAATTCACCCGAAGCACCTTCAGCATGGAGCAGACCTCCACGCCAGATATCTCATCGATGCCCTTCTTATCTATCAGAACTGCAATGGCGTTGGTCTTGGCCTCGTGATCGAAGAGATAGTCAATGGTCTCCTCCATTGTCCGCCCGGACGTTATCACGTCGTCTATGATGACGCACTCCTTGCCCTTCACATCGGAGAAGTTCGCGCCGAGGTTGCCGTGTCTTTGGCCAGCATCCCCGGAGACCAGCTGCTTGCTCGGCATGTAGACCGCGAGGTCGACTCCCATCTCCGTCGCCACGTGGGTTGCCAAGGGAAGTCCGCTTAGAGCGATTCCCACCACAACGTCCAGATCGCAGCTGTTCCTGTCGAGGACATCGCAGATCATATCGGCCATGGCCTGGGAGACGTGTCCCAGCCGATAGGCGCTCTTGCCTATCATGGACCAGTCGACGGAGACGTCCTTTGGACCTGGGACCGCTCCCGCCTTCTCCGCATGGGTGAGCAACCAGGTGACGGTCTCGCTCGACACGTTCAGCTCCTCGGATATCTGGCCTTCGACAAGCCCTTCGGACTTCAGTTCGGCCGCCTTCTTCATCAAAGTCTCAATGTTCTTCATGGATTCATCCTCTCTTCCTTTTAGCATTGGGCGTTCCGCAGACCGGACAGACCTCCTCCCCATGCCTCCGGCCGCAGGCAGGACAGCGCTCTACCCTCTTTTGCACCCTCCTTATGCCCGGCTGTTGCACGGGCAAGATCTTCAGCCCCAGGTGCAGAGCGACGTTCTGCATGGCGTAGTCGTCCGTGGCTAGCATTGCCCCAAGCTCCAAGGCCTTCGCCAACAGCTCGAGATCGGCCGGGGAGAGGACTGCGATGTCGCCAGTCTCCCTCGCGGCCTCTACCGCCAGCGAAAGCGCCCCTTTGGTTGCCCCCTCCACACGGACATTTGAGATCTGCAAAGCCATACGGGAGCGAATATCCTTGAGCTCCCTCTCCACCGAGGGGACGGTGATCAGCTCCCCCTCCATCCTCTTGCCCAGTATGAAGACCGATGCATCGGCCACGATGTACTCACACATCCTAACTCCCTTGGGATTTATACTACTTGGATCTTACTGGGCCATGGATCAGGGCAACGCCCTTGATCCGAGTATATGAATTTCGAGGATGCCGAATGGCAAGTCGTAGCGGGCCGTGGCTTGCGGCACCGCTCTTGATCTGACCAAAACGCTATTAACGTATGATGCTCTTCAGGGCTGGGATACCCCATGGCAAAGAGCAGGAGCAAGGGCAGCAAGGCTGATAAGCGATCCAGCAAGGCAGCAAATGAGAAGGAGGTCCCGGCAGCCTCGGCCAAAAAGATCAAGGCCAAAACGGATGCCGATCGTCGCAAGAGCAAGATAGATGGGATCAAGAAGACCCTGATGCCTGCCGTGCTCGGGGTCATGGGTGGATTCGCCATCAGTGCCATGCCCGATATAAGCGCGAACTATCCATGGCACTTCGTTGTCCTGAACTTCCTGCTGATCACGCTGATAATTCAGAGGGTGATCTACCCCAAGATAGGGATCGAGGTGATGGAGTTTAAGGCCAAGGACTGGATCTATGTGGAGTTCATCGCCATCGACCTATGGCTGGTCACCTGGACCATACTGATCAATTAGGAATATCCATGCGTATAGCGGTCATCAACAGGGACAGGTGCCAGCCACGGAAATGCTCCAAGGAGTGCGAGTACTTCTGCCCCCCCGTGCGCACAGGGGACGAGACGATAGTCTTCGAGGGGGGAAAGCCGTTCATCACCGAGAGTCTGTGCGTCGGCTGCGGCATATGCGCCCATAAGTGTCCATTTTCGGCCATCACAATTATCAATCTGCCCCAGGAGCTGGACTCCCCCATCCATCGCTACGGACAGAACGGATTCGCCCTCTACGGCCTGCCCCTCCCGGTTGCCGGCAAGGTCACTGGCCTTCTCGGCCCAAACGGCATTGGCAAGTCCACTGCGGTCTCCATCCTCACCGGCATCCTTCTACCAAACCTGGGCAAAGGCGCCACATGGGAGGAGGTCCAGGGCCGATACGCGGGTTCAGCCCTCGGCGACTACCTGAGGAAAGTCTCCGATCGAGGGGTGAGGACGAGCTTCAAGCCGCAATACGTCGACCGCATCCCAAAGAGCTACAAGGGATGCGTGAGCGATCTGCTCGATAAGACGGACGAGCGCGGGGCCTTAGGCGACCTTGTGGAGAGGCTCGGCCTTCCTCACCTCATGGAGAGGGAGGTCGAGAGCCTAAGCGGCGGAGAGCTCCAGCGGGTGGCTGTCGCCGCATGCGCCGCAAGGGATGCCGAGGTCTACTTCTTCGACGAGGTTAGCCCCTATCTCGACATTTATCAGAGAATAAACGTGGCCCGCGTGCTCCAGGACCTGGCCTCGTCAAGTGCCGTGATGGTCGTGGAGCACGATCTAGCCCTTCTGGACCTCCTAGCCGAGTCGGTTCACGTGGTCTTTGGAGTGGCCGGGGCCTACGGCGTGATCACCCGGCCAAAGGGCGTCCGAGTTGGGATCAACCAGTATCTGCATGGATTCCTTCCAGAGGAGAACGTCAGGATCCGATCCGAGGCAATCGAGTTCGAGGTCCACGCACCGCGCATGGAGAAGGAGATCCCCGACCTTGTGCGCTACGAGAGCTTCCAGGTGAAGTATCCCACATTCCATCTGACCGCAGAGGCAGGTTCGATCCGCAAGGGAGAGGTCGTAGGGATCCTCGGCCCAAACGGCATCGGCAAGTCCACCTTCATCAAGGTCATAGGAGGCATTGAGAAGCCCTCGTCGGGCAAGATTGATACGAAGCTCAGGATATCCTATAAGCCCCAGTACCTGAAGGCCGACGCGGGGATCTCGGTCGAGGCATTGCTAAGAGGACTCTCCAAGGAGTTCAACTCGAGCTATTACCAGTCTGAGATGATCAAGCCCATGGCGATAGAGCCGCTCCTCGACCAAGAGCTTCCCGAGCTATCAGGAGGCGAGCTCCAGCGCGTCGCAATCGTCGCCTGCCTCACTAGGGAGGCCGACCTCTACCTCCTCGATGAGCCGAGCGCCCATCTTGACGTGGAGCAGAGGATGATGACTGCGAAGGTCATGAGGCGCTTTGCCGAGTCCACGGAACGCTCGGTGATGGTCGTGGACCACGATATATACACGATCGACCTTCTCTCCGAGCGGTTGATCGTCTTCGATGGCTTGCCAGGCGAGCAGGGAATCGCCCACCCGCCGTATGATATGCGCCAGGGAATGAACCGCTTCCTCGCGGGGATTGGGATAACGTTTCGCAGGGACGAGGACACCCGCCGGCCCCGCGTCAACAAGCCCGGGTCGCGTCTCGACAGGGCACAGCGCGAAAGAGGCGAATATTATTATGCTCTCGAGGAGACCGGATAATTGGTGATACGTTTTGCCATTGAGCAATGGTTATGGCGTTGTGGTCGGAAAGCTTGCCGGCCATAAGATCGAGCCTCCGGATGAGGAGGGCCGCTGGCCCCACTATCAGATCTTTGTGGATACACCGGCCGGTCGCTACGAGTGCGTGGTGAACCTTAAGTCCCGAACCGAAGTGAAGATCGAGTATAGGGACTTTCGAAACCTGCAGCGCAGGTACTTCTCCCCCATCCTGGAGCTTCCCGACGGCCTCCATCGCCTGGAGAGCAGGCCAAGATCCGGTGCCTTGGACGTCATCCGCCATCCCGGCCTGAAGGATCCGCGCTACATCCTTCCACTCCCGTGGATGGTTCCCCATCGCAAGATTCCAAGGAGCCAGAAGCTGAGCCGCGGATGGATCAGGCGTACATGCCCCTGCACCAGATGGTGGCGCGAGAGCGGCCTCGACCTGGTCCAGCTCATGGAGTACTACCTGACAAGCGTTGCCAGGATCTACATATTCGGCGAGCCTTACGATACCGGCCTTAGGTGTGCACAACGTGCATATGACACAAGGCGATCCGGTGGAGAGCCCCTTCGCTTACGAGAACGGCATATGGCAGGACGGCGGGCTTCTCCTGGAGTACACCGATCCAGAGCCTCGTCTCTCTGCCCTGCTGACCAAGTTCGAGACCCAGTCACTGCATACCGGCGACGACGGCCATCCCCTGTGACTTAACGCGGCGACGCTCTCGATGACAATCCAAGGCCTCCCTTATATCTGGATGATATGGAATCCCAACGACCCTTAGGCCTCTTGATCCGCCGGCCATTCATCCGCAGCATCGAGGCCGACAGACGGCTGGAGGCCTTCCTGGTCACGGCCGTCGCCTCGATCCTCGCCATCCGCTTCACCTTGGAGATGACCGGCTACCCCCAGCTTGGCGGTGGCGGGCTCCACATCGCCCACGTCCTTCTGGGCGGGTTCTTCATGATGGCTTCCATCGTGATCCTGCTCGCCTACCTCGACGAGTACTCTCGCGACCTGGCAGCAGTGATCGGGGGG
The DNA here is from genome assembly GCA_964632755.1 of uncultured Methanotrichaceae archaeon. Taxonomy (GTDB): domain Archaea; phylum Halobacteriota; class Methanosarcinia; order Methanotrichales; family Methanotrichaceae; genus JAFGMR01. The sequence goes on from CAZWDT010000037.1 coordinate 8,259, forward strand.
TTCGGCTTTGGGGCCTTCATCGACGAGCTTGGAAAGTTCATTACGTGCGATAACGACTACTTCTTCCAGCCCACGATCGCCCTGATATACATCACATTCGTCCTGCTCTACCTCGGATTCCAGGCGATAAATGGAAAGAGAGACCTCACGCCGGAGGAGAGGGCGATCAACGTCCTAGAGATCGCCAAGTCCGCCATCCTCAACGATATGGATATCCAGGACCGCCATCGTGCCCTGGACTTGCTCCAAGACGGCGATCCCCCTCACCCACTTGCGCCAGCCCTGAAGGAGATGCTCGACGCGACCTTGGCCGTGCCGGCGCAGAGCCCCGGCACCTACAAGAGGCTCAAGGAGACGGCAAGGCGCATATACCTCGGGCTTGTTCGAAAGAGATGGTTCACAACAGCCGTCGTCGCGGCCTTCGTCCTGGTATCCCTCCTCTCCCTTCTCGATACGCTCGTCCTCGTTACGATCAAGATGCTGGAGTCGATGCTGGAGATGGAGCTCGTCTCCCTGACAACGACGGAGTGGCTGAGCACAGCCTCCCTTGCCCTCGCAGCCCTGATGGTCTTGAGGGGCGTTCTGATCATCCACAAGGACCGCCTCCAGGCCTACAGGAGGTTCAAGAGGGCGGTTTTGGTGCAGATCTTCCTCGTGCAGGTATTCTCCTTCTACGCCGACCAGCTCTACGCCATATTCGGCCTCTCGACGAACATACTCACCCTTGCCGTTCTGCGCTACATGATCCGCCAGGAGGAGGAGATCGAGGAGCAAGCGATAAGTAAGGCCGGGAGGATTGCCAAATGATGAACGGAAGGAAGAGGTCGGATATCAAGATCGGCCTTGAAGTGGAGATCGTCATGAAAGAGGATCAAAGGAGCGGAAAGAGGACGCGGGGAGTGGTCGAGAAGATATTGACCAACTCTGCCAATCATCCTCATGGCATAAAGGTGCGACTCCGAGATGGCAAGGTTGGAAGGGTTCAGGAGATCCTGAGCTGAGGTCAGCCTTTTATCCCCTAGAACCATCCCCAAAACCATGACGAAAGAGGTCCATTGCGCCCACATACTGGTCAAGAACGAGAAGCTGGCACGCGAGATCCTGAATAAATTGAAGGCAGGCGAGGGCTTCGCAGAGCTTGCGAAGAGGAAGTCCGATTGCCCGTCGGGAAAGAGCGGGGGCGACCTTGGATGGTTCGGCAAGGGCCGCATGGTCCCCGAGTTCGAGAAGGCAGCCTTCGAGGGGGAGAAGGGGGCAGTAATTGGGCCGGTCAAGACCCAGTTCGGATATCATATAATCAAGGTCCTTGGGAAGAGATAGGCGTCCCATGAGCGAAGCCGATCTAATCGAGAGGGCGGCCGATGGGCTTAGCCTCTCCACGCGCCAGGTCAGGTCTGCAATGGAGCTGCTCGACTCAGGAGCGACCATTCCCTTCATCGCCCGCTACAGGAAGGAGAGAACCGGAGGGCTCGACGAGGTGGCGGTAGCGAACGTCAGGGACGAGATCGGCCGGCTCAGGGCAATCGAGGAGCGCAGGTCCGCCATAATGCGCTCCCTGGATGAAAGAGGCCTCTTATCCCAGGAGAGGGCGCGCATCCTCGCGGCCGAGAGCCTCTCCGCCCTCGAGGACATCTACAGGCCTTATCGGCCCAAGAGAAGAACGAAGGCGAGCATTGCAAGGGAACGCGGCCTCGAGCCGCTCGCCCGGCTCGTCCTCCATCAGGGCGACCTCGAGCCCTCCCGCGAGGCTGAGGCCTTCGTCGATCCCGGAAAGGACGTTTCATCGGCAGAGGAGGCCCTTGCCGGGGCAAGGGAGATCATCGCCGAGTGGATCAGCGAAGATGTGGAGACAAGGGCAACCTTGCGCAATCTGATGCATACACGCGGACTCGTCCGCACAACGGGGCTTTCTGGACGCGATGGCGGCAAGTATCGCGACTACCTCGAATATGAGGAACCGCTATCGACCGTGCCGTCTCATCGGATCCTCGCTATGATGCGCGGGGCAAGGGAGAAGATCCTCAGCCTCCACATAGTCCCGCCGGAGGAAAGGGCGATTGCGCTGCTCGAACGCCGATTCGTCGACGGAAAGGGACCCTGCACTCAAGAGGTGCGCCTCGCCATCAAGGATGGCTATAGAAGGCTTCTCCTTCCATCGTTGGAGAGGGAGATGCTGGCATGGGCAAAGGAGCGCGCCGACAAGACGGCCATATCCCTCTTCGCACAGAACCTGCGCCAGATCCTCCTTTCGCCCCCCTTGGGGAGTAGAACCGTGCTTGCCATCGATCCTGGATTTCGAAGCGGCTGCAAGGCAGTCGTGCTCGACGGCCAGGGGACGCCCCTCCACTGGGATACGATCTACCCCCATCCCCCCATCGGTCGGAGCAGGAGGGCGGGCGAGATCGTCTCGGAGATGGTCGAGCGGTTCGCAGTTTCCGCAATCGCAATCGGAAACGGTACGGCCGGCCGGGAGACCGAGTCCTTCGTAAAGAGTCTTCAGCTCCTCATCCCCTGTGTGATGGTGAGCGAGGCAGGGGCCTCGGTCTACTCCGCCTCCGCGCAAGCGAGAGAAGAGCTGCCATTCATGGATGTGAGCATGCGGGGGGCTGTTTCCATCGGCAGGAGGCTCATCGATCCCCTGGCTGAGCTCGTGAAGATCGAGCCAAATGCGCTGGGCGTGGGGCAGTACCAGCACGACGTGGACCAGAAGGCCCTGAAGGAGAGGCTCGACGAGGTCGTCCAGGCATGCGTGAGCGCCGTTGGGGTGGACCTGAACACCGCAAGCGCCCCACTATTGACCTACATCCCCGGCCTTGGCCCGACCCTTGCGAAGAAGATCGTCGACCGCCGCGAGGAAAAAGGACCCTTTAGAACACGTTGGGAGCTGCTCGACGTCCCTCGCCTGGGGCCCAAGGCCTTCGAACAGGCAGCCGGCTTCCTGAGGGTGCTTGATGGGAACGAGCCCCTCGATGCCACAGCAGTCCACCCGGAGAGCTATCACCTGGTTGAGCAAATGGCAGGAGACCTCGGGGCATCCATCGGCGAGTTCCTGGCAGACGAGGAGCTTCGGCGAAATGTGGACCTCTCGCGCTATGCTAATGGTCGCGTGGGAGACGCAACGCTCAAGGCGATCATCGATGAGCTAGACGGGCCGGTACGAGATCCCCGCCAGAGGCTCGAGCCTTCCAGCTTCTCCATTCGCGTCGGCTCCATAGACGACCTTCATCCGGGCATGGTACTCCCGGGGATGGTCACCAATGTGACCGCGTTTGGGGCCTTCGTCGATATCGGCGTGCATCAGGACGGCCTTGTGCACAAAAGCCAGCTCTCCAATGAATTCGTCAGGGACCCGGCCGATGTCATCAGCACAGGCCAAGGGGTGACTGTCAGGGTTTTAGATGTGGACCTGGAGAGGGGGCGCATCTCCCTGTCCATGAAGGATCAGGCTGGGATGGGCTAAAAGGAGACGCTACTTCTTCCGGTGAATGGAACAGTTTATGGCCAGGGGGCGCATCCGAACGTATGGGTAGATCCATGGCAATACCAACCAGACCGTTCGGGAATGCCGGCAGAAGGGTCACCTGCTTGGGGTTAGGCGGTGAGGGCGTCTTGCGCACCAATGGGCGTCGCTCGGAAGCCCTCGCGGTGATCGAACAGGCTCTCGATGAGGGCATCGCCTACTTCGACACCGCTCCAGCCTACGCCGGATCCGAGGGCTACTACGGCCTCTTCTGGAAGGGTCACGAGACGGCGCGAAAAGACATATTCCAAGCATCCAAATCATCGAGCAGGGATGGCGAAGGAGCGCTTGCCGACCTGGATAGGACGCTTTCGACGATGGGGCTCGACCACCTGGACCTCTGGCAGATCCACGATCTGCGAACCTGGGACGATCTCCAAAGGATAGATTCCTCAGGCGGCGCCCTCGAGGCCTTCCTCCAGGCCAAAGATGCCGGGATGGTGAAGTTCATAGGCGTCACAGGCCATCACGATCCCACGGTGCTCAGGCATGCCGTCGAGAGCTGGCCAATCGACGCCGTGCTCATGCCGGTCAATCCCGTCGAGGCGATCGTCGGAGGCTTTCTGGATCAGACGCTGACTGCTGCACGAGAGAGGGGGATCGCCGTAATCGGCATGAAGCTCCTTGGGGCATCCCATTATCTAAACCCAAAGGCGGGAGTTACGGCGGAGCTGCTGATCCGCTTCGCGCTGAGCCAGGAGATATCCCTCGCCACCGTTGGCTGCTCATCGCCTGCCGAGGTGAGGACCCTCGCAAAGGTCGGACGCAACTTCCGCCCCATGCCCCTCAACGAGCAGAAAGTTCTTCTAAAGATTTTTCGGCCATATGCTCGAAGGCTTGCCTTCTATCGCGGCGTGATCTGAGGCCGCATGGGATATCTAGTATCACAATGCAAGTGTTGGCCATGCTTTTCTTTGTAGGCTTGGGGCTCTACGATGAGAGGGACATCTCGGTCAAGGGACTGGATGTGGTAAGGAAGGCGGATCTGGTCTATGCCGAGTTCTACACCTCCCGGCTGATGGGAGCATCGATCGAGAGGCTGGAGGAATTCTACGGCCGAGAGGTAGTGCCGCTCTCCAGGCAGGATGTGGAGGTGGACCCGGCCTGGCTCTCCAAGGCCCAACATAGCGATGTTGCCTTCCTGGTGGGAGGGGACCCCATGATATCCACAACCCACCTGGACTTGCGGTTGAGGGCTCTAGATATGGGGATCGAGACCAGGGTCATCCATGCCTCCACGATCCTTCCTGCCGTCTCCGGCCTCACCGGACTGCAGAACTATCGCTTCGGAAGATCCACATCGATCCCCTTTCCCTATACCGCCCGAGGGAAGAGGGTGGTCCCAGAGACGCCCTATCATGTCGCCATGGAGAATCGAAGGCTGAACCTCCACACCCTCCTTTACCTCGACCTCCAGGAGGAGAGATGCATGACCGTAAACGATGGGGTTGAGATCCTGTTGGAGGTCGACAGAGATCGAGGCGACGGTCTCCTCGGATCGACGCTGGGCGTGGGGATAGCGAGGGCAGGATCCGAGGATGCTGCGGTGAGGGCTGACCGATTGGAAGCGCTCGTCCATCATCCATTCGGCGGGCCCTTGCACATCCTGGTGATCCCGGCGAGGTTGCACTTCATGGAAGGACGAGCGCTGATGGCACTCGCACGAGCCCCGGAGGAGCTCGTGAAGGAGGCGGAGATCTGAGGGCGAAGGCTTAAATAAGCCCTGAGTATTCCCCCAGGAATACTGGAGGAATACAATGCCCAAGGTTACAGTGGAGATCCCTCAGCACATCATAGACGATGTGAGCGAGCATGTGGGCGACGGAAAGAAGTTCGTCAACTTCTCCGACGCTGTGAGGACGGCTCTAAGAAAGATGCTGGATCAGCTCGACGAGGTGGACCGCCGCCATGGGCGCCTGGAGACGGAGAGATGAAGATCGGACTGGAGGCGGAGTTCGATTCCGCCCATCACCTTCCTCGATACCAGGGCCGCTGCGCCAGGGTTCATGGACATACATATAAGTTGGAGGCTGTATTCGAGGGGGACGTTGAGGAGGAGAGCGGCATGGTTGTCGACTTCTATCGGCTCAAGGCCCTGATCGGCTCGGCCCTGGAGAGGCTGGACCATCATGACCTAAACGATGCAATGCCAAATCCAACAGCGGAGAGGATAGCACAGTACATCTGGGAGGAGATCTCGGGCCATCTAGAGGGAGAATCTTTCCGTCTTGTTTCTATAAAGCTCTGGGAGGGAAGGGGCAAATGGGTGATGATGAATTGAAGAGAGCAGTCTGCCTCACCTCCGGCGGGCTCGACTCGACCGTTGCCGCGACCGTGGCCAAGAAGGAAGGGTACCTCATCCATCTCTTCCATATAAGCTATGGCCAGAAGGCGGAAAGTAAGGAGCATGAGGTTGTGAAGAGGCTAAAGGAGGCCTTGGGGGCAGAAGAGCTCGTATCTGTGAACCTGGATATTTTCAAGAACCTTTCCGCCCTGACCACCCCGGGAGCCGCCATACCGATCGGTGCTGATGTCGATATGGAGGCATCATTCACTCCGCCAACCTGGGTGCAATGCCGAAACCTGGTATTCGTCTCCTTGGCAGCTGCCTATGCCGAGCACCTGGGAGCGGAGAGGATCTATGTGGGCTTCAACGCCGAGGAGGGAAGGTCGTATCCTGACAATCGCCCGGAGTTCAGAGATCGGTTCAACCTGCTTCTGGAGAAGGCCGTGGCCTCATTCAGCCGACCTTTGCGCATAGAGGCTCCATTGATCGATATGATGAAGCCAGAGATCGTTCGGCTGGGATGCGATGTGTTGGCGCCGATCGACCTCACCTGGTCCTGCTATTTGGACGGCGATCTGCATTGCGGCGTCTGCGAGTCGTGCCAGCATCGCCACAGGGGGTTCTTGGATGCAGGCGTTGAGGATCCAACCGCATACCTTTGAGGGCTGGGTTGGGGAGATCTTCTCGAGCTTCCAGGGGGAGGGGCCCCTTGTGGGGCGAAGACAGGTCTTCGTCCGGCTCGCCGGCTGTAACCTCAACTGCTATTACTGCGATACGAGGAGATTCCACCAGCTCCCAATGGATTGCCAAATAGGGGCCGGGCGTGCAGCGTTGGACAATCCATTGGGAGTCGGGGGAGTGATGGCCGCCATCCACGACCTGTGGGTTGCGGGAACGCATAGCGTATCAATGACAGGCGGAGAGCCCCTATGCCAGCATCGCTTCCTAGGATCGCTTGCCAGAACCTGCCAGGTCTCGGGCTATCCAGTCTATCTGGAGTCCAATGGATACTCAGTCAAGCGATTCGAGATGGTCAGGGACTACATCGACTTCGCTTGCATAGATCTGAAGCTTCGAAGCCATAGAGCATGCTCTAACGAGTCGTGGGCAGACCTGATCGAAAACGAGATAGCCTGCCTCCGTTCCGCAGGCGAGGCTGGGATCTACTCCATCGCCAAGGTTGTGGTAACTAGGGGTACTTCTCCCTTCGAGATCGAGGAGGCCTGTTCCAAGTTGGGGAATCCTTCTGCCCTTGTGATCCAGCCGGCATCAGGGGACGCTCCCCCTATGGAGGAGGTATTCCGCCTGCACGAGCTGGCATCGAATTACTTGGGAGGGGAGAAGGTGATGGTGATACCCCAGGTACACCGATCGATGGGCATCCAATGAGAAAGATCCTATTCCCGCCCCCTCCTGCGAGCAGCCTTACTCCTGCCCCGCCTCCACCGGCTCATCCTTTACCGGCTCATCCTCTAGCGACTCAGCCTCCACCGGCTGGTCCTTCTTGGGAGCGTGATCCCTGTAGCGGGTGGAGAGATCCCATTCCTCAATCTTCCTGTCCAGGGCCTCGAACATATGCTTCTCAGCCGCCCTAACGGTCTCAAGGTCGCCACGAAGTACCAGGATCTCCCTCTCTTCCACCTCTCCAACCATATCCACCTTGGCCTTCCTCCGAACCGGTTCAAGCTCGAAGCTCTCCACCAGTTCCCGTATGACGCTCACTGGCATGCCCAGCGGTATGGCCAGGTCGTAGAGTCCTCGCAGATCCTCCGATGTATCCTCTTTAGGAGCCCCCATGATAATATCACCACGCGCACCTCTGATGCTCTCGATTTAAGCCTGTCGAAAGACGGGCCTTCTGCCCCATCCTAGGGAAAATGTTATTAATGGGATGGGTAATCAAGGAGCAGGTCGGGCCCGTAGCTTAGCCTGGTTGAGCGCACGGCTGATAACCGTGAGGTCACGCGTTCAAATCGCGTCGGGCCCACTCATGTTTTCATATTAGTTGCTGAAAATATATCAGAAAGGGGATCTCAATATCTGGCGATCTCACCCCTGAGGTCCACGTTCATTAGCATATCGTACTTCAACCTCTGGCACCATCCAGCTTTATCGAAGATTCCCATAAAGCAGACGCCAATCAGCTTCTTGTGCTCCACCACCTTGAGGAATGCCTCGATCTCCTCTAAGGTCACGCCGATCTTCGGCATGGCCATGCCGCCTAGTATCACGAGAGCATCTGCTGCCGCCGAGGCAGGGCCGCCCAGCTCCAGGCCGTATTCTGTTGCCACAAGCGCCCTCGTGCCATCGATGTTGAGATTTGGGACGAATGCGAGCTCCTTATCGCGTACGGGAAATCCCAAAAATAGGGCAAAGGGGGTGCAAAATCCGGGCGTTCCCACGAATGTGATCTTCTTGTCTTCCTTCACCATATCTCTAAAGCCGTTCAGCATTCCTCCAAGTCCCGACAAGTCCTGAGCTTCAGCCATATTGATCATCCAACTCATAGTCCTCATGGGCCTTAATACTTGTGAGGAGATCTAGTCCACATTGTCGCCAGTTGCGCGCGCTCTCGTCCAACGGTTCGGCTGCCAAAGGGAATGAATCTGCAACCGCCTGTGAATGGGCCAATATCGAGGCCCATCAGAACGTTTAAAAGTGGGAACGGTCTCTGACCTTCACGATGTCAAAGAGATCCCCGGATAGGAAGCAAGGGGGGAAGAAGGAGGTGGATAAGGGCCAGCCGAGGGCAGCTGCGTCCGCCCCCAAAAAGCAGGCCGTCCCCAAGCCCGCGCCCCCAAGGAAGCAGGTCCATAGCCCGGACCGGTACTGGTACGGAGCAATCCTTGCGATCATGCTCTTCTCGTTATACCTCAGGGTTATCATCCCCTGGAGCCGGGTCTTCCAGGGCGACGTGGTGATGTTCTCAAGCGAGAGCGATGCATGGTATCATATGATGCTCGCAAAGAGCACAATGCTCAACCTTCACCGCACCTTCTTCGATCCACTCACCTACTTCCCCTACGGCACCAGCCTGCACTTCGGACCCTTCGTCAGCTGGGGAATCACCATCCTCTCCTATATCGTGGGCCTCGGCCGCCCGAGCCTGCACACGGTGGACGTCGTTGGAGCATACTGGCCGGCGATCATGGGGACGCTCCTGATCCTTCCGGTCTACTCGATCGGAAAGGAGATCGGCGGCCGGGGATGCGGCCTTATCGCTGCGATCACAGTCGCAGTCCTGCCAGGGCAGCTCTTCTCGCGAACGACGCTTGGATTCACCGATCACCACTCAACGGAGACCCTGTTGAGCACGCTTGCCATGCTCTTTTTGATGCTAGCTCTGAGAAGCGGCAGGGACCTCAACCTCTCCACCATTAGACAGATCGAGAGGACCGATGTTCGAAGATCGCTCATATTTGCCGCTCTGGCCGGGATCTTCCTTGGGCTTTACATCGACTCCTGGGCGATGGGAATCCTATTTGAGGGCATCATCCTCATCTTCGTGACCATCCAGGCCGTTATAGACCATCATCGAGATAGGAGGACCGATTATCTGGGAATTATCCTGGGCATTGCCTTCCCCCTAGCCTTCTTGACAATCCTTCCATTCGCAAATCCACAGAACAAGTTCAGCGTCATCCAGTACTCTCTCTTCCAGCCCATGATGTTGCTTCTGGGAGCGATCTGGGTGGTTGAGATAGCCGCACTATCTCGTTATCTCAGAGGGAAGAAGATCGGAGGCGCTGCCGGATTCCCCCTCTCCATCGTGGGCGTAGCAGTCCTGGATCTGGCGCTTGCCTTCGTGATATCCCCAGGCTTCATCAGCTACCTGAAAGGAGCAATCCCGTTCTATCTATTACCAAGAGCAGGCGGGGCGGCAACCGTCCAGGAGCTCTCGCCCCTATGGTACAACAACGGCATCGCCGGAAACTTCCCAGGCATACTGAATTTGGTCATGGCAAATCCGCCTGCCTTGCTCGATATCATAACGACGACGTTCTTCTTCGCCCTCGTAGGCATCGCGCTTCTCACCCTCAGATACTCAAAGGATCTTCGCGCCTCCGACCTTCTGGTCGTTGTGTGGAGCCTGATAATCCTCGGAGCGACGCTTTCGGCCAATCGGTCCGCCTACTACTTCGGCGTGAATGTAGCGATCCTATGCGGGTATTTCGGAATCAGGTTCCTGGAGCTCGTGCATATCGATGATCTGGACGGGAAGGTCGTGGCATGGACGAAAGAGCCCAAAGAGATGGTCAAAGACGTGAAGGTCCAGCATCTGGCAGCACTCATCGTTGTGGCGCTCCTCCTGGTATATCCCAGCCTGAGCATGTCCAACCTCATGGCAAACTCGGTGGGAGGCCCGGATCGCGACTGGTACAACTCCATCATGTGGCTTGGAAACAACACGCCCGATCCAGGGCTCGGCATCTACGAGATCTACGAGCGGCCACCTGAAGGAGAGGCCTTCACATACCCGGATACGGCATATGGGGTCATGTCGTGGTGGGACTACGGACATCTCATCGAGACGATAAGCGGGCGCTATCCCAATGCCAATCCCTTCCAGGAAGGCATAGGCAACAAGACAGCTGGCGTTCCCGGATCGTCCCCCTTCTTATTGGCGGAGTCCGAGGAGGAGGCCGAGAGGGTGCTCTCCAACCTTGACCTCAACCGGTCCCCCTATATGAACACCAAATACGTCATGACGGATGACTCCATGGCTCTAGGCAAGTTCCACGCGATCGCCGCCTGGAGCGCCATTCCCTACAACCGCTACTCTGGGGCGGTCTACCAGCCCCAGGGAGAGACAATTGTGCCAATCCAGTTCTGGCAGGAGCCCTACTTCCAGACGATTGTTGCAAGGCTCCATATGTTCGATGGAAGCGAGGCCCCAATCTCCGACGCGGTAGGCATCGCCTACAAGGCAATCGAGGTGCAAGATGGGATGAGCGTGCCAGTCATGGTATCAGCACCCGAGATCTCCGCCAACCTCTCTGAGCTCCGCGAGTTCGTCAACCAGAGCTTGGGCCAAGGGCTCACCGCTGCGATCGTCAGCCGAAGCCCGGCTGCGCCATGCGTGCCGGTAGAGGCCCTCCAGCACTACCGCCTGGTCCATGAGTCAGGGCCGGTCATGAACTACTACGGGCACGTCAAGACTTTCGAGCACGTCCCAGGCGTCGCTCTGACGGGGAAGGCGCCGGCTGGAACGAGGGTGTTCATCACCGCTGCGATCGTCACCAACTTCAACCGCACCTTCAACTACGTCCAGTCGACGGTATCCGATGGGGATTACACGCTCGTCGTTCCCTACTCGACCGAGGGACCGGTGCCCGAGGGGACGAACTTCGACGTCGGACCGTCTGGACCTTATCGGCTGATCGTGGGGGAGACCGTCTACGAGATCCGCATCCCAGAGGAGATGGTGCTCCAGGGCTCAGCAATCGAGGTCTCCTGAGGGGTTTAGGCCATGATGCTCGAGGAGATGACCTGGGTCGAGATCGTGGAAGGGCTCTCTCGCACGAGGACGGTAATACTCCCGATGGGGGCGACCGAGGAGCACGGCCCCCATCTGCCCACCTTCACAGACACCATCCAGGCGGAGGAGGTGGCAAAGGAGGTGGCAAGGCGTAGAGAGGTGTTCGTCGCCCCATCGATGCCCTATGGGGTCTGCATGAGCACGAAGGCCTTTCCCGGGACGATCTCCATCGGAGAGGCCTCCTTGAGGCTGATTAGCAAGGACATACTGGTATCCCTCCACTGGACGGGATTCCGAAACGTTCTGATCCTCACAGGGCATGCCGGAAGCCAGCATATGGCCTCTCTTAGGGAGGCTGCATCAAAGGCGCTCGATCTGGTCGACCTTAGAATCTCCCTTGTCTCGGACTTCGAGCTTGTGCGCAGCATCGCGGAGACTCCAGGAGACGGCCATGCCGGCGAGATCGAGACCTCCCGTATGCTGCTCCATCGAGAGGAGCTAGTAAAGGGGCTCCCAGAAGGCCAGTTCCCGGAGAGGCCAAAGCACCTCATCCTCAAGGATATGCGCCCCCTGATGGGCTCAGGCATCATTGGCGACCCCACCAAGGCCACCAGGGAGAAGGGCGAGGCATTCTTCCAGGCGGCGGTGGAAGGCGTCATAGAGGCGATAGAGGAGCTGGAGAGCTATCCAGCTCCTTGAAGCCGAGACGTTCATGATGCAGCCGGGCTCATGCACGAAGGATAAAAAGTGATATCTTGCGATGCTTTTCTCCCATGCGAAACGCCGTCTTCTGAAGTCGCGCCTTTTGCAGCAGTCCTGATGACGGAACCGCCCGACGGGCAACTTATATAGATGTATCCGTATAGGATGGCGCTGCCCATGAGATGATATCATGTTGTCCGAAAGCGAGGCCAAGGTTCTAAGAGCGATTTCCATTGGTCATCTCGACCCCAAGGAGATCGCCGATCTGACGGGAATGAAGATCGAGGCGGTGAGGTCGGCCGCAGACTCATTGAGCGAGAATGGCTTTGTCCAGGTGGAGAAGACCGTCGAGGAGGCCTTCTCGCTGACGCCAGAAGGTGTGCTCTACGCAAGGGAGGGCCTGCCGGAGCGAAGGATCCTGGAGGTGATAGGAAAAGGCATGCCGATTAGCGATCTCAAGGATCCCTCGCTAAAGATCGGCCTTGGCTGGCTGAAGAGGAAGGGCTGGGCCTCCATCGAGAGGGGGATGATCGTTCCCGCGAGAGATGCCAAGAGGGGCGAGGACGAGGAAGCCCTCTCGATGCTGCTCGAAGGATCGGTCGAGGCCTCCATTCTACCTAAGGAAGGGCTCCTTCTCCTCAAGGGACGCGGGCTCGTCACCTCTGCAACGTCCAAGTCATGGCTCTATCGAGCAACAGATGCCGGAAGGAAGGAAGGAAGCAGCGCCGACATTACTGCCGAGACCCTTGCCCATATAACGCCCGAGCTGATCAAAGCAGGGCAATGGGTGGGCAACCTCGTTAGCTATGGGGAGAAGACTTACCAGGTCCGCCCGTACGACGTGACACTCAAGGCTGAGCCGATATTCCCCGGAAAGAGGCATCCTTACCAGAGGATGCTCGACCGTATGCGCGAGATCATGCTGGAGATGGGCTTTGCGGAGATCAAGGGGGAGATCGTCCAGTCGAGCTTCTGGAACTTCGATGCACTCTTCCAGCCCCAGGACCATCCGGCACGGGAGATGCAGGATACCTTCTACCTGGAGGGAAGGGCAAAGATCCCTGACTATTCCAGCGTCAAGAGCATGCATGAGAGCGGCGGAGAGATCGGATCGACCGGATGGGGCGGAAGCTGGAGCCCGGATGTCGCAAGGCGGGAGGTCCTTAGAACCCACACCACCGCTGTCACGATAAAGTACCTGGCAGAGCATACGGATCCACCTGTCAAGGCCTTTTCGATAGACCGAGCCTACCGCAGAGAGGCGATCGATGCCACCCACCTGCCCGAGTTCGAGCAGCTGGAAGGGGTGATCATGGACAAGGGCGCAACATTCGCAAACCTCCTCGGCGTGCTCAAGGAGTTCTACGCCAAGATGGGCTTTTCGGAGGTCAGGTTCAGGCCGGGGTACTTCCCCTATACCGAGCCGAGCGTCGAGCCGGAGGTGTACATAGACGGCCTTGGATGGGTAGAGCTTGGGGGAGCCGGGGTCTTCCGCCGGGAGGTGACGGCCCCCTTCGGCATAGAGCATCCTGTGCTCGCCTGGGGACTTGGAGTGGGCAGGCTCGCCATGCTGCGACTTGGGTTGAAGGATCTGAGGCTTCTGTACCAGTCGGACATAGGCTGGCTGAGGGAGACGCCGCTATCGATCGGGATATGAGGTGGATATCATGCCTGTCGTGAGGTTATATTATCAGGATCTGGAAGAGCTTGTGGGCGCTTCCCGGGAGGAGATCATGAGCCGACTTCCCATGATCGGAGCCGACATCGGAAAGAGCGCCGAGGAGGACCGCGTGGACGTGGAGTTCTTCCCCGACCGGCCCGATCTCTACAGCACTGAAGGGGTAGCAAGGGCCATGCGAGGATTCCTGGGAATCGAGACAGGGCTTCCTAGCTACCGGGTGAGGCCTAGCGGGATCGTGATGCAGGTCGAGAGATCCGTCGATCAGGTCCGGCCGATCATCGGCTGCGCCGTTGTGAGGGGGCTTGCTTTCAGCGATCCGGCAATCGAGTCGTTGATGGACCTGCAGGAGGACCTGCATTGGGGACTAGGCCGCAACAGGAGGAAGGTTGCAATTGGCGTGCACGACATCTCCCGAGTAAGCCCGCCGTTTCGCTATCTGGCTGCGCCGCCGGAGAGAGGCTTCACTCCCCTCGACTTCGAAGAGGAGATGTCGATGGGAGAGATCCTCAAGCGCCATCCAAAGGGGAAAGGCTATGGCCACATACTGGATGGCTTTGAGCGCTATCCCCTCATAGTTGACGCCAAAGACCGCGTCCTCTCCTTTCCCCCAATCATCAACGGAGAGCTGACTCGGGTGAGGGAGGACACAAAGGACCTCTTCATAGACGTGACCGGGACCGATCCCGTGGTCTACAAGGCCCTCAACATCGTCGTCTCCGCCCTTGCCGAGAGAGGAGGGGAGATCGAGAGCGTGATCATCAGAAGGGACGCTCGCGAGATCATCACACCGGACCTCGCTCCCACGAGGCGGCTAGTTGACATCGAGGGGGCAAACGGGCTCATAGGCTTCGATCTAACGGCAGAGGAGCTAGCGCTTTGCCTGGAGAAGATGCGCTTTGGCGCTCGGCCCCTGGATGATCGAAGCGTGGAAGTGCAGATCCCGGCCTACAGGGCAGACATTATGCATTCATGGGATATCTTCGAGGATGCTGCCAAGGGATACGGATATGATAATATCGAGGCAAAGCTTCCGGTCACCGTCACCGTAGCAAGCCGCCATCCTCTTGAGCGGCGCAAAGGGGAGATCAGGGAGGTGATGACCGGCCTTGGATACCTGGAGACGATGCCCTTCACGCTGACTAGCGTTAAGGTCCATTTCGATTGGATGAGGCGGCCCCGGTGCGGCGAGACCAAGGTCCTCCATCCGATAAGCGAGCTGCATGATATGGTGAGGACGACCATCCTTCCTAGCCTCCTTGAGATCTTCGCCCTCAACCAGCATCATCCGCTCCCTCAGAGGATCTTTGCCGTGGGCGATGTCGTAGAAGGCGGGCTGACGGGGACCAATCTAGCCGCAGCCTCCATCCACAGCGCCGCCGGCTTCTCTGAGATCAGGGGGCTCGCCGAGACGGTGATGAGGGAGCTTGCAATTGTGGCGGAGATCGTCTCCTCCGAGGATCCAGCCTTCCTTCCGGGGAGGGGGGCAGACCTCCTCATCGACGGCCGGAGGATCGGATGCTTCGGCGAGATCCATCCCCTAGTTATCAGGGGGTTCGGCCTGGAGCAGCCCGTCGTAGGATTCGAGCTAAGAGTGGGAGGTCTATGAGAGATGAGAATATTGGGGATGGCCGATCTACATGGTCGAATGGAGCGACTCATCCCAATCGCTGGCCTGGACGTGGATCTGATCGCCTTTTGCGGCGATCTCCATAACCTTGGAACTCCAAAGGAAGCAAGGCAGGTTGCCCGGGCCCTGGCGGAGCTAGGGGCCCCGGTCTTGATAGTCCCGGGGAATATGGACCCGAAGGACTTCGCAATCCCCCTCTGGGAAGAAGAGGGGCTAGTCGTTCTCCATCGACGGTCGCATCGCATTCGCGATACCGGATTTGTGGGAATGGGGGGAATCGTTGCCCGAAATCCCAGCCGCCTGGGCGATCACAATCGATTCTACCATCGGGACGATGATGTCGGCCCCGCCCTCCTCGAGGCCTTCTCGGATATCGCCGACTGTAGGCGAAAAGTACTTTTGACGCATCAGCCGCCGCAAGGCCTGCTCGATATGACCTACGACGGCGCGGTGACGGGCTCGCGTAGTTTGAAGTGGTTCATCGAGGAGTACAAGCCCGACCTTCACATCTGTGGCCATATTCACGAGGCGCGAGGGGTCGCAAAGTTGGGTCCGACTACGATCGTCAACGTAGGCGAGATGAGGATGGGCCACTCTGCCCTGATCGAGATGAACGGGGATATCAGGGTGGTCTGGATAGGTCCAGGCAGACAAAGTTATTAGCCTTGGATGCCATCTAATCATGGGATCGATAATGAAGGTGATGGAGCTGATGTCATATCCCATCTCCACCGTGCGGCCAGAAGCCACCGTCATGCAGGCAATTAAGCTCATGGTCGAGGGGAAGAGGGGGTGCGTATTGGTTGCCAAGGAGGGGTTGCTCAAGGAGGCGGAGGGGATAGTGACCACAAGCCAGATCTTTCGCCAGGTATTCGCCCAGGGGCGCGACCCGGCCCAGGTGAAGGTCTCGGAGATGATGACACCCGCCCCTCTGATCACCATCGGGCCCGAGGCCTCGACCTCAAAAGCCGCGCAGCTGATGATGGACCATGGCGTCAGGAGGCTGCCAGTTGTGGAAGGTGGGGCGCTCGTTGGGATTATCACGAGCAAGGACCTGTTAAAGTGTGTAGAGTGATCGAAGATATGATCGACCTTATGGAGATATCATGCCGCTTGATCCAAAGGAAAGCATGGAGGGATGGGTGACCGCCGAGGATCATCGAAAGGCACTGCTAGCCCTTCAGCTCCCACTCAGGCGGAGGATACTGGAACTGATGGCCAAAGGGCCGTGCCTTCCAAAGGATCTGGACGCTCCCCTGGGCCTCTCCGAGGCGGAGGCCAAGTACCACCTGGGCGTCCTCGAGGGGTCCCATCTGGTCAGCTTGGACGAAGGAAGCTACGCGCTTACGCCTGTTGGCATAGCCTGGCTAGATAGGCAGAAAACGGATAGGGGGAGGTGAGGTTGGATCACGCGGGCCAATCGGGCGCGGTCGGATGCGTTCAAGAACTCGGTCAATGTCGACCGATCCAATGGCAACAGTCGTCTATAAATCGAGAAGAAAAGGATTGATGATCATGGACAGGATCGTTTTATGCAGGTCTGTGACAAGCGTTGTGCTCCTTTTGGCCTTCGCAGCCCAGGGAGCCTTTGCTGAGGAGGAGGATCTGACGGAGCTTGTGATGAGCTTCGACGATCCCCACATGACCTCGTACGACCTCGCATTCTTCTTGGCTACCCACGACTTCGACGCCACGCCCAAAGCAGGATATGTCATCGTGAATCTCGATGACAAGGTATACAAGCTGACGCCAAACGGCGAAGCCGCAGGCCTTGCAGACGTGGTGGAGATGGGCGGTGCATGATGATGCACGGGGCGACGCAGAGTTTAAATATCGAGAGGGGCGAGTAGAGGGCGGGTCGAGGTAGCCTAGCTTGGTAAGGCGCAGGTTTGCTAAACCTGTGCACCTCCGGTGCTCAGGGGTTCGAATCCCCTCCTCGGCGTTGTTATCTGTTTTCGGATTGAGATCTCTAGGAGCTGCCTTGTGGACCACATAAGGGTTGTGACTTTCACCGCTTTAAGGGGGGTAGTATATCCGCTTCAAAAAGCAGGGTAAAATGCATATTCGGATCATATAAATCCTGGCAAGATCGTTCCAGACTTGGCTTACTTTACATCTACATCGTCCTCAAGACCCAATTCGCGTAGAGCCGCCCTCATATCCTCAACTTCTTCCTCTGAGGCATCCAAAATATCCACGGCTACCATCAGCTTCAACCCTTTGCGGACTGCAAACTTCGATAGGATCCTGTTATAGAATTGGGTCCATTTTTGATGTGGTATTTCCCCCTCCCAGCGAGGACTTAGCCTCTTGACTTTAATAGTCGCCGAGCCATTAACATCCCCCACGGTCGCAGTTACCTTGAAGAATCCCTCCTCTTGCCCTGCTTGGAAGACCCCCTTGCCATCGATTGTGCCGCCTGTTGCACTCCAATCTATCTTAACTAGTGTTACTTCAAGGCCATCTTTGTCTAACCCCTTTGCTGCATAGGTCTGTGTCTTACCCGGTCCAATATGTGCATCTTGAGGATAGACTGCCACATGTTTCAACAGTCGGTCCACAACTGAGATACTGATAGACGCAGACCCCTTGACTTCACCAGCAATTGCATATACATAAAAAGTACCTTCATCAGTCCCAGCCTTGAAGACACCATGCGAATCTATAGTTCCGCCCCTTGCACTCCAGTTTAGCGCATCTATCTTTACTTCTAGACCCTGCTCACTTAGCCCTTTTGCTGTAAATTGAACTTCGTCACCTGGCGTAATGCTGGTCTGATTTGGGGATACTTCGATAGCATAAGGTTTTGGATGCTTAGGCTCCTTTATGATGAACCATTCCTCGGATATCTCTACCTCTTCTGGCAGAAGGCCACCATTGTAATAGATGGGATCATATTCGCCAGCTTCAGACTTGCCAACGTATGCAAAGATCCCGTTAGAAACTCCTTTGGAGATGGTCTCTTTTACCGCTTCCGAATTCAGCAATCTCGGAAACAGTGGCGATGCGAAAAAGGCATCACGGGCTGACTTGGTAGACCAATCCAGGAAAGCTGGAGGCCAGTTTTTGACCAGAAAATTAGGGCTGATGCTGCTTGTGATGATGTCCTTCTGCTTTAGTTGCAGAAGATAAAGGTCAACCAGGGTCTTGGCCGCGCTGGAATGAATCAGGCCAAGATCCATCAAGAAGATCCTGTTATCCTTTCCAAGGAGGGCGAGGTTCTTGTAGCTTCTCCAAACTGCCTCCCTGAGGTCTAGTTTAGCCTTGCCTATCTTCTCATTTACCTCTCTATTCTGCCTCTCGTTGAGATGCAATTGCTCAGCTTCATCATGGATCTTCTCCCAGGCAAGAGCATTGCGGGCTTCGCTTGTCAGGCTCGCATCATTATCGACCATAGACCAGATCAGAGCACTCTTGTACGTTCTGGCGGAGGTTCCATGATCTTTAGTCATAGACTCAACGAGATCTATGGTCGCCTTGTCCAGTCTACGGTGATCTGGAGATAGTACAATTAGGGCTAGGGCAGGATTATCTTGGATATCGCTGCTCTTCTCCGGGAAGAATACCGGCTTTATGATGTTGCCTTCATTGAAGACCGTTATTATCGCATTCTTCAAGCACTCATCAATTTCCAGTTTTGGGACACTTGCCTTGCGGTCGGCATGGATCTTGGGTAGCTGTATCTGAAGACCGAACCTGTAGCTTGTCCCGTAGGCCTCCAGGTAATAACAGTTGCTGGAAAGCGTAGCTAAAACTGTCTCGATATTTCCGATATCAAGACCGGGCTCGGCCACTGCCAGGCGTATTTCTGGCAGAGTGGCCTCTGTGCCATGGGTCTGACCGCCGTTGGACTCAAAGAGAATGACAGTAGCTACCTTCCGGTGCAGGCGGGCCTTCTTGATAGCAGAACTAGCCTCATTGTCCAACCTTATGGCGTGGGCCTCTTTCCGTCCTGCGATATCTGTCGTAACTGATCCTTCCAGGCGATCCTCTCCGAGCTGCTCGAAGATGGCAGCGCGGAAAATTGGATCGTCTAAAGGAGCCGTGCCAAGGCCGATTAGGGCGTCCGAATGAGCGTCTGTATAGTTCTCTTGATAGACCTTGGATACCCAAAGGGCAAGAAGGCGGAGAATACCGCGTGTTCTCTGGAACCTGGGAAGGGCTTGCCATTTCGTCTCAAAGACGGAGAGGACCATGGGGTGAAATGGATAGGTCGCCTCAAACATCTCTTCTGCATGGTCGACAGGGAACCATCCTGGAACTTGATGCCTGTGGGCTTTGACCCAGGCAGCGTAAGCTTTGCAGGTCTTTTTGGCTTCTGTCCCGAGCAGGATCTTTCCGTCAGAGGATATTTCATCAGGACCCCACTCGAACAGCCTCCTGCGTATGATCTCCGAGGTCTCAGCCTCGGCTGATATCATCACCGCTTTGCCGTGCTTATCCATGATCTTCTTGAAGCTGTTGTAATCGGAGAAATCGGCCTCGTTCATCTCCATCTGAGAGCCGGGTATGGAGACCACCAGGACCACTCTCTCCTCGCCGCTGGCCACGTTTGTGAGGTTCTGGATAAAGTTGTAAAGCTGATCGGAGAGACCGGACTCGCGGTTTCGGCTGACGTAGTTCATCAGCTCATCCATGAGAATAAGGCAAGGCCTGTCTTTCGGCAGGAAGCTGCGGATCACATCGCCGCCGGGCGCTATCTTCTGCGTATCATGTTCCTCGACCACAGCAAAGCCCTGCTCGCCGGCGAGCTGGAAAGCTATCTCCCCCCAGGGCGTCTTTCTCAGAGGCTCACCGTTTCCGCTGCCGCCCTTTCCGGTAATGGAGTCGAATTCAGTGCCTACAAAGACCGCTGTCGCAGCCTCTGGCACACTTTCAAGTCCTGCCTTGGCCAGGATCTTGTTAACACCTGACCACCTATCTGCGGCCGGGCCATTTCTGGCCAGATGGTAGAGCAAAGTGAGTGCGTGAGTCTTTCCTCCACCGAACTGGGTGGCCATGTTGAAGACGGCTGATGTCTCCGTCCTAACGCCCGAAAAGCGGCGCTGTACCTCTGCTGCCAGTGCGGTAAGGTTCTTGGTGAGGTATGTCCTTTCGAAGAACTGCTTTGGGTCTTTATAATCATCAGGTGCTTTGCCATCCCTGACTCTATCGAGGTTTACGGCGAATTCCGCTGCGTCCATTGGCTTGCCTTTGCGCAGGTCTTCACGCGGTGTGGCCGATTTATGCCAGGGTGTAAGTGCCATTTCTTCAATCTCCTTTCTCCCAAAGAATGAAGATCGATACGATTGCATTACATTAAAGTTTCCGGTGTTCTTGCAGGAAGCATTTTCCGTTTCTTGATCGTCTAATGAGGTCTCCATACACGAATCCCTGGTATTCTATCAAAGTCGGAGTCGTTAGTAGCAATATCCTCGATTGCAGCAAGCTTCATCAGGAATAGATTAATTGAATCGTTGGTCATAAGGTTATGATCATGCCTGAGGTTTCTGCTCTCAATAACAATTCCCGACATCAGAGGGAGGATCTCAATATTAAATTCAGGGATTTGTTGGATTGCAGCCTCACAACGCTCCAGCTCAGAGATTACAGATGGGCATCTCTTGATAAACTGGTTCACCTCACGGCGATTCATTTTGTAATTCTCGGCGATCTCTGCAATCATCAACTTATGTAGCACTTCTGCCATGACAACCGTTGATGTGAAGCCCCGCAACTGGTGGGCGGAGATCCTCTCCAGAAATGCTGTGCATCGGTCTGAAAGATCCAGAAAATGGTAGATAAAAATATTTGAATCGACGAAGACTCTCCTGCCAGAAGGTATGCCCTCCAGCATTTATTCCTCCAGAAAAGAGCATTCGTCGCTATCTGCTATGTCTCTGGCTATGACGGGATCAAGTTTGATTATGCCTTTGGTTCTCCTAACCGGGCTGCCAATCTCGATATCCACTTCCTCGCCGGGAAGCAGATCGATATCCCCAAGAGGCTTTAAAACACCGTTTTCATAAATTGCCCTTGTCCTCATCTTTATCATGCCATCATCATTAGTACCTGGAGTTATAAATTGCTTTGCAGGCTCTTCTTCCTTGTCAAGACGCCCCCCACCCACCGCCGCTCCTCGCTTCCCGCCGGATAGAGGGCGGAGGGCGGCTGGGCCAGGCTCCA
>CAZWDT010000038.1:0-2667 GCA_964632755.1 uncultured Methanotrichaceae archaeon
TCCTCCTCTCGATCGTCCTACTTGCCACAACCGAGGCGAGCCTCGGGGCGGAGGGGCCAGCCGTTGTGGAGATCCCCTCCCTGACCCCTGTTCATGCGAGCGAGATCATCGATAGGATGATGTCCAACCAGGCGGTGGAGTACAAAAAGGTCATGGTGGTCGGCAACCTCGACCTGAGCGACCTTGATCGGCCGATTGCCCAGACCGTGAAGATCACCAACTCGACCTTTCGAGACGATATCACCTTCGACAAGTCGACGTTCAACAAGGGCGTCAACCTGAGCGGATGCACATTCCTCGGAAATGCAAGCTTCGCCGAGGTCCAGTTCGAGGGAGATGCCAACTTCGCAGCAACCGACTTCGCAAGGCCTGCCGACTTTCGGGTGACCAGGTTCGAGGGGCTTGCAACCTTCATCTCCGCCCACTTCCGCGAGGGCGCCTCCTTCGGCTACTCCCAGTTCGCCAAGATCGCGATCTTCGCCCAATGCATCTTCGACGGGGAGGCAGCATTCCCAAACGCCCAGTTCAATGGCGACGCCATATTCCTGCAGAGCCGGATCGAGGGGGATGGCGACTTCCAGCTGGCCCAGTTCGCAAGCCTCGCCTCGTTCTGGAACGCCCGCCTGGGCGGGGAGGCTGACTTCCTCAATGCCCAGTTCCTGGGAACGGCTAACTTCGGCAACGCCACATTCGCCGGAAATGCCACGTTCGTTGGAACGCAGTTTTCCGGAAACGTCGTCTTTCGCGAGGCCCGCTTTGGGAAGGACGCCTATTTCGGCCTTGCCAACTTCGAGGGCTTCTCCGACTTCACTGCATCCCGCTTCGAAGGCCTGGCCATCTTTGCGGTGACCAAGTTCGCGGATAACGCCCGTTTTCTGGACTCCAGCTTCGACGGCCAGCTGGTCCTGGAGAGTGCCCGCATCTACTCGATGCAGCTCGATGGCGCAACGTTCGGTCCAAAGGCCACGATCACGTTGAAGGATGCCGACTTCACCCGCCTCATGGCCAGATGGAATGCGATAAAGGACCGCCTGGTCTACGATCCCACAGCGTACCTCGCGCTCGTGAAGAACTATCGAAACCTCGAGTGGAGGACCGATGCAAACGACTGCTACTATCGTTATCGTCGACTGAGCCAGGCCCAGGAGGGACTGAGCTTCGCAAAGCTGAACGACCTCATCGCCTGGCAGTCATGCGGCTACGGCGTGCGTCCCAGCTACACCATAATCTGGTCGGTCATACTGATAATCCTCTTCGGCCTTGCCTACTGGGGAGGAAACGGCATCAGAAAGAGGCGCTTTGGAGAGGAGGAAGGGGGAGGAGAGGCGCGGATCTCCCTCGGCGACGCTATGCACTTTTCCGCCATGACGTTCACCGCCCAGTCGCCGCCGAAGCTCTATCCTGTGGACCTCTACAAGCACGTCGCTATGGTGCAGGGGCTCCTCGGATGGTTCCTGCTTGGCCTATTCGTGGTCGTCCTGAGCGGAGCGTTGATAAGATAACTCGATTGGGTCATCGGGAAAGTTGATATATGAGATCGCTATAGGTGAACGGCGAGGGCGTGTGGCCTAGCCAGGAACCTGGTCACGGCCTAGTTCCCTAGAAGCGGTCTGGTCAAGGCCAGACAGCTGGACAGGACATGGCGGCAGCCTCCTAAGCTGTAAGTCGGGGGTTCGAATCCCCCCACGCCCGCTAAAACATATTTTTGTCGCTCATGGAATTATCTTCGATATCTCGAGCTCCAATATATCCTGAGCCCCCGCCTTCTTGAGCCGCGGAATTAGCAGGTTCACCTGGGACCTATCGACCACGCTCTCCACTGCATAGAATCCTGAGTTGTAGAGCTTGGAGATCGTGGGATTCTTCATGCTGGGAAGGACGGAGACCACCTCGTCGATCCTGCCCTCAGGGACGTTCATATCCAGAAGGACGCACCCCCGTGCCCTGATCACGCCCGAGATGAGGGTCTCTAAGGCCAGTATCTCCTCGCGTTTGGCAGGATCAGCCCAGCTCTCCTTGTTTGCGATCAGCTCTGAAGTGGACTCCAGTATGACGTCGATGATCTTCAGGCCGTTCTTTACGAGCGTCGATCCTGTCTCCGTCAGATCCACAACGACGTCGGTAAGCTCTGGTACCTTCGCCTCCGTTGCCCCATAGGAGAACTGGATCTCGACAGGAATGCCGAGACCCAGGAAGAACTCGCGAGTAAGCCTTGGGTACTCGGTCGAGATCCGGCTCCCTGGAAGGATCTCCTTGGCGCTCGATATATCCAAGCCCTCCGGGACTGCCACAACGACCTTCACCCTCCCCGGCCCCTGCTTGCCGTAGTTGAGCTCCGTTACCGTAACCACATCCGATCCGGACTCCTTGATCCAGTCAGTGCCGGATATCCCCAGGTCGAAGTAGCCCTTTGCCACGTAGCCAGGGATCTCCTGGGGGCGCAGGATCTTTATCTTGCCGATTCGAGGGTCGTTAACCCTTGCGTTGTACTCCCTCTCCGTCCTCCTTATCTCCAAACCCGCCTGCTCGAACAGGTGCAAGGTCTGGTTCAACAGGCTGCCCTTGGGAACTGCAATATCTATCATGGGGAACTTCCTTGAGTTGGAGGCAATAGGATCATATATTTTTGCCTTGTGCTCAGCCCAGGCCGAAGGGCTGGGCGGAAAG
>CAZWDT010000038.1:2767-21467 GCA_964632755.1 uncultured Methanotrichaceae archaeon
ACCAGGCCGAAGGGCTGGGCGGAAAGACCAGGCCGAAGGGCTGGGCGGAAAGACCAGGCCGAAGGGCTGGGCGGAAAGACCGGCTTCAAAGGCCGGGCTGTAGAGGCCGGGCCGCAAGCACTTGGAGCAGGCGAAGAGATCCGGCGGCATTGGGCCTCCTTTGGCCTTTGTGCGAACATGCTCAATTGGTTGAGGTAAATTGCCCATCTGGCCAATCTTTAGCATGACCGCAATGCCTCCTTATGGTGATCTCTTTTACCCAGCATCTCAACCATCCTCACGATAGGGAAAGAGTGGGATCACTCCCTATTTCAACCACGAATGAACACGAATGAACGCTAATATTATCCTTTAATTTGCGTGAATTTGCGGTTTTTATGGGCGTGTATATGCCGATTAATGGGGTTTTAAGCATGCTATAGTTGACAATAGGTCCAAGTGGTGGATCGGCAACCTTCAAGCAATTGAGCGGTTATCTTTATGCCTCGTCGGCGATCTCGGCAAGCATCGGCGATCTCTCCCGATCGGAGATAGGTCAAGCTGCCCATGGCCGTTTGCATTTCCCCGCCCCACTGCCTTCTAGCATCGGACGCCAGCTGGCCGGGAACGACTGCTCGCCGCGGACGCCCGGCTAAGTCGAGATCTTAGAAAATATTTATAAAGAGTATGAGCTAATAAGGAGGCGCAGCAATGGAGGCAGGGCATATTGTCGATAATTGCGATATCAGACACCCATTTCGGCCTGAGCTCGTCTACCCTGAGACAAGCCAAGAGGGTGGACTTTCTGATCTGGGAGATGTGGAGGTATGGAGATGGCTGCGAGGAGATTGTGCTTCTCGGCGACATCCTCGACCTCTGGCGTTCCCGCCCGGAGGCAGCGGTCAGGGCCTCGAGATACTTCTTCCAGAAGCTCTCCGAGCTCCAGATGAAGATAAGCTATGTGATCGGCAACCACGATCACCATCTGACTGTCATGACGAAGGAGAGCGAGCTCATGGAGAGAATCGCCCGAGGGGACCTCTTCTCGGTCTATACGCCCAACCTCAGCTGGAGCCAGTCGATAAACGGCCTCATGATGAATATGCACTACCCAACATACTCCCTGCGCCGAAAAGGCCGCAGATACCTCTTCACCCACGGCCACCATCTAGACGGCATCCAGGCCCATTCCTTCAGGCTGATGAAGGGGATGAGGAAGATCTGCGGGAAAGAGATGACCCCGGCCGACCTGGAGATGATGATGGCCTACACCTACGAGGGCATATACCGCTCGAGCCTCTTCGGGGGGCTGGTTGGCTTGGAGGAGGGGCTTTGGAAGGCATCCCGTCTGTTCGACCGGATGGGCTCCGGGCTTGTGAGGGACCCTGTGAAGCGGCAGTATCGGTCGATCGACCGCTTCATAAAGGATCGGGGGCTTTCCCCGGTCGACCTCTTCGTCTACGGCGATACGCATAGGGCAGGGGCATATAGAAGCCGCGACGGACCGCTTGCGATGAACGCCGGCTGCTTTGCGAGGAGCAATGGCCGCCGGCTGGAGACGCCAAACACCTACATCGTCATCTCCGACGATGAGATATGCCTGAGGGAGATGGGCAGACGCGATCCAATCCGGAGGCTTGCGCTGCCGGGTCGATAGCGCCTCATCGGTCATCATCATATTCTTATCCTTTGGTGCAGATAGAACTGGCGATGAAGCTCATGGATGCCCTGGAGGGTCGAAGGTCTGTCCGGAGGTACGACAGCCGGCCCGTCCCCAAAGCCCTCGTGCTCGAGCTCTTGAGGGCAGCCGAGGCCGCGCCCTCTGCGGGGAACCTTCGAGCTAGGAAGTACATCGTCGTCGGCCGGCCTGACCTCAGGAAGGCCTTGGCTCTCGCCGCCTATGGACAGAAGCAGGTGGAGGAGGCGCCCATACTGATTGTTGTCCTGGCAGACTTCGATCGATCCCGCACGAGGTACGGCGACAGGGGCTACCTCTACGCCATGCTGGATGCGGCCTCGGCGATCACATGCCTCCTCCTCGCAGCCTTTGACACAGGCCTCGGCGCCTGCTGGAACGGCGCCTTCGATGATCAAATGGTCAAGGATCTCCTGAGGTACTCCGAGGATCTCGTCCCTGTCGGCATCATCTCACTGGGTTGGCCTCTCGAAAGCCCCCCGGCGCCGCCTCGTCGGAGCATGGAGGAGCTGGTGCGCTGGGAGATAGAGTGAAAGGAGATGGAGTGAAGGGAGTTTTTAGGGGGATAGTCGACTCCATCCTGGCCGGGGAGATCGAGACGGAAGCGCAGCTGGATGCTAGGAAGAGAGAGGCGGCATCCCTCCTCGGCCTCGACGGCCTGCCCGGCAATGCGACGATCCTCGGATGTGCCACAATGGAAGAGCGCGAGCGTCTCCATCTGCTCGTTCGAAAGCCCACGCGCACCCTCTCGGGCGTCGCCGTGATCGCTGCCATGACTTCGCCTGCCCCGTGCCCCCATGGAGTATGCGTTCCATGTCCCGGTGGTGTGTGCGAAAACACTCCCCAGAGCTACACTGGAAGGGAGCCTGCAGCAATGCGGGGCTTCCAACACCGCTGGGATCCATACGATCAGGTCAGGGCGAGGCTCGCCCAGCTGGAGGAAATAGGACACTCGGTCGACAAGGCGGAGCTGATCGTCATGGGCGGGACATTCTCCGCAAGGCCGCGCGGCTATCGACATTGGTTCGTAAAGCGCGCCCTCCAGGCCATGAACGATCACCCCGGCCCGGCAAGCCAATGGATGTCGTTTTCCGCCATCGCCAGGGCCAATAGCAGTGCCAGAGTTCGGAACATTGGAACCACATTCGAGACGAGGCCCGACTGCTGCGGACCTCGCGATATCCATTCCATGCTCAGCCTCGGGGGAACGAAGGTGGAGCTTGGCGTCCAGAGCGTAAGCGACGAGATCCTGGAAAGGATGAGGCGAGGCCACGCCGTTGCTGACTCCATTGAAGCCAATCGCCGCCTTCGCAATGCAGGGCTCAAGGTGGGATTCCACATGATGCCCGGCCTTCCCGGATCGTCCAGGGAGGACGACCGGAGATGCTTCAAGGAGCTCTTCGATAGTCCTGATCTTCGGCCGGACTACCTGAAGATCTATCCCACGCTCGTCCTCGCGGGGACGAAGCTCCACCGGCTCTATCTCAAGGGAGAGTTCGAGCCCCTCAACGACCAGGATGCGGCGGAGCTGATATCTCGAATAAAGGAGATCCTCCCCCCCTACGTCCGCCTGCAGAGGGTGCAGAGGGATATCCCCGCCCGCCTGATCGTTGCAGGCGTTAAAAAGAGCAACCTGCGCCAGCTGGCAGGAGATCTATTGAAGCGAAGGGGTGGCAGCTGCAGCTGCATCCGCTGTCGGGAGGCAGGACTTAGGGGGGTCACATCCGGAGAGTTCGCGTTTAAAGAGAGGTCCTACATGGCCTGCGGGGCAAAGGAGGAGTTCCTATCCTTCGAGGACGAAGAAGGATCCCTAGTGGGCTTCCTCAGGCTGCGCCTGGGGGATGTGGCGAGGATCAGGGAGCTGCACGTCTATGGGCCGCTCGTCCCAATAGGGAGCCGAAGAGGGGGATGGCAACATCGAGGTTACGGCGCGAGGCTTCTTCAGGCAGCCGAGGAGATCTGCGTGGATGCGGGGTATGAGAGGCTTTTCGTTACGAGCGGCATAGGGGCTCGAGGTTACTATGAGGGACTGGGGTATCATCTCCAGGAGCCGTATATGGAAAAATCGCTCGGCTGATCTGCGGGGTACCAAAACGATTAAATATCGAGTCCCAAAACTAGGCAAGGTCCGAGGTATTGTATGAGGTGGCAAGGAAAATCTGCACGAAAGGCCAGTGGTGGAAGGCTCATCATCTGCCGGGGAAAGCGTAAGTTCGAGATCGGAAGAGAGGCTGGCGACACGACCATAGCCCCAACAAGGAAGAAGACGATGGAGACGATGGGCGGCAATCAGAAGACGCGCCTTCTCAGGGGCGACGTGGCCTGTGTCTCAGATCCCAAGACCGGAGGGGCAAGGAAGGCAAAGATCGAGACCGTTGTAGATAATAAGGCCAATCTGCACTACATCAGAAGGAATATCGTCACCAGAGGGGCGATCATCAAGACCGATTTAGGGAATGCCCGGGTGACCAATCGGCCCAGCCAGGAAGGCATAATCAACGCAGTGCTGATCGCGGAGTAGGCTTTGCCGCTCCGGCATGATTCATTTTGCATCATGTTTATCGTATTCAGATGTTCCGGCTGCGGCCGCCATCTCTATGCTCCAAGAGGCGCCAAGACTCGCACCTGCCCTTGCGGGAAGCGCCTTTATCTGGACAAGGTCCAAATACTGGCGACGGCAGAAAGCGCTTCCGCTGCAGGCGAGATGGTCAGGACCTTTCAGCTTCAAGGACAGGCCACAACGGGCTTTGCCCGAGCACGCCTGCATCCGAAGTAATCCTGCTATAAGCCCTTTCCCAAAGGAGATGCCGAAGTGCCGGGGCACTTGTTACCGTTTATGACGATGCTGCCCCATTCCATGGGTTGCCCACGGCCGATGGACCATGAGCTGCCAATATCCCCAGACGGAGCCTATCGAATGGGTAGTTGAGCAAAAAATTTAAATTGATGGATCGACTTCGTAGATATTATGAGGATCAAGATCCTTCACAGAGCGGGCGATATACAAGGTCTGGACTCTAACGAGCGGCATCTAGCACTTCTTTTCCCACCTACTCAGATGGAGATCTGCGCAATGATCGCGGCCTGCCCCGACCTTGAGACCGTGATGGCCCCACCAGTCATCTACTCCCTCATCTATGAGGAGGCCAAGACCATGCTTATGATGCACGGCGTATATCTGATCCAGGGCCATGTCATGGCCATATGCGACTCGGACGGCAGGTATACCCTGGATCGAATAAAGCTGGAGGAGATAAGGTCCATGAGGAGGGCCGGCCTAAGCTCCCAGCTGATCGTGGATATGGCCCAAGAGAGGCTCTCGATGCCGCCAGACCTCACCCAGTATCTGCTGATGACCCAGTGATGGCGGCATACATTAGCTCATGCTGTTATTCGCCCATATTGGACTGACGCTGGCCTTTGCCGAGATGATGCGAAGAGCCGCAGGCTTGAGACTCCCCATAGTCCCTCTGGCCATTGGCTCCATGCTCCCCGACCTGATAGACAAGCCGCTCGGCTACGTCCTATACGGAACGCCAGCCATGGGAAGGATATACGCCCACACATTCCTCTTCCTTCTCCTTCTCTTCGTCCTGATGGTCAGCCTCGAAAATCGCCTAATCCTGGCGATATTCTTCGGAGTTTTAAGCCATTTAGCCCTCGACACCATCTGGAGATCACCGAAGATATTCCTCTGGCCGCTCTTGGGAGGATTTCCCGTCGTCGATAGCATCGGGGTGCTCGGCTACCTGCAAGCCCTCATCTCTGCGCTTCAAGACCCGATGGTCTTCATCTCCGAGGCCTTAGGATTCGCTTATCTATCAATAGCATCATACATGCTCCTCAGACGAGAGATGCATATGCTCAGCCTTGGGCAAGCCTGCAAAAAAGCCTACTGCCTTCTGCTCTCCTGGAGAACGCTTCGCTAGCGCTTCGATGCAGGCCCGAGATCAGGGCGACATTCGCCCAGATCGATCGCAATGGAAGTGCCTGATGGAAATGTATGTGCCGATGAATAACGCCCTGCTGAAAGCTCCTTGCATGTCCTAAAAGGTAGTTTAAGGAGATGGATCCTACAAAGAGTTCGCAAAGAAGGGATGCAGCTCTCTCGCCATCGCGATTGGAGAACTCGACCCCATGTAGGGTCCTTACGAGTCGAAAGGCTGATATCACCATTGGGCCAATAGAAACGATAAGAGGTTATAAGAGATGAAAGCACCAGAGAGGGTCACCATCGCGCTGGACGATGAGACCGCCGATATATTCAAGAAGATGAAGGACGACCTGGGGATATCCCAGAGCGAGATGATGCGCGATGCCCTGAAGTTCTACAACAAACACAGAAACCTCTTCGACTTCATCGAGGATAAGAAGGTCTACACCCATGCGGAGATGCTCTCTGCAAGCGAGCACGTCATAATGGACATCGATCACTTCATCCTATTTCTCAACTTCGTCGAGAGCCATCCAAACAAGGAAAAGTTCTGGGAGCTGCACAGGGAGGTCTGTCAGGCTCATGCCGAGCAGTTCAAGCACCGGCTCCTGAACGCGGAGAGCATATTGAAGAGGCTCGAGGCCTGCAACCTGTTCAAGATGAACAAGGCCTCCAAGACGGAGTTCACGCTGATCCTGAGCTCAGAAGCAGCCAAGAAGTTCGTCAAGATGGAAGTGGAGGAGATCTTTTTGGGAATGGGCCTGCAAGTCGAGATCAAAGAGGACTTCTCCAAGCTGCGAATAAAGGTGGTCCACGACCTCTGATCGGCGAAGGGCACAAAGGACGCCCATCTGAAACCACACAACGACGTATCCAATTGTGGCCTCTTGTCCATAATCGACTTGGATACATGCGATTCTCTGGACCGGCAGCCACTCACAAATGAGTTGATATGGCCTTTTCACTATAAGTCAGTCCCAGAACGCCCTTAACTCATGGTTTTTTTTTGCATGCTTTGCTATCTGCGCACTATTATGCCGACCACAAGGGGCACAATGGACACGAAGAACGCACAAAGTTAACATTCAATTCGGGTTCCAATCCAATTATTGGTCATTCATTGGACCCTTTGTGCCGAATCTCGTTTTGGCGTCTACGTTCAACAACTCGATGCAGGTAGACTACCAGATAGCGAAATATCCGAAAATAGCCAAAAAAAAAGGGAGGGAGATTGGATGCTTCGCTCACTGGTTGATGAGCGGGATCATCTCCACGGACTCGGGGTTGGCGAGCGCGGATGTGTCTCCCACGGGCTTGCCCAGGGCTTTGGCCTTGACCACGCGGCGCATGATCTTGCCGGACCTGGTCTTTGGAACATCCTTGACGAAGTAGACTGACTCGGGGTAGGCAACCGGCCCAAGGACGATCCTGACGTGCTTTGCGATCTCCTTCTTCAGATCCTCGGTCTCCTCGACGCCCTCCTTGACGATTACGAAGGCAACGATGGTCTCGCCCTTGACCTCATCGGGCTTGCCGATGACGGCGGCCTCGGCCACCTTGGGATGCGAGACTGCAGCGGACTCGACCTCAGCGTTGGAGATCCTGTGTCCGGCAACCTTCAAGACGTCGTCGATGCGGCCCTGGATCCACCAGTAGCCATCCTTGTCCCTGGTTGCCTTGTCGCCTGCGAGGTATGTGCCGGGCTTGACGTTCCAGTACATCTCCCAGTACTCCTTCTTGTAGCGGATCTCATCCTTGTAGAAGGCCCTGAGCATGGATGGCCAGGGGGTCTTCTGGACGATGTTTCCACCGTAGCCAAGGGGCACCGAGTTTGCCTCCTCGTCGAAGATGTCGGTGTTGAATCCGGGCAGCGGGAAGGCGACAGATCCGGGTTTCTCCGGAGTCATGGGCAGCGGGGCAATGACGTGGCATCCGGTCTCGGTCTGCCACCAGGTGTCGATGATAGGTGCCTGGTCGGCGCCGATGTTCTTCCTGAACCACATGTATGCCTCGGGGTTGAGAGGCTCGCCGACAGATGCCAGGATCCTAATGCACTTCAGGTTGTACTTGGCAGGCCACTGGTCGCCAGCCTTCATGAACATCCTGATGGCGGTAGGTGCCGTGTAGAATACGCTTACGCCATACTCCTCAATTATGGACCACCAGCGGCCCAGGTTGGGGAAGTCGGGCGATCCCTCGTAGAGGATGTTCGTTGCACCCAGACAGAGGGGACCGTATATGACGTAGCTGTGACCGGTGATCCAGCCCGCGTCGGCCGTGCACCAGAAGACGTCATCCTCTTGGACGTCCAGGGCCCAGGCAGTAGTGTAGGCAGGGGCCACGCTGTATCCGCCGTGAACGTGCTCGATACCCTTGGGCTTGCCGGTCGTGCCGGATGTGTACAGAATGAAGAGGCGGTCCTCTGGGTCCAGCTCCTCGGTGACGCACTCGTCGCTCTGGGCTGCCACTAGGTCTTGGTACCAGATGTCCCGGCCCTCGACCATGGCGGTCTCCACGCCGGTCCTCTTGACGACGATCACGTTCTTTACAGACGGAGCGTCCTTGACAGCTGTGTCCACGTTGGGCTTCAGGGGCAGCGGCTTTCCGCGCCTGTAGAAGCCGTCGGATGTGACTACTACCTTGGACTCAGCATCTGTGACCCTGCTGTTGAGACCACCGGCGGAGAAGCCGGAGAATACCACGCTGT
The DNA here is from genome assembly GCA_964632755.1 of uncultured Methanotrichaceae archaeon. GTDB lineage: Archaea > Halobacteriota > Methanosarcinia > Methanotrichales > Methanotrichaceae > JAFGMR01. The sequence goes on from CAZWDT010000038.1 coordinate 11,084, forward strand.
GAATGGCGCCGATCTTGGCGCAGGCAAGCATGGTTATGGGCAGCTCGGGGATCATGGGGAGATAGACGCTGACCCTGTCGCCCTTCTCCACGCCCAGGCTCTTCAGGCCGTTTGCCATCTTGTTGACTGCCCTGTAGAGCTCGTAGTAGGTGATAGCCTTCTTGTCGCCGACAGGCTCGCCCTCGAAGTAGTAGGCAACCTTGTTCTTCCTCCAGGACTTGGCGTGCCTATCCACTGCGTTGTAGGCCACGTTGATCTTCCCGCCCAAGAACCACTTGAAGTAGGGATTCTTGGAATCGTCGAGGATCTGATCATAGGGCTTGAACCAATCCGCATAGCTCTGAGCCATCTCATCCCAGAAGTCCACGTAGTTCTCGGAACACCAAGCACGCATCTCCATCTCAGTCTTGAAGCCCTTCTTCTTCATCCACTGGAAAGAGTTGGAATGCTCTATAATCCACTGGGGGGTATTGAATATCCTGGTCTCTTCCTGCAGAACGGCAGTCTTTGCAGTCTCAGCCAATTTATAACCTCCTATCGAATATAGATACAGCGTTCCCACTCTCCCTCAGAGGCGGCCGGACTCTCCACCTCTTCTAGCTCAAATCGCCCGATTGACACCCCTCGATCACAGGGAGGTTCAGGAAACACTGGAGAGGGCCCTACTTGATCATTTATAAAGCTATCGAGATAAAAATAATAACGATCGATGCTAGTAATTATCGATTATTTGGATTTGAATGACGCTTTGTTTAAGAACATTTTGCATAATACAAGGATAAATAATCAATATTAGACCCATCGACGAGAGGACAGGATATCTACGCGATAGAATGTTTTTATATTTATAAAATTATGCAACCCGATTTGGTGGAGAATGATAAAGAGATATAGATAAAAATAAAAAATAGATGTATCCGCTCACTTGATGAGCGGAATGGCGTCGACTGCCTCGGGGTTGGCGAGGGCAGATAGGTCGCCGGTCGGGTTGCCGAGCGCCTTGGCCTTGATCACACGACGCATGATCTTGCCGGATCTGGTCTTGGGCACGTCTTTTACGAAGTACACAGACTCCGGATATGCCACCGGCCCCAAGACTTTGCGCACGTGCTTCTTCAGCTCCGCCTTGAGCTCCTCGGTCTCCTCCTGGCCCGTTCTGAGGATGACGAATGTCACTATGACCTCGCCCTTGACCTCGTCGGGCTTGCCGATGACGGCCGCCTCGGCCACCTTGGGATGGCTCACGAGGGCGCTCTCGACCTCGGCGTTGGAGATCCTGTGTCCAGCAACCTTGAGGACATCGTCGATGCGACCCTGGATGAAGAAGTATCCATCCTTGTCCTTGGTTGCCTTGTCGCCGGCAAGGTATGTGCCTGGCCTGATGTCCCAGTAGGTGGACCAGTACTCCTTCTTGTAGCGAACCTCGTCCTTGTAGAAGGCACGCAGCATGGATGGCCAGGGGGTGGCGCTGACGATATTCCCGCCAGATCCCGGCGGAACCGGATTGGCATCCTCGTCATAGATGTCTACATTGAATCCGGGCAAGGGGAATGTAGCCGATCCCGGCTTCAACGGCGTGATGGGAAGCGGAGATACCAGGAAGGTCCCGGTCTCTGTCTGCCACCAAGTGTCCATGATCTGGAGCTTGCCTCCGCCGAAGTGCTCGCGGTACCACATCCAGGCCTCGGGGTTGATGGGCTCGCCCACTGATCCCAGCAGGCGCAGGCTGGTGAGGTCGTACTTCTCGGGCCACTGTGCCCCGGACTTCATGAACATCCTCACAGCAGTAGGAGCGGTATAGAAGACGGAGACCTTGTGGTCCTGGATGATCTGGAACCATCTGCCGAAGTCGGGGTAGTCGGGAGATCCCTCGTAGAGGATGCTCGTCGCCCCAAGGCAGAGAGGTCCATAGACCACGTAGGAGTGACCCGTGATCCATCCTACATCGGCTGTGCACCACCAGACGTCAGAATCCTTGATATCGAAGACCCAGTTGAGGGTTTGAGCTGGACCAACGCAATACCCGCCATGGACGTGCTCTATTCCCTTGGGCTTTCCAGTTGTGCCGGAGGTGTAGAGGATGAAGAGCCGGTCCTCGCTGTCGGTCTTCTCAGTCTCGCACTCCTCGGACTTGTCAGCCACAAGGTCGTCCCAGTAGATGTCCCTTCCAGCCGTCATGGGCACTTCTTGGCCGGTCCTCTTGACCACAACGACGTTCTTTACGCTTGGGGCATCCTTGACCGCCTCATCCACATTGGGCTTCAAGGCCAAGGGCTTGCCCCTTCTGTAGAACCCATCGGTGGTCACGACGACTACGGACTCCGCGTCTTGCACCCTGCTTCCGAGGCCTCCGGCACTGAATCCAGAGAATACCACGCTGTGGATGGCCCCGATCTTGGCACATGCAAGCATGGTCATGGCGGTCTCGGGGATCATGGGCATGTAGACGCTGACCCTGTCGCCCTTCTTCACGCCAAGGCTCTTTAAGCCGTTCGCGAACTTGTTGACCTCCTTGTAGAGATCTCCATAGGTGATCTTCCTAGTAGGCTGGTCGGTAGGCTCGGGCACGAAGATGTAGGCCACCTTGTCCTTATTGGCGCCCAAAGCATGCCTGTCCACGGCGTTGTAGGCTACGTTGATCTTTCCGCCCACGAACCACTTGGCATAAGGGGGTTTCCACTCCAGGATCTGGGCATAGGGCTCGAAGAACTCGGCGTAGTCATTGGCCATCTCACCCCAAAACTGGATAAAATTCTGACCGGTCCAGGCTCGCATCTCCTTTTCCGTAGCGAAGCCCTTCTTCTTCATCCACTTCATGACGACGGAGTTCTCCGCCAGTTCCTTGGATGGTGTGAAGACCCTGGTCTCCTCAAGCAAGACCGACGTAGTTGCTGCTTTCTGCTCAGCCATATTAAACCTCCTTTTTAATTCCAGAATGTTCGCCCACCTAGATGGACGGATTCAACGAGGGAGATCTCCCTTCCGCTTATTCGATCTCTCGACTTTCGACTCCGCCCCACCCAGCGAGAGGACATCATGGTGATCGATAATTTAGCCGTATTTTCGTTTATAAAGTTGTCGCGGTGAGTTAACTGAATGAAAGAAAATTATCATAAATGATGTTGATATTGCCAGTATATTTGAGCAATATTTTGCGAGTTTGACGAGCAAGCAAAACGCCGTGGCGCTCAACCATGAGTTCCCAATTGATTAGGCACATATTGAGAGAAATGGGGCGATTGATGATGGTTAGCATGATAGGTCATTGTTCACTGATTAGGCACAGCAAATCGCTATGCTTCGGCTCTGGGTGCCTAATAGAATGGGAGGTCAGGCTCAACTGGCTTTCGGAAGGCAGAAAGATCGGCTATGAGATCGGCAATCGATATAGTCTCGCGAGTAACACGGATCTCACGTAGTTCTTCCATTTATAAATATGAGAAAAAAAAAAGATGGGTTCCCGCTCACTTGATGAGCGGGATTCCCTCGACTGCCTCGGGGTTGGCGAGGGCAGATAGGTCGCCGGTCGGGTTGCCGAGCGCCTTGGCCTTGATCACACGACGCATGATCTTGCCGGATCTGGTCTTGGGCACGTCTTTTACGAAGTACACAGACTCCGGATATGCCACCGGCCCCAAGACTTTGCGCACGTGCTTCTTCAGCTCCGCCTTGAGCTCCTCGGTCTCCTCCTGGCCCGTTCTGAGGATGACGAATGTCACTATGACCTCGCCCTTGACCTCGTCGGGCTTGCCGATGACGGCCGCCTCGGCCACCTTGGGATGGCTCACGAGGGCGCTCTCGACCTCGGCGTTGGAGATCCTGTGGCCTGCAACCTTGAGGACGTCGTCGATGCGGCCCTGGATGAAGAAGTATCCATCCTTGTCCTTGGTTGCCTTGTCGCCCGCGAGGTATGTGCCGGGCCTAACATCCCAGTAGGTGGACCAATATTCCTTGTTGTACCTCTCGGGATCCTTGTAGAAGGCTCTGAGCATCGACGGCCAGGGACTGTTGCTCACGATATTGCCACCTGTGCCGGGCGCGACCGGATTCGCATCCTCATCAAGGATATCGATGTTGAACCCTGGCAGCGGGAAGGTAGCTGATCCTGGCTTGAGAGGAGTTATCGGCAAGGGCGACACGAGGAACGTGCCGGTCTCGGTCTGCCACCAGGTATCCATGATCTGGAGCTTGCCTCCGCCGAAGTGCTCGCGGTACCACATCCAGGCCTCTGGATTGATGGGCTCGCCGACAGACCCGAGCAGCCTCAGGCAGGAGATGTCGTAATCCTTGGCCCACTTCTCGCCGGCCTTCATGAACATCCTTATGGCTGTGGGAGCGGTGTAGAAGACGGATACCTTGTTATCCTGGATTATCTTGAACCATCTGCCGAAGTCCGGGAAGTCGGGGGCGCCCTCGTACATCATGCTCGTCGCGCCCAGGACGAGCGGACCGTACACAATGTAGGAGTGGCCTGTGATCCATCCGATATCGGCCGTGCACCACCAGACATCATCTTCCTTGATGTCGAAGACCCAGTCCAACGTCTGAGCCGGACCTACGCAATATCCGCCGTGGACGTGCTCTATGCCCTTGGGCTTGCCTGTCGTTCCAGAGGTGTACAGGATGAAGAGCCTGTCCTCAGAGTCCATCTGCTCAGTCTCGCACTCTTCCGACTTGTCGGCAACGAGGTCATGCCAATATATGTCGCGGCCCTTGACCATGGGAACATCGATGCCCGTCCTCTTGACGACGATCACCTTCTTCACAGAGGGGGCGTCCTTGACCGCCTCATCTACGTTGGGCTTCAAAGGCAACGGCTTGCCGCGCCTGTACAATCCATCCGTTGTCACAACCACTTTGGCCTCGGCATCCAAGATCCTGCTGTTCAAGCCACCGGCGGAGAATCCGGAGAATACGATGGAGTGAATCGCGCCGATCTTGGCGCCCGCGAGCATGGCTATGGGCAACTGGGGGATCATGGGCATGTAGAAGGTTATCCTGTCCCCCTTCTTCACACCAAGGCTCTTCAGCCCATTGGCGAACTTGTTTACCTCTTTGTAAAGCTCGCCATAGGTGATCTTCTGAGTGGGCTGATCGGTGGGCTCGGGGACGAAGATGTAGGCGACCTTATCCTTCTTGGCGCCCAAAGCATGCCGATCCACGGCGTTGTAGGTCACATTGCACTTGCCACCCACAAACCACTTTGCATATGGCGGCTTCCACTCCAGGGTCGACGCCCATGGCTCGAACCAATCGGCATAGGTCTCGGCCATCTCGCCCCAGAACTTGATGTAGTTATTGGAACACCATAGGCGCATCTCATTCTCTGTTGTGAAGCCTTTCTTCTTCATCCACTTCATGACGTTGGAGTTATCCACCAGATCCTTTGGGGGTGGGAAGACCCTGGTCTCCTCAAGCAAAACCGATGTAGTTGCTGCTTTCTGCTCAGCCATTCCAATCCTCCTTTGAATTATCAGAAGTCCCCTGCCTCTCGCCAATGCGTCGAACCTTCGTTCCAACTCAAGGCAATTCCCGTCATGTATCCTAACCGATATTGGGAGGCCATAGAAACTCCTGTTAGGATCGATGATTATCATTTACGTTTATAAAGGTTGTCGTCCGATAAAATTATCATAATTGATAATTATCATTATTAAATGGTACAATAAGTTGCGCGAGGATGTGATATGATGTCCAATGAGGAGCGATAGTCGTTAATAGGCCAATATAAAAAAAAAGAATGAGGATATCCATCCTCAGACGATCGTAGGTATGGCCTCGACCGCTTCAGGGTTCGCCAGAGTGGAGGTATCCCCTACATCCTTGCCCATAGCCTTGGCCTTGATGATGCGGCGCATGATCTTGCCGGATCTGGTCTTTGGCACGTCGTTGACGAAGTGGAGCTCCGACGGTGTAGCGATCCCGCCCATAGTCGACTTCACATGGGTTAAAAGGTCCTTCTTCAGCTTATCACTGGGCACGTTGCCCGATCGGAGCACGCAGAACGCGATGATGATCTCGCCCTTCACCTCGTCGGGTTTGCCAACGACCGCGGCCTCGGCGCAGCTTGGATGGCTGACCAGGGCGGACTCCACCTCGGAGTTGCCTATTCTGTGCCCTGCAACGTTCAAGACGTCGTCGATGCGGCCCTGGATGAAGTAGTAGCCGTCCTTATCCGTCCTGGCTTTGTCTCCTGCCAGATACCAGCCGGGATGGACCTTCCAGTAGTAGTTCCAGTAGGTGGACATGTACCTCTCTGGATCCCGATAGAAGGCCCTGAGCATGGACGGATAGGGCTCTGTTATCACGACGTTGCCGCCCTCGCCGGCCGGCACGACGTTACCCTCCTCGTCCATGACCTCGACATTGTAGCCGGGAAGCGGGAAGGTACAGGATCCGGGTTTCAGCGGTGTCGTGGGCAGAGGCGAGTTGATGAAGGTCCCGGTCTCGGTCTGCCACCAGGTATCCATGATCTGGAGCTCATCTCTTCCGACGTGCTTTCTGTACCACATCCAGGCCTCGGGGTTGATGGGCTCGCCCACCGATCCCAGCAGGCGCAGGCTGGTTAGGTCGTACTTATCGCACCACTCGGGGCCGGCCTTCATGAACATCCTAATGGCTGTCGGAGAGGTATACAGCACGCTTACGCCGTAATCCTGGATGATCTTCCACCATCTGCCGAAGTCCGGGAAGTCGGGCGATCCCTCGTACATGACGCCGGTCATGCCCAATTGGAGCGGTGCGTAGACGATGTAGGAGTGGCCCGTCACCCAGCCGATGTCTGCAGCACACCACCATACGTCCTCTTCCTTGAGGTCGAATACCCAGTGCAATGTCTGGGGCGGTCCTACGCAGTATCCGCCAACAGCATGCTCTATGCCCTTGGGCTTGCCGGTTGATCCAGAGGTGTAGAGGATGTATAACCGGTGCTCCGATTCGACGAAGACTGGATCGCAATGGATCGGCTGATTTTCCACCAGGTCATGCCACCAGATGTCCTTGCCCTCTTTCCAGGGGACCTCCTGGCCGGTTCTCTTGTAGACGATCTGATTCCTCACGCTGGGAGCATCGGCAATCCCATCGTCGGCCTGGGCCTTCAGTGGCACGGTCTTGCCACGCCTCCAGAACCCGTCGCAGGTGATGCTCACAACCGACTCGCCGTCCTTCACCCTGTCACCATAGGCCTTGGCGCTGAAACCGGAGAAGACCACGCTATGTATGGCCCCTATTCTGGAGACGGCAAGCATTGCAATGGACAGCTCGGGAATCATCGGCAGATAGATGCTTACCCTGTCCCCTTCCTTGACCCCCAGGCTCTTGAGGCCGTTTGCGAGCTTGTTCACCTCCCGATACAGGTCCCAGAAGGTAAAGAGCCTCACGTCGCCCACAGGCTCTCCCACGGCGATGTATGCTACCTTGTTCTTTTTCCATGTCTTAATATGCCTGTCAAGGCAGTTGTAAGACATGCTGATCTCGCCACCGGGGAACCACTTGGCATAGGGTGGTTGCCAGTCCAGGACTTTATCGAAGGGCTTATGCCAAGTTGCGTACTTCTTGGCCATCTCCCCCCAGAACTCCACATAATTCTTGGAAGTCCACGCCCGCATCTCCTTTTCCGTCTTGAATCCCTTCTCCTTCATGTACTGCATAACGTTTGAGTTCTCGACGAGCTCCTTCGGGGGATTGAAAACCCTCTCCTCCACCATCAGAACAGCGGTCTTTGCTGCCTTTTCCTTTGCCATCTTAATCCTCCTTTTCAGCTTGATGCTACCGGGCCTGTAAGAGCGAACCACGAGACCCATATCCACAGCGATCATGGCATCCCGTCAGGGCAAACTCAACGTGTTTATGTGCCGGAGAACATCTTCACGAATGATAATGTTCATTATTAATAAGTCTAATGGTTCTCGATTCTGCCAAACGCCCCCCACGGCGCGACCCTCCTGCAAAGAGGCATCATCGCTAAAATCAGATATATCGATGGTTAGATATATATTTGCTCCGCCAATAGAAACGACTTCTAACCGACATCTCCCGTCAAGTAGAAGGGATTTGTATCGACGATCCTCGCCTTTTGTTGGGTGCCGAGATCGACCTCCTGCCTTAAGACCAGGCCGATGTAGTTATCCAACCTGGCTTTCATGCTTTTATCACGACCCCGCTCCGTCACAAGGACATCGACGGTCCGCCCCAAATATCTCTCGTTCCTCTGCGCAGCAAGCTCCAACCATAGCCTGGTCAAGGCCCGCGACCTACCCTTCTTGATCCGTTCTGGCATATCGTAGAGATGCGCTGCCGATGTGTGAGGGCGAGACGAGTATCTGGTTACGTTTACCTTGTCGGGATCCACCCCCCGGAGTAGCTCCATAGTAGCCTCGTGATCCGACTCGGTCTCGCCCGGAAATCCGGCTATACAATCGGTTACAATCGTGATATCGGGAAAGGCCCTGCGAAAGCACGCCACGATCCGCCGGAAGTCCTCTGCAGAGTAGCCCCTATTCATCGATTCGAGAACTCGGTCAGACCCCGACTGCAAGGGGAGGTGAAGGAAGCGATAGATCCGGGGATTGTCATATGCCTTCGTGAGATCGCCGATAATCGGAAGCACGTTAGATGGGTTCATCATCCCCAACCGAAACCTATGAGGGCCAGGGATATCGATCAATCGCCGAAGAAGCCTTGGGAGGGTTGAACCTATATCCACCCCATAGGCTGCAACATCCTGAGATGCGAGCTGGACCTCGACGGCGCCGGATTTGACGATACGCGCAACCTTCGCCGCTATTTGATCATCATCCAGGCTGACAAGGCATCCCCTCGCCCTTTTTACGAGGCAGTAGCTGCATGAGCCGAGACAGCCCTCGGAGATGTTCACAACCCGCAGCGCCCGCCGCTCGATCCAAGGGTTGCAGCCCCCGCTCGATGGAGGCTCCAAAAGGGCTATCCTCTCCGCAGCGGCCCTTCCTAGTATCCCCTCCATCATTCGATGCTCTATCCCTTGAAGTGACTCGGGGAGGGCTTTTGAGAGGCATCCTGCGACTACTAAGCGCTCCCCCTGGAGCTGGAGGAGCCTTCTCAGCATCTTCCTCTGCGTGCGTGCAGTTACGGCGCAGGTGTTCACTATGATCAAGTCTGCCCGATCCTCCGTTGAGGGGCTGTGTCCGAGGAGGACGAGGCACTCCTCGGCCTCCTCTGAGTTTCCCTGGTTTGCCGAACAGCCGTAGGTCTCGATATAGAACCTCATCATCCTCCCCCATCGGGAAGTGAGGGGGGACTGGATGCCGCGAGATCCTCCCGGCGAACCTGGTAGACGCCCACCAAGACCCCCATAAGAGCCGGGGCCAGGAAGAAGCCTCCGATGCCCGCGACGAGCATGCCGCCCAGAAAGGAGATCATCACCAGCAAGGGATGGATGGTGGACCTCGTCGATACCAGATAGGGCCTGATGACGAGTTCAGTTGGCAGATAGATCAGGAGGGATGCTACGATGAAGAATATGAGCCCATCCCAGGGGCTCATCACGAGGTAGCGAAAGATCGCGACTGGGATTATCACCGCCCAGGCCGTAAGCAAGGGAACCATCCCTGCGATGAAGACGAAGCTTGCAAGTGCGAAAGGCCGGGGCACGCCGAAGCTGTAGAAGATGATCGCGGAGATGGCACCTCCTACGATCGATGTGTAGATGCTTCCCACGAATATGCCGCTCAATATGCGATCGATCCTGGAGAAGTACCTTCGATGCATCTCGATCCTGTCAGGGAAGAGCATGATGATCGACTCGGCGAAACCCTCTCCATCGACGAGGAGGAAGTAGCATACAGGCAGAGCGAGTATGAAATTTATGATGCCCAGTGTGAATGCATGGCCTAGGTCGATCACCGGAATGCCGGCAACGACCGATGTCAGTATCGCGAGGATGTTCTGGAGGCTGCCTCGAAGCTCATCGAGTATGCTCGGTGGAATCTCCATTCTAAACACAAAGTCGATCACAATCCCTGCGATATCCGACTGATGCTGGGCCAGCCATGCCAGCTGGTTCGCGATCTCTATTGCTCCAAGTCCAATTATGACCGTGATCGGGATGACTATGGAGATCGTTGCGACAAGGGATCCAAGCCTTCTCCGGGATCCGCATAGGTCCCTTATGGGCCTTCCAACATAAGCGAAGACCATTCCGAGCACTATGCCGTCGAGGAGGGGAAAGGTGAGGTAAGATACCAGCATCGCGATTGCCACAAACAGGAGCATGGCCAATCGAAGCCCATGCATGCGAATCTCGTGGCTCATCTATCATCACCCCGGCATCAACCGTATATCAACGATTCCATACCGGATAGATGAACCTTTGGAGAAGCCACTGAAATCGTTCGATCAGACCAAGGCC
>CAZWDT010000038.1:21567-29599 GCA_964632755.1 uncultured Methanotrichaceae archaeon
CCGGATAGATGAACCTTTGGAGAAGCCACTGAAATCGTTCGATCAGACCAAGGCCGTCTCCAGCATCTTCGCGAGGCGCAGCTCGCCATTGATCGATCCCTGCACGCCGATCCACGCCCTGAGCTTATGAATCGCGCTTCCATCATCGATGTCCCTTCGCAACCATTCTAGCGTCGATCCCAAAGATCGAGCAGACCAGGACCTCCAGCAAGAGCCCTCCTGGAGGAGGGCTCGGCGGGGCGATATCCTCGATCTCCAGCAGGCCTGGGCCCCGTAAGACTGCTGCCCTCATTGCGCCCCCTACCGCGGGAGCTCCACGGTCATGAGCACGCGGTCGGTCGCCTCCACGATCTCCTTTTGAGTTACGCCGTAGAGGCTTGCCGCGAGGACCGCTCCACCTGCGCCGACCCCTTCCTTGACGTAGCCCTCGGCAAAGGTGCGTATGGCAGGGATGCTGGAGTTCTCAAGCCCAGGGTCGACTATGTAGCAGGGCCGGCCCAGGTCCTCGACGATCTCGACGAAGTTGGCGCTCCGATCCTCTGCAATGTACTTCGTCGTCGCTATGGAGAAGTCCCCGTCGATCCCGAAAGACCGAGCAAGCGCCAAGACCGCCGCAAGCTGGGTTCCGCCGCAGAGGATCACCTTTGTGGTGGAGAGGCCGCGAAGGAGCCCCAAGACCGCGGGCATCATGGGATCCCCAAGCTCTAGAATCGCCCTCATTGGATCGTTCGCGAGATCGCCGGTACCGATCCCTATGCGCTTCATGGCCGCGTCAACGATCCCTTCCTTCAGCTCTACCGGATTCTCAGCAAAACTGCTGCTCACATTGCCGGAGCATCCAAGCGCCCTCAGCACTGCAAGAGCGGTCGTGGTCCCTCCTGCTATCGACTCACCGATGAAGAGAACGTCGGATAAGCGATCCAGCTTTCGTCCGAAGATCGCCGCCCTCTCCATAATGGCCGGCGCATCGGAAACTGCGGGGCCCTTCCTGATATCGGAGCCTGGAAGGCCCCCCATCTCGGCATAGGGCACTGCTGGCTTCTTCTCGAGGCCGCTTGCGACGAATAGCGCCTGAATGCCGGAAAGCGAGAGCGCCGCCCGCGTCAATATCGCAGGCGTGGGCGAGCCGCCGGGGGTCTCTGGAAGCTCGGGCATTGTGACGATGCGGTTCATCTCCACGAGCTCGGCATCCGCCCCCGGCGTGTAGTAGGTCAGATCTGGAGAGGTACCTGCAGCGCTTACCCCCGGAATCCTCCCGGTCGCCGTATTCGAGATCACGCAGAGGAAGAGGGGCCTTTTTGGGATCAGATCCAGATGGGGATATATCCAAGACATGTGCCATGGCGAGGATTCATTCCTATAAGAATCCAACGCCATGTAATTTGAATTAATACAAATTTAGTTGATTGACGGGCAATTTGCGTTTCCCCCATCATTCAAATGCATGAACCACCACAGCCTCCCCCGCATCGAGCCCTTCCAGATCCTCGGGCACCAGGACGAAACCATCCGCACGGGCAGCGGAGCTGAGGATTCCCGCGCCGGTCGACATGATCGGATGGGCAAAGCCCCCATCGAGCGAGACGCGGGAGAAGGTGGTGTATCCTGGTCGCGAGGCGATCTTTCGAGAGAGGGTCGCTTTGATCGTTGGAGTGCGATCGTTGAGATGGGCAAGCCTCTTCACAGCGGGGCGAACGAGCAGATAGAGGGCGGCGAGGGCTGCAACCGGGTAGCCGGGAAGGCAGATCACAGGCCGATCTGCAAAGGTCCCGATCGCAGTCGGCTTTCCAGGCGTAAGACGCAAGCCATGGTAGAGCAGACGATCGAGCGCGCCCGGTGCATAATCCTTATCCCCGATCGAGGTTCCCCCGGAGAGGAGGATGAGATCGGAGCGGGCGCTCGCCTCAAGTGCTGATCGGATCATCTCGGGATCATCAGGGACGATGCCCTCGAGCCGCGCTTCACCTCCCCACATCTCCACATAGAGGCGTGCCATCAGCCCGTTTACCTCGCGGGCCTGGCCGGGAAGCGGCGGGACACCGTCGAGCGGCACGAGCTCGCCACCGGTGGGGATGATGGCCACCCTGGGAAGCCTGAATACCTTAAACCTCATGATGCCTAGCGCCCCCAAGAGGGCGATATCCGCTGGCCGCATCCTGTGTCCCTTTGAGAGAACGGTCGATCCGCATGAGACGTCCTCGCCCGCCCTGGATACGTTTCGAGATGGATGGACATGGGCAAAGGCCTCGACGAGATCCTCTCGCATGAGGGAGTCCTCCTTCATCAACACAGCATCGAATCCCACAGGGATTGGCGCTCCAGTCCTGATCGGCACCGCCCCTACACCAAGCTCCAGATAGGCTGGAGAGAGGGGGGTTCCTCCCACAGTCTCGGCCGAGCGCACAGCGTAGCCGTCCATTGCCGCACGATCGAAGAAGGGAAGGTCTATTGAAGAGATGATATCCCGGGATAGAACCCGGCCGATGGATCGGTCGAGGTCGACCTCCTCCTCAATAGTCACCGGCCGACACAATTCGATGAGAGCCCTCTCGGCCTCATATACACTAGATAGCTCTCGAAACATCGAGCCATCCTAAGGCCAACTCGAATATAATCCCTCGGTTCTATCTCACAGTCAAAATAATCATATACCACTACCGGCGTCCAAATGGGATAAGACTAATAAACGGTGCGATAGATGGATGGATCAGCGAATCCTTGCTGGTTTGATATGATGAAGAGATGCTGATAGAGAGATGATTTAAGATGTCTACTGTTGTTTGGCTTGAAGAGGTGGGCAAGGAGGACGTTCCCATGGTCGGCGGCAAGGGAGCAAGCCTTGGTGAGATGATCAACATAGGCGTTCCCGTCCCCGGAGGCTTCGCGGTGACCGCCCAAGGATACCATGACTTTCTGGATAGGTCGGGGATCGCAAGGGAGCTTTTCGATGCGCTGAAGGTGAACGTGAACAATAACGAGGAGCTCGAGAGGGCATCGATTCAGGCCAAGGAGCTGATCCTGAAGGCAGATGTCCCCGAGGCTATCGAGAAGGCCATAAAGGAGAGATACCAGGAACTCTGCGAGAGGGAGGGGGAGGAGGTCTTCGTGGCAGTGAGGTCGAGCGCCACCGCCGAGGACCTGCCAGACGCGAGCTTCGCGGGACAGCAGGAGACCTTCCTCAACGTGAGGGGCGCGGATCATGTATACGAGGCCGTAAAGAAGTGCTGGGCCTCCCTCTATGGGGCGAGGGCGATCTTCTACAGGGTAGAGCAGGGCTTCGAACACGAGAAGGTCTACCTATCCGCAATCGTCCAGAAGATGATAGACTCGGAGAAGTCCGGGGTCATGTTCAGCTCCGACCCCATAAGCGGAGATCCCCGCGTGATCATCGAGAGCGCTTGGGGGCTCGGAGAGACCGTTGTGAGCGGAAGCGTCTCTCCTGACAACTATGTGGTGGATCGAAAGAGCAAGAAGATCATCGGGAGAACGATCGCGAAGAAGGAGATCATGACCGTGCGGGACCACAAGACCGGCGAGACGGTGACGCTTCCCGTGCCGACGGAGAAGAAGGAGGCGGTCGTTCTTTCCGACACGGAGATCATGGATCTCGTCAAGCACGCCGAGGTCTTGGAGCGGCACTACGGAATTCCTCAGGATATCGAGTTCGGAGTGGAGGAGGGAAAGATCTTCATATTGCAGTCGAGGCCGATTACCACCATCCATCCAAAGGCTGCCCCAACCGAGCCTAAGCCGGCAGAGCAAGAGCAGAAGGTGCTCGTAAGAGGACTCGGGGCATCTCCCGGATTGGTCTCCGGGACGGTCAAGATCGTGACCGGCTCAGGCGACCTGGACAAGGTCCTGCAGGGCGATATCATGGTCACCGAGATGACCATGCCGGATATGGTCCCTGCCATGAAGCGGGCCGCGGCAATCATCACCGACGAGGGCGGTATGACCTGCCACGCAGCCATTGTGAGCCGGGAGCTTGGATGTGCTGCCGTCGTTGGGACTAAGACGGGAACGAAGATCCTGAACGACGGAATGATCGTGACCGTCGACGGCAGGAAGGGCAGGGTCTACGAGGGAGCGGTCGCAAAAGCCGAGAAGCCTGCAACGGCTCCGGCTGCGACGGTATCATACAAGCCTGTGACCGCGACCGAGATCAAGGTCAACGTATCCATGCCGGAGGCTGCAGAACAGGCCGCAGCAACCCTGGCCGACGGCGTAGGCCTCCTTCGGGTCGAGCACGTGATACTGGGGCTCGGAAAGACACCGAGGTACTTCATCAAGCACGGACGAAGCGATGAGTACGTCGACGAGCTCGTCAAGGGCATAAAGTTGGTAGCCGACGCGTTCTATCCTAAGCCGGTCTGGGTCCGCACGCTCGATGCTCCCACCGACGAGTTCAGGGGGATGGAAGGAGGAGAGAACGAGCCAGAGGAGCATAACCCGATGCTCGGTTGGCGCGGCATAAGGAGAGACCTCACCGACACCGACCATTTCCGCCTCGAGATGGCAGCCTTCAAGAAGCTTCACGAGCAAGGAGACGACAACGTCGGGATAATGCTCCCGATGGTCCAGGAGGCAAGCGAGCTATCCCGCGCAAAGCAGATCATGCGCGAGGAAGGGCTCGACCTCGATAAAATCGATGTCGGAATCATGGTCGAGACGCCGGCAGCCGCCCTTACAATAGAGGAGTTCATAGAAGAGGGACTCGACTTCATCTCCTTTGGCACAAACGATCTTACGCAGTACACGCTTGCCGTCGACAGGAACAACGAGAACGTTGCAGGCCTTTACAACGAGTTCCATCCAGCTGTGATCAAGCTGATCGAGTACGCCGTCGAGAGGTGCAACAAGGCAGGCGTCAAGACATCCATCTGCGGCCAGGCCGGATCCTACCCGGAGATGGCAAAGAGGCTCGTTGAGATCGGCATCACCAGCATTTCAGCGAATATTGACGCTGTAGCAACGGTCAGGGAGACCGTGGCCAGGGCAGAGCTCATCATGATGCTCAAGGCCCTCAGGGAGAGAAAAGATTGAGAGAGGAAGGCTTATCGACCGAGGAGGTCAGGCGGATACTGGCCGGGATGCGCGAAAAGGACTACCGCTACGACCGGTTCCTGTCCACAATGTGCACCGTGCCGCATCCAATCGCCGTGGAGGCCCACGACCTCTTCATGGAGACCAACCTTGGTGATCCCGGCCTCTTTCCCGGGGCCTCCGAGATCGAGAGGCTGGTAATCGAGATGATGGGGGAGATGCTGGGATCTCCCAATGCCGTGGGCTACGTATCCACAGGCGGGACCGAGTCCAACATCCAGGCAATCCACGCAGCCAGGAACGCCTTTCGCCGGAAATCCCCGAAGGGGGGGAACATCGTCGTACCCCAGTCGGCCCACTTCTCCTTCGATAAGATCGGCGACCTGCTCAACCTGGAGGTAAGGAAGGCGAGGATGGACGCTGATCTGAAGGTGGATTTGGATCATGTGGAGGATCTGGTCGACAGGGAGACCGTGGCCCTGGTAGGCATCGCCGGGACGACCGAGTTCGGGCAGGTGGATCCCATTCCGGAGCTCTCCGAGATGGCGCTCGAACGGGAGATCTACCTTCATGTCGACGCCGCATTCGGGGGCTTCGTGCTTCCGTTTCTGGATCAACCTTACCGCTGGAACTTCGAGGTCGAGGGCGTCAGATCAATCACAATAGATCCCCATAAGATGGGCCTGAGCACGATTCCAACAGGAGGCCTCCTATTTCGAGAGGCCGAGTTCCTCAACTTGCTCGCGACCGACACCCATTATCTGACCGTCGCAAAGCAGGCATCGCTGACCGGCACGAGAAGCGGGGCTTCCGCTGCTGCTACATACGCAGTGATGATGAGGCTTGGCCGCTCAGGCTTCGTGGAGATCGTCAACCGATGCATGGAGCTTACGAGACATCTCGTAACCCAGGCGAGGAAGATGGGGATTGAGCCCGTGATCGAGCCGGTTATGAACGTCGTTGGCTTGAGGGTGGACGATTTGCCGGGCGTAAGATCGAGGCTGATGGCGCGAGGCTGGCATGTATCGGTCTCCAGGGAGCCACAGGCCTTGCGCATAATAGTCATGCCCCACATCACCCGCCCAAACCTGGACATGTTCCTAGAAGACCTCTTTGCGGCAACGGGAGATCCGCCTTCCGGACGATAGGGAACACGAGCCTTCCGAACGCCGCTTAATTTTTCATATTATTTATCAAATACGTCTATATATTCCCGCCGTGAAGGTCGGCTAATGATTTGGACGACCGATCAAGAGAGGATTCGTCCAATCGGTTGGTGATTATATCTTGACACTGGATAGCGGAGATACCGCGTGGATTCTGGCCTCTACGGCCCTCGTGATGCTGATGACCCCTGGAGTGGGCCTCTTCTATGGAGGCTTGGTGAGGAGCAAGACAGTCGTATCCATGATCACCCTTTCCTTCATCGCCTTTGCCGTGGCGAGCATCCAGTGGGTACTCCTCGGTTACAGCCTCTCGTTTGGGACAGACATTGGAGGCCTCGTGGGCGGCCTGGACTACCTCGGGCTTCGAGGCGTTGGAATGGATGGCGCACCTTTTGCGGGGAACATACCACATCTGCTCTACATGGCCTTCCAGCTGGTCTTTGCCGCGGTGACGCTCGCCATACTGACATCGGCCATGGCGGAGAGGATCAAGCTCTCCTCCTTCATCGTCTTCGGACTCCTCTGGACGACGCTCGTCTACGATCCCCTGGCCCACTGGGTCTGGGGCGGGGGATGGATTGCCAGGCTTGGAGCCCTCGACTTCGCGGGGGGCACGGTAGTACATATAAGCTCGGGCTTCTCCGCCCTGGCACTTGCGCTCGTGATAGGCAAGAGGATAGGATTTGGTGAGAACACCATGGAACCCCATAACGTTCCAATGGCGTTGGTAGGAACTGGCCTTCTCTGGTTCGGCTGGTTTGGATTCAACGCGGGTTCAGCCCTTGCCGCCAATGGCCTTGCTGCAAACGCATTCGTCGTCACGAACACGTCCGCTGCAGCTGGAGCACTTGCCTGGCTAATGGCAAGCTGGATCAAGGGCAAGCCCTCGTCACTAGGGATGGCAAGCGGCGCAATAGCAGGCCTCGTTGCCATAACACCCGCCGCCGGATATGTGGATGCGCTTTCGGCCATCGTCATCGGGGGCCTTGCCGGCGTGATCTGCTATGGCGCGCTCCTCTTCCGGCTCGGAAGGGGATGGGACGAAAGCCTCGACGCCTGGGCGGTCCATGGCATGGGCGGCCTCTGGGGCGCCCTCGCGACAGGGATATTCGCAAGCCCCCTCATCAACGACTACACAGGCCTGCTCTATGGGAACTATAACCAGTTCGTAGCACAGATATTGGCAGCTGCCGCATCGGTGGCCTATGCCTTCGTAATGACGATCGTGCTAGCAAAGATAGTGGACTCGACTATGGGGCTTAGGGTCTCCGAGGAAGAGGAGTATGTGGGTCTCGACATCGCCCAGCTCGGCGAGAGGGCCTACGCCTAGGAGGTGATAGATATGAAGAAGATCGAGGCCATCATCCGGCCGGAGAGGTTCGAGCAGGTGAAGAGGGCGCTCGAGGAGAAGGGCTGCAATGCCATGACCGTTATCGATGTCTCAGGAAGGGGCGAGCAGAAGGGGATCAAGCTCCAGTATCGAGGAGGCACGATGGATGTCGATCTCCTCCCCAAGATCAAGATAGAGATCGTCGTCCAGGACGACATTGTGGACTCGGTATTGCAGAGCATATTCGAGGCTGGGAGAACTGGCAAACACGGGGATGGGAGGATATTCGTAAGCCCAGTCGAGATGACGGGCAAGGTGCGCACAGGCGAGATCCAGACGTGATTCTCGCCTCCTCCTTTGCCTTGCGCATGGATTCTCTCCTGAGATCAACCGCGGGTCGTGAACTCAGAATTGGTTGGAATTTCTCTGGCATTGATAAGGGTGATAACTATTGCCACCCAAGGAGGCAATCACTCTCTTTCAAGATGCTTTG
>CAZWDT010000039.1:0-28930 GCA_964632755.1 uncultured Methanotrichaceae archaeon
CTTTCAGTTCCCTTTTCGTCGGGATGCGCGTTGCAACAGCCCCCCAGAGGGGCTCATATCAGTTAAATATTGCGTTAGAATCCCCCGTTTGAAGGCCCCCATTTCGCCAGGGGGGCGATTGCAACCGTGTATATAAAGGCTGGCGAAAGGTCAGCCGCAGCTCTCCTCCAGCTGGTATCTGCCGTTTCCAAAGGTAGCCATCTTCCCCATGTGGATGACCTCGCCAAGCCTCAGAAGCGCGACGACCTCCGCCGAGAACTCGCCGGAGTAGGCGATCTCGCCGACGAAGAAGGGGGGGAGCTTCGCCTTCTTCCCCTGGTCTCGAAAGTACCGCTCCTGATAAACGGGGCTCGTCTTCGATCTCGCCATCTCGACTTCCCTGCAGTATCCGAGGATGCGCAGCGACTCCTGGTTGTCGTAGAGCATGCCAGTTCCGTGGAACTCGGCAAGGGCGTTTGCCCGGAAGAGGAGCCTTGATACGAGGCCTCTGAAGCTCGGCTCGGTTGTGAACCGGTCGTTCTCCTTGATCTGGGATGGCGTTATGAACCTGAGGGTCACCTGCCCCCTGAATCCCTCGGCCCGCCTCAAGATCTCGTCGTAGGAGATCGACCTCGCCCTGTTGAAGACAACGCCCCCCGAATAGATGCACTCCCTGTCATCGAGCCCAACCGAGTCGATGAGCTCGATCTCGTACTTTCCCCGCCCCAACCTGTAGCCCTTCCCAAGGCCGCCCTCGCCGAGGTTTCGCAAAGCGAGGATGAAGTAGGGAAGGAGCTCTACGTTTTTGCCAAAGAGAGTGAAACCGAGGGCTGCGCCCTGGCCCGGCCCGTACCTTCCAAAGGCCGGGGGATCGAGGACGAAGGGCCGCGGGATCTCCGACTGCTTCTTGAGCACGCTTGCCCCCTCCGGAGGCCGGGAGTTGTAAATGTGGTCGTAGACGCACCTCTCCCGGTTGCAGCATCCGGCACAATCGTCCAGAGGAGCGTCGCCGCCCTTAGCAGCTGGATTTGCGCAGACCATCTCCCTCAACCTGAGGCCAAAGCCGCTCCGAAGGGAGTTTCCCGACCAGAGGGGAAGCTCCGCCTCGGTGGTGAACCTCACCCTTGCCTCGAACCTGTGCAGATCCAGACCCTTCATGGATATCAATCCGCCTGCTATGCGTAAGTAACTTTTGCGAGATTGCATGGCGAGCGATCTTCGATTCTCTCTGAGCTCGCTCAGGTGGACAGCAGGCGCTGGATCTGAAGTTGGAACTTGCTGCCACGCGATAATAATAACCAGGGCCTACAGACGATCGCCATAAAGACACAAAAAACAAAGACTAATGCATGATCTTACCTATTTGTGCGTTATTCGTGGCTTTGTGCCTTTGTGATTAGGTTTTTTACAAGAATAGCTTACATCCAGAGTCGTGATGAATGCAACTGCTCAATTACTTGAATGTTTTATCCAACTAATATTATTATAACTTATCCACGCTAAATATATATAAAAGAGATATATACACTATTTTTGAACGAATATGAAAAAATTTAAGCATTTATTAGCGTCCATTTGTGTTCATTCGTGGTTGAAATCGTCCAAGAGAATCCAGCGCGATGATCCCTCATAGGAATGCAAGCCACGAACATATCGTGAAAACTCGAGCCCATCTTGAAATCAGATCCGACAGACCGCAGCTGTTCTCCCGAGATCCACACAAGCTCCTTTCGATGCCTCCTGCACACAGGCCTGATCCGGACCTATGGATGCAGCTCGCTACGCCTCGATCATCGCCGCCCAGCCCTTGGGCGCCTCTATCCCCACCTCCTTGAAGGCGAGCCAGGCCCGGGCGGTCACGTCCGTCTCCAGATCGAACTCGTGCCTCAGGTCGTAGACGTAGCCTTTCGCCCTCAGGCGGCGATAGAAGGGGAAGTCCTTTACGAGCACCTTCGCCGGATGGCGGGGGGAGAGGCGGATGTAGCGCGATGTGACGAGCGCTTCAAAAAGAATCGCTCGCGCAAGGTCTGCATCTGAACGGGGATCGATGTAGAGGTCGATTACAACCATCATCTCCTGGCTTCCGGCATTCGCATTGAGAACCTCGCGCAGCACGAGCTGGTTGGAGACGGAGGCGAGCGAGTCGTCCGGGGTGATCAGCCTTGTTGAGCGAAGCCCTATATCCCTCACCTCTCCGTAGACTTCGCCGATCCTCACCTTGTCGCCTACCTGATAGGGCTTGTCGAGGACGATGATAATCCCCCCCACCACCTCGGCGACGAGATCCTTCAGGCCGAAGCCGACAGCAGCACCGGCAAGGCCCGAGACCGCCAGGGCCTGGGCAGATGACAGAACGAGGACCGAGTGAAGTATCAGGTAGATGGCAATGCCATAGATCGAGAACTTCAAGAGGGGGATGATCATCTTGATCGTGATTCGATAGCCGTATGCCCTCTCGGAGATCCGGGATAGAAGTGCCGTTGCTGCCCGTGAGAGGATGTAGGCTGATGCCAGTATCATGGCCGATCTCAGTATCAGAGCAGTGTCGAGCACGGACAAGGGGGTAGCCAGGCTATCTGCCATCTAGACCACCAGCTTCAGCCGTCGGAGATGATCTGCTGCGCCCTTGAGGGCCTCGGGCTGCATGGAGATGGTCTTCCCATCAAAGGATATCATCCCCCGGCGTTGGAGGCCATAGAGGATCTCCATCGAGCGCCCTGCCACCTCCGCGATCTCCTTAAGTTCGAGCGATCCCTTGGAGAGGATGATTGAGAGGATGAAGGAGTGGTCAAAGTCGAGATCGATCGATGGCACCTCTTGAAGGGTCTCGCTTCTTACGAGGGGATACTCCAGGGCCCGTCTCCAGAGGATCTCCGCAACTCCGGGATTTCCTCCTGAGATTCGAGCTAACCTCTCGAAGAAGACCCTCTTTGATGGAGGCGGCTCTGTTTTGTGGCGAAGACATGGCCGAAGATCCTTGAGGTCTTTTATCCTCACCTCCGGGACTGGAACCTCCACCTTCCACCCTCGAATGGCGACTGAACGCCTGCCCAATCGAATGGGGCAGCCCACCCTCACCGGGGTCTCCTTCTCGATTGCGAACTCGAGCTCCGCCTCCCCATAAAGAGAGAGGTGGATCTCCATGAGATCCTTGGCATCCAGGACTGGCAGGCGTATCTGGAGTGGGAATACCTGGCCGAGCGGCAATATCTCCTGGAGGTACTCCCAGGAGTAGACGTTGCATGTGGCTATGAAGAGATGGGGAGATGAGGCAACATGATCAATAAACCGCTTCATCGCTTCAAATCCCCCGATGCGCCTTCGATAGAGCCCCTCCATTCCAGAGACGATTCCTATGCTCTTATCTGACTCAGGGGGAAGCCCGCCATCTCGATAGAGATCGGCCCCATCCAGACGCTGAGCGCGAGGGTAGAGGGCTTTTGCCATCCGGTCCAGAAATGCCTCCAGGCCATAGAAGGGAGGGGCGATTAGCGCCAGGTTGGACCGCATCCCATCGTCGAGATCATCGACCACCACCCGGAGGATCTCCTCCTTTGCCGCCGCAAAGAGGGTGTCCTCGTCGTGAGCCGTTACTTCCCCCGAGTCGTCCAAGTCCATGATAGCATATATCGGTCCGCCCTTCATATATGGCTTATCATGCCCCCTCTCACCTTATTTCGAATGAAAAAGCTTCGGAAGATATCGTTTTTCATCCTTTATGCATGAGCCCACCAGGATCATGAACGTGTGAACCGCGAACGAACCCTAATTACCTTATCGGATTCGTGTTCATTAGTGTGCATTAGTGGTTTTACATAACCAACCACGAATGAACGCGAATGAACGCTAATATATTTCATTTAATTCACGTGCATTTATGGTACCTATGAGCGTTTATATGGCACTTCCATAGGAGTTTAGCGTGATGAAGTTGATAATAAGTCCAAGTCGAAGATTGGTGGCATTCAGGTAATTGATCAGCTGCTCATCCCTCCTCAGAAGGGTAATCGTCGATAGAATCAGGCTTATCCCCCTGATCCACATCTATCGCCCTCGCAAGGGTTATCATCGGGAGATACGCGGTTGTCCGGTGGGAGAATAGACGATGAGCGAGGATGAGGTCTGGTACAGCGAGGGCTTGAGGTTCCAATGTCAACGATGTGGGAGATGCTGCGGGGGAGAGCCTGGCCTGGTCTGGGTTACCCCGGAGGAGATACCGATTATCGCCGAGTACCTGGGCGTCCACAAGGAGTACTTCGAAGGGGTCTACCTGAGGAATATGAGGGGAAGGTTCACCATAGCGGACCGGCTCAATGGGGACTGCTTTCTCCTGGAGATCGAGGCCCGAGGATGTCGGATCTATCCGGTTAGGCCCGCGCAATGCCGGGCTTACCCATGGTGGTCCGGGATCCTGTCAAGCCCCGACGACTGGGCGGCTGAGTCAAATCGTTGCCCTGGCATCGGCAATGGCCGGCTCTGGACGAGGGAGGAGATCGAAGAGATGATGATCGACCTTGATTGAAAGAGCTCTCGCTTCAGCGAAAGTCGATCAGGACCTTCAGGGCACCGGGGGCCGCGGCAAAGGCCTCGTTCGCGCGGTCGAACTCGTATATGCCGGAGATGAGGGGCCTTACATCGATGTATCTGTTCAAGAGCGCTTTTACGGCCGGCTTGAAGGGGCCGCAGCGTGACCCGATCACATGGACCTCGTCGACCACTATCGGAGCGAGGTTCATCTCAGAGCTTGCGGCGGCAGTCGTCTTGAGGACGATCGTCCCCCTTGGCCTCACCAATTGCAGCGCGAGAGAAAGACCATCTGGAGACCCTGTCGCCTCGATCACAAGATCGTAGGCCTTCTCGATCTCAAGGTCGGGCAAAAGGACCGTATCCACTCCCTGGTCGCTTGCTACATTGAGCTTATCGCGGTGCTTGCCAACGAGCGTCACCTGAGCGGAAGTTCGCCCGATCAAAAGTGAGATGAGAAGGCCAAGGGTTCCATCGCCCATCACGAGGATGCGCTTTGACGGACCAATTGCAACGCAATCGAGCACCTGCATCGCAGCGCCTAAGGGCTCTACAAAGACCGCTTCCTCGTCGGGGAGGCCTTGGGGCACCTTGTGCAGGTTCTCCGCAGGAAGGACGAGATAATCTGCCATCGACCCATCCCTCCCACCTATGCCCAATGTGGTCCGCGTCGGACAATGATTGGAGAGGCCGCGGCGACAGTAGTCGCATATGCCACAGCCGCAGTTTATCTCGCCTACAACACGGCTGCCTTCGAAAGCGCCCTTTGCAACCGTTCCAACGAACTCATGGCCGAGCACGCCTCTAAATCCCATATATCCACGCATGATCTGGATGTCGGTGTTGCATATGCCGGCAAGCCTCACCCGTATCAGAGACTCTCCCTTTCGCGGCACAGGCCTGGGGGTGCCGCGCACAAACCTGAGATTGCCATCGAAGACCACCGCTCTCATGCATGACTCCATGTTGGCCGTCGACCCGATCGGCCCAACGTTCAATGCAACAGGCCGACCTTATAAATAATTGGTGTGTCAACCTTATCTCTGTTATCCATGTTACGATTATCTCATCTCATCTCCGTTGGCGCATCCTGGAGCAATTGGCGGGGGGTCTCGAGGGGGGAGTCCTCATGAGCAAGGATCATGATACCACCTCCATCCTCACCGAAAGACAGCTGGAGGTGCTCCGCCTGAGGGGAAAGGGCCTCTCTCAGAGGGAGATCGCCGATATACTGGGAACCACTCGCTCTAATGTGAGCATACTCGAGTCACGTGCAGCTCAGAACGTCGAGAGGGCGAGGAGGACGATCGATGAGTGGATGACCATTCAGGCCCCTATCGTCGTGACCGTGGCCGGTGGATCCGACATCTTCCAGATCCCCGGATTGATCTTCCAGGAGGCCGATTCCCAGAATCTTCGCCTCCCCATGGACTCGGTTGAGCTCGTGGTTCAGCTCAGAACCAAGGCCCCTCAAGAGCTGAAGGGACGGATGATATTGAGGGATATCCAGATATTCGTCTCTCGGGAGGGGGAGATGCTGGTCAAGCCCTTGCCCTAAGGGGATGGATCCGCCCGTCAGGGAGTAGCAAAAGGGATTGACGAGCGGTCATCATGATAGTAGTCGTAGTAGGTATGTGTACCTTGGCCATGCGGGGCGAAAGTGAATCGCGCCTGCCCGGCCCCTCATTGAGGTGGCGATCTTGAAAATGGTTGAAGTAGAGGTGGGCGGCAAGGGAAGGGCACTTGTCGAGCTGGACGGGAGGAATCCGGGGATAGCGGAGAGGATATGTCAATCGCTGCCCTTGATCGCCAGGGCAAAGCTATGGGGCGAAGAAGTCTACTTCGAGCTCTCCATTAAGAACGCTGACGAGGATCCGTCTCCTACATCGCAAGAGGGCGATGTCTCCTGGTGGTCTCCGGGCTGTGCGCTCTGCATCTTCTTTGGAAGCACCCAGCCCTATTCACCGGTGAACCACATCGGCCGGGTTAAGGAGGGTCTGGACCGATTCTATCGCGTCGAAGCCGGCGACACGCTGGTGCTCAGGAGGGCATAGTCGATATGGCGGAAAACGACGATATATCGGTCCGGGGCCTAGCCAGGCTCGAGGATACTTGCCGAAAGATACAGACGATGGAGATACGCGGCGCCGGTCGCATAGCCCGGGCAGCAGCCGGGGCGCTGAAGGAGTATGCAGGTGTGCAACAAGTCGAGGATCTCCATAGGTTCCACGAGGAGATGGGGCGAGCGGCGGAGATCCTGCTGGCGACAAGGCCTACGGCGGTCTCGCTATCGAACGCCGTGGCGATGGTGATGCGCATTCAGGCGTCCGACGTCCCCGGCGCGAGGAGGGCGGTCATGGAAAACGCCGACCGCTTCATCAAGAACTCGCGAAAAGCGGTTGACCGCATAGGCGAGATCGGAAGCAAGCGCATTCGGTCGGGCGAAACCATACTCACCCATTGCAACTCAGAGGCCGCCCTCTCGATCATCGCCAGAGCCCACAGGGACGGAAAGGAGATCGAGGTTATCGCAACAGAGTCCCGGCCGAGAATGCAGGGACTGCTTACGATCGGCTTTCTGGAGGAGCTTGGAGTGCCGACCGAGCTTATAGTGGACTCGGCTGTTCGCAGCGCGATGAACGACGTGGACGCCGTCGTCGTTGGGGCAGACGTCATCACCGCGAACGGCTCGCTCGTAAACAAGATCGGAACTTCGCAGATAGCGCTCTTCGCCCACGAGGCCCGCACGCCCTTCATCGTGGCGGCGGAGACGTACAAGTTCAGCCCGGCAACCATCATGGGGGAGCTCGTCGAGATAGAGGAGAGACCTGCCGAGGAGGTCCTCAAAGATGCGGCGCGCTATCGACACGTACGCGTCAGGAATCCCGCCTTCGATGTCACCCCCCACCAATACATAGACGTGATCTGCACCGAGGCCGGGGCCATTCCACCGGAGATGAGCTACCTCATAATAAAGGAGAGGTTGGGCTGGGAGCTGACCGATTAGGACTTCAACCTCCGCCCCAACAAGGCTGCGAGGATCGCTGCGAGAGCTCCTGGCATTGGAGCCTCTTCCTGAGCTGTCTGCGCCTCCGCGCTCTCTCCTAAGGGAGCTTGGCCGTCCTCATCGGTCGGCTCTGCCGCTATGTCCACGGCTGCCATGCTTCCCTCTACCGATCTCTCCACAAGGACGAAGGCGCGACGGAAGTTGGACGGAGATCCCCTGGCAGCCACGCCGATATCGAAGGTATAATTGCCAGGCTCGATCTGTCCCGCTCCCATCACGAGGTCGAACCTCTCCTTTCCTCCTCTGTATACGTAATTAGTGCCGCCTCCATTGACTATCCATAATCCTGGCGGGAAATCCCTGAATATCAGCTTCCCATATTCGCTATCGCTTCCGATGTTTTGCACGATCACGGAGAAGTTAGCCTCGCTGCATGGGGATATGTTCACAGCGGGAAGATCCATCTCCACGACTCGGAAGAAGGATGCGCCATCCGCTGCAATCACCAGCAACGCCAGGAACGCGGACAAGAAGATAATTCTCATGATCTCCCTCTAAAATGAATGCTACCTCAAGCCGTAAAGAGGTTTCGGGATGAAGGCGGAGGATCGAATATATGCCCATCGAGAACAGGCGAGGAGCGAAAAAAATGATATGGCGGGCCTTCCCGCCTTAGGCTGAACGCTCTAGCCCATTCCCGGTGGGATCACTCCGGCCGGGCCAACCATATCCGCATACTTGCGAACATCGGTGAACCTGCTCTCAGCCTCGCTTCCGGAGTCCTGGACATCGGCCGCCGGGGCTGCGCTGCTCGCGGTCGTTGCAACCTCTGGTATCACCACGGGGGTGAAGGAGGACACATCCCCATCCAGCCAGATGGCGCTGAAGGAGCCGCTTGCGGCCTCGCCATAGGCGTCGTACTGCTGATAGGTGCCGGTGATCTGCGGATCGTCATACGTGCCGGTCATCCTGGTTGCCAGAAGGTCTTTCCCCCTCAGAGCGGTCAAGACGAGCCAGACCTGGTCGCCGGAGACGGATCCAATAACAAGGCCATTCCAGGGCTGTGCTCCCTCGTACTTGGCCGCTCCATAGAGATCTGAGCCCTTCTGTTTCAGGACCATGTTGATCTGCTCGTCGCCCAGGAAGAGCGACCAGAGGTGCTGCAGATCAGCAGGCTCAGCAACGATGGGCTCCTGAACCTCCTCAGGGATTGCATCGGATGTTGTCTCACCATCTGCCGCAGGCGCAGATTCGGCAGCGACGTCTGTCATGGGATCCTGGCCGGCGTCTCCCGCATCCAGGGCCAAAGAGGATCCACCGATCAACGAAAGGACTAGAAATAGGGAGAGGATCGCATCTCCCAAGGTTCTCTTTCTCAAAGCATTGCCTCCAATAGTGAATACCAATTGAACATAGGCGATGGATTTACTATCGTCATTTGCCTATGTCCACACGATATAGGGCAATCCTCCCTTAATAACCTTTTGATGCCCCCCCTCGCCATTGGACGCCATCGGGCAGGCTGGAGATGTGAGCAGCTCTATCGACTTTGGTCGATCCTTCACATCGAGCTGGCCTCATCGGACGCGATCCCATCCCCAACGCGTCGAAGATCCCCCACCTTTGCCGGGACATGTCTAACGATGCCAGTGGAGGATATCTTCAGGCATCATCGTCGGACTTCGAAAATCACACACCTGGATTTCAGACGATCAAGCTAGGCGAAACGCCTCATGAGATGACGATTTGGATTGCATGAGCTATCTGAACGCTTTATTTATTAAATAAAAGAGAAAAGCACGAGATGAGACCCCTTGATCGAAAATATAATAATTAATATACCGGATGAGTGGCAAAACCTCTCGACACGTTTTTAAGCGGGCATGAATCTTTCCCCATAAAGGAGAACTTGGATTGAGACGGCGAACTGGAGCGGCCCTGTTATTGGCCATTATGCTAATCGGCTCAGCCGCCGCGGCCAACTACATCTTCGAGCGGTCGGTGATCAAGGGGGTGGGTTACCGCAGCCATGAGCTCGTGGGCCAGACCGCCCAGGGATACGCCGGCCAGAAGTTCGCGGAGAGGATCTCGGGGAGCGGGAACTTTGACGATCGCACCGAGTTCGAGCTGGACGTCTCTGGCAATTACATCAACTTCACGCAGGATGCCAGCTTCGATTACTTCCCAGTGAGTTACCAGACCGGGACCTTTGATCGCAAATGGACCGACAAGATCTGCGTGATCAACTACGATGCTGGGGCCGTGGTCACGGAGAGCTACACCGATGCCGAAAGCCTCCAGAAGAGCACCGAGGTTCGAACCATAGGCAACGACTCCGCCAGGATGACCGAGGTGCAGCTCAGCTCAAACGTTATTGGTGTTGCGCACATCGGCTGGCTCTCCAGGGAGACGGAGCCCAATAGCAAGGGCAGATATGTGGAGCTAGGGCGGTCGGTGGAGGACTTGACCGGTGTATTCTCGATAGAGAAGTTCATCCAGCTTAGCAACTGCTCCGGAAATGGTACCAGGGTGGACTGGCTGCCGTGCTTCTGAAGATCTGAGGCCCCCTTCCCCCAGGGCCTTGGCTTCCACCATGAGATCACCTCAGATGTATCAGACCAGTATATGGCTCCTCATGCCCTTCAGGGGAGATTTTTGGCTCACCTGAGAGCGATCCGCCTTTAGCCAGGCTTCACCCAATGACCACTCGCGACCGATCCCCCTATCCCCGATGCAATCGATGTTGTGAGAGGCGTTCTATGGATCGCCGATGGAAAGGTTAAAAATCTTGTAGGTAGGAACGCAGGAGCGGAGATGATATTCAATGGCTGATTGCGAGCTGTGTACACTGGCCAAGCCCACCCTCGTCCCCATCAAGGTGCAGGTTCATACGCTGCCCAATCCCGAGGGGGCCTACAAAGGCGTCTGCGTGAGCTGTCTGGACTCCCTCGAGGCCGCCTATCAGGAGCGCTTCGGCAAGGTAGAGGAGAAGAAGTAGGGATTTGCGGGGGGGTATCCCCCTATCGAGATATTTTTTTTATGAGGCTACAGGCAGAGGAGAGGATCGTTCTCGTGTTGCTCTTCATGGCAATGGCGAGCCTCGTCGTGGCCTATTGGGCCTTCGACGAAGGTACTACTGTTGTGAAGGGACGCGTGCTGGATATGCGAAACACCGCCTCAGGGGGACATCTCCTGATCTACATCGACTCCTCGGAGATGCCCATATTCGTTGCCCGCGACGAGGGGGCAACCCAATGGAAAGAGAGGCTCTCCCCGGGTGCAAGGATTGAAGTCGCTGGAAGGATTTCAAGCTACGCCGGTGGTGTGGAGATACGGGTGGAGCGAGTCTCAGATATTAAGCTGCTATGACTGGCAGGGGTGGCTGGGCCTATCATGAAGGCCCTGCCTCGCCTGCCCCTCCCCCAGAGAAGGATTGGCTACAATAGATGATATCAAGATGCGGATTGAGCCACCGGCTCGGAGAGGATCTGGGTCTTTCTGACCTCCACGCGGCGCAGGGGGTAGATCTCCTTCGCATCCCTGTAGATCTCCAGGGAGAGCTTGCCTAGAACGATCTCCTGAATGAGGCCGTTTAGATCCAGGTTGACTGCCCTCTCTTGGACTACCTGCCTTGCGATCTCTCGGATCGTCTTCACCTGGTTCGCCCTGGCCCTCTTGACGGTAAAGCAGCTTGGCTTGACCCTTACCATGTAGCCGTCGTTGGTGGTGACATCGACTATGGAGTCGATCCTCGACGTCCTCCTCTTCACGAGGGAGCGAATGTAGTCGGTGGTCATCTCGTGGCCTATGAACTTGGTATAGGCTGAGTCCCCAGCTACCCGGTCGACCTTGAACCTGAGCTTGGTGTTCTGCTTGGAGAAGTTGTTCGTCAGGTCGCCGAGCGTCGTCTCTATTATCCTGCCCATGAGCTTGGCGGGATCGTTTGCCACGGTCTCCCCAACGGGGGAGCGTCCGAACATCTCGGGCCCAATTATCTTATACCACTGCTTTGCCTTGGCCCTATCGGCCTTCCTCTGGGTTCTTCTAGCCAATAAATGTCCTCCGTAGATGGATCGCTAATTGACTCCCCCCAAGCACTATATAAAGAGATCGCTGGCCCGAGCTTTAGGGCCAGACGTAGATGTAGATATAGTTGGACCAGTCGTTGCAGATATATATCAGTATATGCCAGCCAGATGTCCTGCTCTGGAACCAGGTGGAGGTCCAGCCGCTTCCTTTGTAGCCGAAGTTATTGATCTCGGGGAAGCTGTAGTAGCTTCGGGGAAAGCTGCTCGATGGGGACCACTCGAAAGACCAGTAGGTGCCAGGGGTGGTGATCTTGGACCAGAGGGGCAGCCTCTCGCCACATCTTGCTCCTGCCGTTGTGGTGAGCTTGCTAGGCCATACCTGGATGTAGTACTCGTTCTTGCTGTAGCAGGCCTTCTGAGGATACACCGCCTGAGAGGAGTATACCTGGCCAGAGCAAGAACTCGCAGAGCAGCTGTCCTGATATTGGGTAATCAGGTTGAAGTCGGGCAGGACGAGCCCCTCAGCGTTTGGATCGGGCGGCGTTGGAGCATTGCTCGATGTCTCCAGGCCGCTTGATGTAGGAACACCGTATGAGCCGCTTGAGCCATATGAGCCGTAAGAGCCACTTGAGCCATATGAGGGGGCATAGGCCCCTGCCTGGGCGGTAGAGGTGCCGCTTGGCCAGACGTAGATGTAGACGTAGTTAGAGAAGTCCCGACAGTGGTAGCAAAGGATATGCCATCCGACGACGTCGCCTCCAAACCACCCCTTCTTGAATCCAGGCCAGGTCCAACCCCACCAGTTGACCGTGGGGGTCCACTTGCCAGGATACCACTCATACGTATAGAAGTTCTCCGAGGAGCTTATCTCCGCCCAGAGCGGCAGATATCCTCGAAAGCTGCATCCAGCCACCGTGCTAAATCCCGATCCGGTCTGGACGTAGTACCTGTTGGTGGAGGCAATAGATCCTGGCCAGTACCAGGAACCGGCTCCGGCAACGCTTGCGCCGGTCGATGGCAGAGCGCCGTTTGGTGGCGTCGCGGCAACGAAGCCAAGGCTTCCGTCCGGTTGGAAGGTCTCAGCTTGTGGCTGACCGAGTCTCAAATCGCTGGGGGAGATATGCTCCTCGTAGGGGCCGCTGATGGAGGGTGAAGAGGCATAGCTGCCGATCGAGGTGCTGCTCGGGCTCCATGACTGAGAAGCGGACGCCTCTGAATAGGAGGTGCTCTGGGGGATGGTTGCCGAATAACCTCCGGAGACGATGCCCTGGGGGGATGTCCCCCAATAGCTGCCGAAAGATCCCGAAGGCTGCGCCGAGCCGGTTGACGTCTGGGAATCCGACCCCCATCCAAGTGGCTCGGCATATGATGCCCCAACATCGACGTTGAGAGCCTCCTCGGCGGAGGAGTCAAGGCCCCCCACGCTCGCGAGGGCAGAGCCTATGCATATCCAAATGGAGAGAAAGAGGCAAATATGACGTTTCATGAGTCCTACCCCAGTCTGGAGTCCAACTACTCCCTAGCAATATTTTGGGGCCGAATCTATTTAACTCTTTTCGCCTTGGAGACAGGGCCATCCGGGGGAGGTTCCAGAGGCTCCCCATATGAAGAGGTGGATGGACCACCTCTATACGGATGGAAGTCGAGGCACCCCCATCCCTGTGAGGCAGTCCTCTCCCTCCATGAGGGGCAGCTCGAGCCAGTACTCTTTGCCGTCCATGTAGGGGATGATGGCCTCGTAGTAGTCGCCCGGCGGCGTGCCATTAAATGTGGCCTGGGCGGCCTCCGCAAGGGGCTTGTAACCCTTCGCGCTCGTCGTTATGTGGACCGTTGTCACGTCGTTCTCCCGGGCATATCCTTGCATCAGCCCTATCACGTCTTCGGAGCCGTATCCCATGATCATGTATCTCGACCAGACAACGGCAACCGCTCCGCTTATATGGGGCGTGGCCATGCTGGTGCCGCTCATGACGGCATAGCTGCTGCTCTTGTAGGTGGGGTAGGTGGAGGTGATTCCCACGCCCGGAGCGCCGAAGTAGACCTCTCCTTCTTCCATCACGCCGTCGCCATCGTTGAAGCCGGGCGATGTCCACCAGATGGCACTGCCATCTATGTCCAGAGCTCCTACCGATACCACGCCTTCGAATGCTGAGGGATATGCGATCGTGGGATTCGAGGGAAGGCCGTTTCCGGCGGCTGCAACCACCATCACGCCGTTATCCAGGGCGTATCTTACCGACTCGGCCAGCACTTCACCGACCTCGCTTCCCCCGAGGGACATGGAGATGATCTCAGTCCCGAGATCGGTCGATCGATATATGGCCCGCGCCATATCGTAGTCCTCTAGGTTGGTGCTGTATACATGCAAGTCGGCATCAGGTGCCATTCCCCAGATGCCCTGGCCGTCGAAACCACCATCCGCAAGTATGGTCCCTGCAACGTGGGTTCCGTGGCCATGGTAATCGCATCGATCGTACTCCCCTGGGCCATAGCGATCTGAGAAATCCTCGAGGCGCATCACCAGATCCGGGTGAAGGGCGTCGACTCCGGTATCGATTATCGTAACATCGACGCCCTCGCCGCCGCTTGTCCTGGTGAGGGTTGAGTCGCCATACATGAACTTTATCCCCCAGGGAACGCTCTCTGTGGGGGTCTGGCTCCTCGCTGGAACCTCCCATAGCCTCTGCCAGTCCGATGTGGTAGTCTCGATATCATTTGCCCTGATCACCATGCTCTCGTCGCGAGAGACCGAGTAGGAGGCGATCTCAGACCAGCATTGTGCCTCATCGTTCCATCTGTATAAGGACTCGGAGGCCCTCATTCCCGAGGTTCCTGCCGAGGCGGTCGTGACGTACTCGTCCTGGCCATGGTGCTCGTTGATGGGATATGCGTGGCTGTATAGATGGGCTTGGAACTTGTCGATCCCTCCGCGGATGCCTTCCGCTCTCGCCAAGAGGCCGGACTCGATCTCGGAATTGCCAGACTTCGAACTCACCTCGACGCTTCGACTATCGGTTTCGAGCTCCACATCGACTACGGCGCTTCGGACAGTCTCCGCCCCAAGGCTGAGCGATCCATAGCCTGGCAACCTCCAGATACCCTGGGCTTGGGCGCTCCCGAGCTCGTATTGGGCAGAGCTTGCTCCAAATAGCCTATCGGCCCAGCCGCTGACCGAGAGGGTCAGGTAGGTCCTATGATATAGGTCATCTCCAGCGAGGCTATTTCTGGCGATTGCGACCGACTCCAAACTGAGGTCATCGGCGTGAGATGCCTGGATCTGCGCAGAGGAGCTGATGGGATCGATCCCGATGACCGCCTGGTTTGTGACCATAACCGTCCCATCGCCGGCGAGGCTCTGCGAGGTGTAGACCTTATCCGAATTGGCACCAGCCCATTGATCGCCGGTTATGGTGCCGTCCCAGGATGTTGTTGTACTGGAGGTCAACGTCTCGCCGTTGTTCTCCGCCTGGGCGATCTGCGTGGTGCTCAGACGACCTTGCGTGTTATCGAGATGCTGTGCGAGGGCGACGGAGTCATCGCTCGATCTGGCAGAGCCCGAGATATCGTAGGGATAACCATCGCCGCTGACGCGATTGCTAACGCTTCTCGCCCCATCATTGCTTGTCCAGCGGTCAGATATCGTCTCCATGCGGCCGAATCCCGATCGGATCCATGTGGATACAAGCTCATCCTCCGTCAGATAGGTGCTGTGGGAGTTGCTAGCCTGAGCGGTTAGATCCGTCCCTTCATCATAGCTGCTGTAGCTACCGTAGACATTCGATGACTTGGTGCTCAAGGTCACCTTGTCTCCACTGGCTTTCATCTCCCAGATGGAGAGGGTAGCACCGTTCGCCCCGGCGTAGATCCATCCATCCAAGGACTCCTGGGCATCGCCTCCATTATCCGTCGAGAATATCCCCTTCTGGGAGCTCGCACTCGCAACCTTCGTCTTGAGGCCGAGATGCCCGGATCCGCGAATGCTGGTGGAGGCCGTCGTGGCCACGCCATCCATACCCGCGATCAACGTGCTCTGGGAACTCATGATGCCATCGTCGAAGCCGGACTCCTGAATCACCTCATCCTCGCCACTAGCGGCTGCCATATAAATGATTCCTTGGCCGGATGCGTCCACATCCTGCGCCATCTGGCTTCCTTGGGGGGCTGTTTGCGATCTGCTCCTTATGCTGAGGAGACCATTGCTCTCCAGTTGGACCTCCGCCGCATAGGCCCTTCCCATATGCCCACCGGACTGGGACTGCTCGATCACATTTTGGCCTCGGGCATCGATCGTCCTATCTTGCACTATGGCCTCTCCTATCTCGATCGACTCCACCAACTTGGCAGAGTCATCCAGCTGGAAGCTCTCATCGATATGGCTGGATCCATCTCCGTCGCCGGAGCCGACGCTGAGGGATATTCCCAGGGCTATGGATGAAGTTGCGACCAGGATGATGGATACGATCAGGATCTCTTTTAGATATTTAACCATTTGAATTACCTCGAAGAGAGCTACTCTTTGATGATATTCAAGAAGTATTCGATGCTGATAAATCTATCGGTCAACGTCGAGCCATTAAAGAAAACGATATGCTCAGATGAATTTTCCAATTCAACTCCAAAAAATCGTTATAAATGATTGCACCTATCAATTTAAAAAATTGGACTTCGTACAGATGTGGCGGCTGAACGATCATCTCACTCACCTTCAGATGCGCCCAAAGCTTGCGGATATCAACGCATCACAAGCAAAAAAGGACTGCAACGCGGGAAGATCGATCACGTGCAATCGTGATATATCCCCGCTTCAATGAATTAACGCTTCCAGGTGGACCGGATCCTGGTTGAGAGGCCTGGATTCTTAAACTGTTTGTATATATTTGGATCAATTGTATTACCTATGAAGGGATCGATCGTCCCCTCCTCCATGTTGGCAACCCAGAACTGCATCCCTGCCTCCTCCGCGGCATCGCTCCAATCCCTGAAGAACTCTATGAAGGGCGCGGGGCTCTCCTCATGGGGGACCAGCACCACCCTTTCCTCCCTCAGGCAGTCATCAAGCCTTACCATTCCTATGCGAGGGAAGGCCGTTACCTCGACCTCCATCCCTGCCCGACCGGCGAACCTGAGGCCCGATGGTGTCCTCTCCAGGAGGTCGTAGCCAGCATCGGCCATGAACTCCATCAGCAGATCCTCGAGGTTGCTTTCGACGAGCTCCAATAGCTCCTTTCGAGAGCGCCTAAAAGCCTCGTAGGCCCTCTGGAAGTCCGGCTTGTCGTATCCGGCGGATAGGGGGAAATGAAATATCCTGCCTTCGATAGTTATCGCGCTATCCAGCTTGGGGATCAAAGGAAGGACGGACTCTCCGCTCATCATGCTCTGAAAGATGCCAGGTGCAATTCTCCTCTTGCCGGTCAGAAGGGCCAGCTCCTCTCGATCCTCCGTCGCGAGATTCGCCTCCCTGACGGCTTGATATGTGCGCTGGAGCATCTCGCATCTTGCGATTATCCCCCTCTCCTCGATCCTCGCCGCAAGCGTTTCGCCAAGTGCTATTATTTTCTTCGACATGGATCTATGCATCTCGTTCCACTAAGGGCATGCAGTTTTCGCCCTCACATACATGAGGAGAGCTCTGCCCTTAGCTCCCCCATGGTTGCGGTCCTCTCAGCGAAGGCGTTATGCTGGTGGATGCTCTCCTCATTGATCTGCTTGATCGTTACAACCGCCCCATCAGGCAGCTCATCGAAGCTCTCCACAATCCTCTGTGCCATGGATCTCACGCAATCCTCCACGAACTTGGGGTTGCTGTGGGCACGAGAGACGACGAGAGCCTCATCCGACCTCTTCAAAAGGCCGTATACGCGCGAGCTCATCGACTCCTCTATGATCCGGATGATGCGATCTATCGATATGCAGCGCTGGTTCTTCACCTCTATCGATATGCTGCCACGGCCGCGCTGATTGTGTGTGGCCACAGGGATCCTCTCGGCGAAATCCCTCGCGGTCTTGGCATCCAGGCCGATGTTGGCAAGCTCGCGTATCACCTGCTCTCTCATGATCTCCTGAGCACAGGGGCAGGCGGTCATTCCCACGACCTCCGCCCCCACGATCTTCATCAGATCGGAGGTCGGCCCGGCCTGGGCCACTGCCTCGGCGAAGATGTCCACCACCTCTTGGCAGGTGATCTTAGTGGCCGGGGTCTGACGCCGAACGATATACTCGCTCTTCATCTTCACCTCCGCCCGGGTAGCATACTCATGCCTCGCGAGCAAGCCGGTCGCAATCTTTCCACAGAGCTCCTCGATCTCGTAGACGGGCCTTGATATCTCCTCCTCCAAAACGGCGTCGATGACCTCGAAGTTACGAGATAGGTTGGCGCCCTTTCTGTCCGATGGGAGGTCGACGAAGACCTCGAACCTTGAGATGAGGATAATGGGCCGCTCATCGCCCCCTCGCTCGACCTTGACCAGCTTCTTTACGCCGGTTGCCCCAACCCTTGTGAGGTTTATGGGATAGTCGGGAGAGCACGCCTGAATGTCCGGCAAGTTATACAATGGGCCTCACCCGTCCTCGCAGTCATCGAGGAGATCGAACCGCATTATTAGATCGTCCACCTCGTCAAGGAGATCATCGAGCATTTCGCTCACCCTCCTATCGCGCTCGTATAGGGAGCTGAGCAGCCCTTCCACCTCCCCTTGCAGCCGCTCATCACCGAGACGGAGCAGCATAATATCCATCATCTGCCTCTCGATATCATCCGAGTCCAGCATAGGATGATCTCCAGGGCAAAGATATTTGAGACTTTGCCCTCTCGTCCCCGAAAGGAGACAGAGTCACCTATATCTATCGTGAGCTCGTCTCTCCAAACCTTGAGGAGTCTTGATGATCAGGAGATGCGCCATAGACGGTTACTTCAGAGGCGAACGTTGCAGCTGCGGCGAGAGTGGTTCACTGGTCTTGGACGAATCCCGAACGGAACAGCTCGGGCGGCTGGTGGCAGGGGCGCTTCGCCACTTTCCAGATGACCTAGGCCTTGCCATGAGCCCCCGCGGCTGGGTGGATCTATCGGTGCTGGGGGATGTTGTCGGCACCAGGCATCGATGGGCGAACGAGGCCCTTGTGGTGGCCCTGGTCCAGTCAGATCCTAAAGAGAGGTATGAGATCAGCGGGAACAAGATCCGCGCGAGGTATGGGCACTCGGTGGATGTGGACCTGGATCATCCTGAGAACCACGACGATGTACTCTACTATGGGGCTGCGGAAGAGGAGGCGGCCATGATTCTGGAGGAAGGCCTTCGATCGGCCTCTCAGCGATACGTCCATCTCAGCAGAACGCCTGAGAAGGCATGGCACGTTGGCACATTTCGCACCAGCAACCCGAAGGTGATACGCGTGGACGCTGCCAACGCCCGAGAAGCGGGGGTGAACATGATGACGGTCAACGAGGAGATAGTCCTCTCTTTGCCAATCCCCTCGCCGTTCCTGTCGCTTCTTCCGGTTCAGGAGCAGGCCGCCCTCCGGAGCCAATGCCGCTAACGAGGGTTCATCCTTCAATTCCGCACGCTTCGGTTCATCGGCCATACCGCCTCTCCCGGGCCTGGTAGTCCCTGATGGCCCGGAGGAGATCGATCCTCCTAATCGAGTTCCAGTTGACCTCGGTGAAATAGAGCTCTGAGTAGGCGGCCTGCCAGATCATAAAATCGCTCAGCTGTCGTCCACCGGCGCGGATGACAAGATCTGGCTTGAAGCGAAACCTCAAATTTGCCTCGATCATCTTCTCATCGATCTCCTGGGGCTCTATCAGGCCGCGTTCCACCTTCACGAGAATATTGGTTATGGCCTCGGTCACCTCCTGCTTGCCGCCGTAGCCGAGCGAGATGATGACGTCCATCCCCAGTCCATCGCTCTTGAGAACCTTGCCGCGCCTGCGATGGATGTGTATCCTCGCCGGGATCTCGGCGAGCCCCCTCATCAAGGCCGCCTCCAGTTCTGGCCGGTCCTCGGCGATGTAGATTAGGAGGCTCTTCACACCCAGCGGGCCCATCCAGCCTATCACCTCACGAAGGTTATCGAGGCCGGCGCCGTCGAGATCCCCTGAGGAGATCACTATTGCGACGCAGGAGGGAACCGGATATGGGGAGATCTGCCTCATGAGACGCTTCTCGTAGAGGTATCGAAGCATGGCAATCAACGCGAGCGATCTCCAAGGCAAAGTATTTTTGGTATGGTGCTACAATGCGCAAGTTATGCAGAGAGAGGACTTGGCAAGGGTTGCGGCAGGCCTGACCGTGCTTTTCCTGCCCTATGCTGGTGTGATGACGGTCCTTCCCCTGGCGTTCATCTCCTACTTCAGCCGGTCGGCCCGAATGCTATCGGCCTCCTTCGCCCTGCTCCTCCTCCTCCGATACGCCCTCGACTATATCTCCCTGGACCTCCCGCTATATGTGGTCTCTATCGCCTTTATACTGCCCACATTCGCGCAGGTAGCCTCGAAGAGGTTTGCCTCGCTCGCAGGAAGCCTGATCTACCTGATGGTGGCAGTTGCCCTGGGATATCCTGCAGCCATACTCGCCTCGACCGAGCTCTTTCCAGAGAAGGTGCTCTTCCTCACCATGTTGGGCGGGCTGAGCGGGGCCTTCTTGCAGCACGTATCCTCTGAGGAGGACTTCACAGTACCATTCGGCTCCTGCATGGTGATGTGGCTCTTCAGCTTCGACTACCCCCTCCCCGAGCTGTGGAGGCTGCTCTTGATCTATACCTTCGCATTGGCATTGGGGCTTGGGGCCTACTGGGCAAAGGCAGCCGATGTCGATGCCGTGTTGAGCGAGATCATAATCTGCATCCTCGTCATCCTCTTTGGGGGGATCTCGTGGTTCCTCCTCCTCCTCTGCTTCTACCTTCTCGGAGGCGGGTTTACCAGATTCAGATATGCGGAGAAGGTCAAGTTGGGCGTCGCCCAGTCCCGCGGGGGGGTTAGGGGCTACAAGAACGTCTTCAGCAATAGCCTGGTTGCCCTTGCTCTCGCCATAGGCTATGGCGTATACGGGACCGATCTCCTCCTCTTCGCGTTCTTGGGAGCGGTGGGAACGGCAAACGGCGATACTCTGGCAAGCGAGGTCGGACAGACGAGCAGATCGAAGCCCGTAATGATCACCACACTGCAGCCCGTCGATCCCGGCGTGGACGGCGGCGTGACGATGCTGGGGGAGGGCGCTGCCTTTCTCGGCGCTCTCGCAATAGGCATCCTCGCGGCGCTCGTCGGCCTCGCCGGGTGGCAAGGGATCATCGCAGCCCTTGTTGGAGGATTCCTGGGGACCAACTTCGATAGCCTCCTTGGAGCTACACTGCAGAGAGGGGGGCAGCTGACCAACAGCGGCGTGAACCTGTTTGCAACCCTCTTCGGGGGGCTTGTCGGCGGAGCCGTTTGGGAGGCATTCCATCTCCTCGGGATGTGAGGCCCTTCGGGTCCGTCTTCTCGCTTATGCAGCCTTCTCGCTTCTGGGATGTTGTCAAGGCTGAAGTGGGGTTTTTCCCTCTTGCCCGCCTTTGGATCCAACGTCTGTCCCCCGGGCAGGAGGAGGAACGCCCATTTGGCAACGATTTTTATTCGATGAATGGGCATCTCCCCTCATGAAGAGCTACGGGATCTTCGGCT
This sequence comes from uncultured Methanotrichaceae archaeon, assembly GCA_964632755.1. Lineage (GTDB taxonomy): Archaea > Halobacteriota > Methanosarcinia > Methanotrichales > Methanotrichaceae > JAFGMR01. Next base: position 21,191 of record CAZWDT010000039.1, read on the forward strand.
ACCCAATCGAACACAGCCTCTCACCCGCCATGCAGAACGCCGCCTTTCGCGCCCTGGGGCTCAATGCCTGCTATCATCCATTTCGGGTGGCTCCAGACGATTTGGAGGACGCCCTTGACGGGGCGAGAGCCATGGGATTCTCAGGCCTGAACCTCACCATCCCCCTCAAGGAGAGGGCTCTAGCTTATCTCACGCCGGACAGCGTGGCCTTGGAGATGGGGGCGATCAATACCGTGGTTCCGGCCAAGATGAGGGGCTTCAATACCGATGGCCTGGGCGCCAAATTGGCCCTCGAAGGGGCGGGCGTTGCGCTGAAGGGAGAGAAGGTGCTCGTGATTGGATCGGGTGGGGCGGCAAGGGCGATTGCCTTCATGCTCGCGCAGGAGGGGGCGGAGATTGCGATTGCCAACCGTGGAAAAGCCCGTGCAGTGGATCTGGCGAGCCGCTCTGGCGCGGACGGCTTCGGCCTCGACGAGCTGGAACGGCTCGTCACCTGGGCAGACCTCATCATCAATGCGACCTCGATTGGGATGTCTCCGGGCGACGCGAGGCTGATCGATCCCCGGTGGCTACGAAAAGAGAAGGCAGTCTTCGATATAGTGTACAACCGGAAGACGGAGCTCCTCATGGACGCCGAGAGGGCGGGGTGTCCGGCGCTCGATGGGGTTTCCATGCTGGTCGGCCAGGGGGCGGCATCGTTTCGGATATGGACAGGGCTTGAGGCGCCTGTGGATACTATGGAGAGGGCTGTAAGGGAGGCCCTGGGAGGGAGGAGATGACTGAAGAGCGAATGCTGATCATCGGCGGGACTGGGGAGACGGGATCTTGGTTTGCCCGCTACTTCAACGAGAGGGGCTTTCTGGTCTCCGTCTGGGGACCGAGCGGGAAGAAAGAGAAGGCGGCCGAGATGGGGGTCGAATGGGCAGACGACCTCATGGAGGCAGTCGAGGAAAGCCACGTGGTTGTAATAAGCGTCCCGATCGAACGCACCGTCGAGGTGATCGAGAGCGTTGCAGGGCACATGTTGCCAGGATCGCTTCTCATGGACCTGACCTCACTCAAGGCGGGGCCGATGGAAGCCATGATCCGCTCTGCGCCCCCGGGAGTCGATCTCCTCGGGACTCATCCGATGTTCGGCCCCACCATGCCCTCCTTGAGGGGACAGACGATCATACTCACGCCTGCCTTGGGTTCCTCGGGAGAGTGGCTTGATGTGATGCGTTCAATCTTCCAAGGCGATGGGGCGAAAATCGAAGTGATGACGCCTGCCGAACACGATCGTGTAATGGCCGTGGTCCAGGCCCTCACCCATTTCGCCTACATCGGAATCGGGGCATCCCTTGAGGCTCTCGACTTCGACGTTGAGCGTTCACGCCGGTTCATGTCCCCGGTCTATGAGATCATGCTCGACTTCGTCGGACGAATCCTGGACCAGAGCCCGGATCTCTATGCCTCGATCCAGGGAAATCCCTTCGCCCGCGAGGTTAGGGATACGTTCATCGCCCAATGCATGCGACTCTCCGACAGAATCGATGCCGGTGACCTCGAGGGCTTTCAGGATATCATGAGAGAGGCCGCGTTACATTTTGGCCATACTCACCAGGCGCTGGAGCGCTCGGATCTGATCATAAACAGCATGGTGCGGAGGGATTAGGCGGTCCTGTGGCCATCTCCAGCCAGCCAAGGGATATTTATATCTGCATTCATCAAAGGCTTTAGGGGAATCGTATTTGGACAAGGAGAGAGCCTATCTGGTGGCCACGCCCTTCAAGAAGCGGGGAAAAAAGAGCCTGAAGGTGAGCGACTTCATATTCACGATCTCGCTCGACCTCAAATGGGGTCCTCCCGACAAGGTGCGTGCCCTCTTGCTGGAGGCGGAGAAGGAGGGCATGATCTGCTTGGAGGGGGATATGGTCCACGCCTCCTTCGAGGAGGATGAGGTAGAGGTGCCAATCGGCTTCAAGCCACAGGCCGAGGAGAGCCTATTCGACAGGGCGGTGCGGCTGATAACCTCTAATACGGGCATGGGCCGAAAAGAAGTGATCGCTCTCGTAAACGAGCGCCAGGACTCGCTCCAGAGGCTGGTGGATCTCGATGCAGTGGTGCTCCTAGTCGCGAGGGAGATGGGCTTGGACGTGAGGGAGATGGCAATCGAAGCGTATCGCCAGCTGCTCGAGGGGGATGATCGCTCCGCAAGTTCGACCGCCACCCATTGAGCGTCCACCCGATAGAGGAAGGCTCGATATGGCTCGGTGATGCTGATGATGAGGACGCTCGTAATCTACGGGAGCAAGTATGGGTCCACAGAGGAGATTGCTTCCGCCATCTCAATGGTGCTTGGACCTTCAAGGTGCTGCCGGGCAGAGGAGTTTCGGCCTGAGCTACGCGAGTTCGAGCTGGTAGTCCTTGGCACGCCCATCTACAAGGGCATGGCAAGCCCAGCCATATGGAACTTCATTCGAGAGGGGAGAGACTGGCTAAGCGACAAGCCCGTTGCCCTCTTCTGCACCTGCCTGAACAGGGAGGACGGGAAGAGGAACATCGATCAGCTCCAGGAGCTCTTGGGAGGCGAGGTGATCGCATCCCGGGTATTCGATGGAAGGATGCAGCTGGAGAGGCTTGACGAGGCGGACTTCCTCGGAATGGAGGTGTTCTCAAAGAGGACGGGGACTCCCTTCGAGAGCGTCGACCGCATGGACATGGAGGCGGTGGCGGAGTTCGCCCTCGAGCTGAAGAGGGAGAGGGATACGCGGAGCCCGGGGATGGAACGAGGGAATCTGAGAAGGCTGATCGAGGCCTTTCTCGCGTCGCACAAGATCTGCACGCTTGCGTGCGGCCATTGCGGCCGCGTCAGGGCAACGCCCATCGAGTACAACTACAGGGATGGCTCCATCTACATGCTGAGCGAGGGCGGTGAGAAGTTCGCCCATATCCTCCTAAACCCCAATGTCTCGATCGCCGTATACGACGAATACGTGAGCATGGCCACCATCGGAGGGATCCAAATATCCGGAACCGCCACGATCGTAGCTCCCGCTGAGGAGGAGTACCAAGAGATATTGAAGGCCCGGGGCCTGAGGCCTGAGAGGATCGCGTCCCTTCCCATCACATTGAATGTGATCAGAGTGCGCCTGGAGAGGGCCGAGTTCCTATATGCCAAGCTCAAGGCCAAGGGAGATCAGATCACCCAGGTATACGACTTCCCCGGGGCAGAGCTCTAGGCAGCCTCCAGCCTTCGGAGAGCCTCTTCAAGGGCAGCTGGCTCGCAAAGACCTGCCATCATTCCCGCCCCCTCCTGGAAGCCCTCCAGCGCGTTGAAGAAGCGGTCGATGGGGTCTTTACTGTAGGTCGGAACCAGGAATACGTGGGTGTGGGGAATCCTTCGCCCCCTGATGTAGAGGGCGACGAAGTCTGGAGAAAACGCCCTCTTGATCTTACCCGCAACCTTCTGGGCCCCCTTGAATACGGCCTCGACCTCGTCCTCGGAGAGGTCGTGCCACCATGGGACATGCCTCTTTGGAATCACCAGCGTGTGGCCCATCGCGAAGGGGTTGATATCCAAGATCGCCATACATAGGTCGTCTTCGTAGATCACGCGGGCATCTGCCTTCCCCTCTACAATCTTACAGAATATGCAATCCTCGCCCATTCCTATTCGTCCTCCATGTCCACAGTTCCCATTCTCTCCTTATCCGGAAGCTCTCACAGATAGCACTCGCCTTCGGACTCGTAGGCCTCCTCCACTTGCGCTGCCAGATCCGGCGAGACTTTGGACGCTACGAGCTGGAAGAAGGCCAGAGCGTACTCGATCTCCAGGCAGCCGAGGCTCTCCTTTCCCTCAAGTATCATCCGACAGAGGTAGGAGAGCTCGTCTGAGGAGAGACGGTCGAGCCTGCCCGCGAAGTCGATCAGATCTCGCGAGATATGGTTTGCAAGCGGTGGAAGAATCGACCTGTACTCAACTCCCGATCCAGAGCAGATCAGCGCCTCGAGCTCGGGCGCGAGCTTACGCAGTATATCGAGATCGTCCTCGTTCAGTCGCCTTGGCATATCTACATCACCTCGAATCCCTCAAGCACCCCGCTAGCCCAGAGGAGGTAGCCCCCCTCTCCAATCCTTAGACCCATCTATCACCCTTTGCCGAGAGCTCCTTCTTCCATATGGCAGAGCGCCGCTTCAGCTCCTCGATGACGAATGAGCAGCCATCGAATGCCGCTTGTCGATGGGGGGCAGCGCATACGATCGCGACAAGGTCGTCTCCGATGGAGAGGCGCCCAACTCTATGGACTATATCCACCGACCTGATATCGAAGCGGTCCAAGGCCTCCTCTCTGATCTTATCGAGCTCGGCGAGGGCCATCTCCCTGTAGGCCTCGACCTCCATGCCCTGGATGCCGTCGTCCCTGACGATGCCCAGAAAGGTCACGACCGCTCCAACCTCCGGCCTCCTTGCCTGAGAGAGCATCTCCTCCAGGGGGATCTCCTCCGCGCCGATATGGATCATCATCCTCCGGCAAAGGGAGGAAAGATGGCAAGCTCGTCTCCCTCCGTGAGGGGCGCATCGAGCCCCCCCTGTGAGTCGATGTTCACGCGGTTGAGCATGATCATCGCCGTATCCTTTAGCGCCCCTGTGGGCTCATAGACCTCCTCATGGAGGCCGAGATGGCTTTTTGCGAGCAGGTCGAGAAGGTCCCTCAGCCTTGCCCCTGCAGGGAGCGCAACCTCGATCTCCTTTCCAAGGATCTCCCGGAAGTTCGCAAATGCCACGACGTTGACCTTCAACGTTTGCGCCCCCTTCCCTTGAGCGACCTCTTCATCTCCGCGCTCACCTCCGACCTGAACCTCTCGACCTCAGCGCCGTCCTTCAGGCGGAGGACGAACGTCCCATAACAGGGCTTTGTGAATGGAAATAAGATGTTATCGTCCTCGATCCCAATCGCTAGTGGAGGGACGCCTATCAGGTACTCGCCGAAGAGCTTGAAGCCCGGCTGGACGTGGTGGACCTCTGGGGCGTGTGACTCTATGTACTCTCGGGCCTCCTTGAAGGAGATCCGAGCGAGGAGCACCTCCGGCTTGAGGGCCTCTATGCAGCCCATCCCATCACCTTGTCGATCTTCGCCTTCAGCGGAGCTGGGTTGTGCACCGCCTTTGCAGCGATCCTCTCGCAGTCGAAGTCTACCATCTCTGCGATCTCCTCGGCGCCTCTGCCGTAGATGAGGGCATAGATCCTGGCGCTCGATATGCTGCGAATCGTTGCCCCATAGGTCACTCCAGCGTCGCTGTGCATGAATACGAAGCAGATATCGAACGTCATCTCCCCCTCCACCGTCTTCGCTATGCAATCGTCGAGGTTCATCGTCTCCGAGAGGTAATGCCTCTCAGGGTCGGCCACCTCCAAGAGCTTCAGGGCGGCGCCGGTTCCGGCCACGAGGACCTCCCAGCCATCCCTTCTCAACCTCGAACATAGATAGAGGGCGATGCTCGTCTGAACCGGCACCTCTGGGCAGCCCATCAATAAGAGCGCTTTCCCTCCCCTTTCGAACATTTCATCCTCCTCTGGATATTTGGATCTTGAAACATACTTAAACCTCACCGCCTCCGGGATGGACCGCAGTCCGGGCAATGTAAATCGCGGTCAACCTCGACCTCTTCGAGCACCGAGGCGAGACCATCCCAGATGGCGAGGCGGTTCTCGAGGAGGCAGCCCTTTCCTCCCACGTACTTCACCGCCTCGTTCACCTGGATGGAGCCGATGATGCCGCAGGTAGAGCCCAGGGCTGGCGGGGTGGTAGATGGAGGGTGCCTGGGATAGATGCATCGAATGCACGCCGTCCTTCCCGGGATCACCGTCGTTGCCTGGCCCCGAAAGCCGGAGATCGCCCCGTGGAAGAGGGGGATCTCCCTCTCGATCGCCGCCCTGTTCAGGAGGAACCTTGCGTCGAAGCTGTCGAGGGCGTCTACGATGAGCTCGGCATCGCCCAAGAGCTCGTCGATGTTGTCGGCTTCGATCGTTGCGCATATAGGCTCCACCTCCACCTCAGGGTTCAGCTCTCTCATGGACTCGCATGCGGAACTCGCCTTGCTTCTTCCAAGGTCCTTCATTCCGTGGAGGATCTGGCGGTTCAGGTTGCTCGTCTCAACGCTGTCGCCATCCACTATGGTGATCCGGCCAAAGCCTGCCGCTGCCATGTAGAAAGCGGCAGCCGAGCCGAGGCCCCCTGCGCCCGCGATGAATACATGGGAGGCAAAAAGCCTCTCCTGGCCATCCTCGCCGAGCAGCGGTATCTGGCGAGAGTATCGGCTAAGATCGCGATCTTTGGACATCGGCTGGAAGAATGAAGCTCAGGCGATTTAAGCCAAGCGATATGGATTGGATCTTGGGATGAAGGGCTTTTGCCGCTGCGTCTGTATGCTATATGCGATTATCGAAGGATCGTGCTAATGCATTGAGGGCGCATAGGCAAGCGCCGGTAGGGCATATCCTCGTAAGAGTGGCAGCATCGAGGAGAGGCTGTCGAGGGCGTCTACGATGAGCTCAGCATCGCCCAAGAGCTCGTCGATGTTATCGGCTTCGAAACGTTGCAATAATCGGCTCTGTCTCTGCCCCAGGGTTCAGTAGACTGCTCTACTTAAATCGATCCGCATAAGTACGTCTTTTGTATAAGATCGTTTGGCGTCCTCAAAAAAAAAAAATTGGCCCTAAGAACTTCAATTCTTGACTTTATCTGCTACAATTTGCGAAAAATAATAAAATATTAAGCCAATTGAAACACATACAATAATATTAATAATAAAAGAAGCAACGGATAGTTTGTTTATATAACCTCCTATAGCCCAGAAATAAACCATTTGTGTTAGAAAGATATGATACGATGCTTTGCCAATTTCCGAAATGGACTCAATGTATATGTTATTAATGCACTCAGGGGCTATGTGCAATCCAATCACAACGAGAACTAGCGGCCATACGAATGATAATGCATTCTGGCTACCCCAGCTAGGTTGTGCTAGTGGAGTATAACCTAAATAATTCACAGCAGTTATATAGATAACACTTATTATGCCACCAACTGCTAACCATCTCCGGTCTATTCCGAATGCCAGCCATGTGCCCAACCCGAACGCAAATAGATATCTAATAAACAAAAGCCGGTACATCCAATCTGGCATACCAGATTTAAGTGCATATGCCTCAAAGGTCATGTCAACAATAAACGCTACAACTAGCATCAACAATAAATTCCTACGAGCTAATAAATATAATATTGGTAAACTAAGAATTAACGGTATCAACACAGGAATAAAGAAGCTGCCTGGACCGTAACCACCTGTCACAATAAAAACGAATACGTGAGGATAGCTATAAGAAGCATGAATAAATGCATGAATCTGCTCTAATGGTTTGCCTGTAATAGATGCGAGCATCCCTGCATTATTTTCCAAAAATAAATTAGCAAATAAAATAAATAAATATTCAATTGAAAAAACCACACAATAAGGATAGACAAGTCTATTGAGGCGACGAGATATGTTATTATAACATTGAACTAATGTAGTTGCATTTGCTCTAACATAAGAATTGACACCGTTATATGCTGCTATACTTATAAATATCGGTACCGCTTGCGAAATGTAATACGGAGCACCAATCCGTAGTAAAAATGAGGTATCCCAGCTATGAAGTAGTATAACTGATATGATGGCTAAGCCCTTCAGTATATCGATTTGTACACTACGATA
>CAZWDT010000040.1:0-23984 GCA_964632755.1 uncultured Methanotrichaceae archaeon
CATTCGTGTTCATTCGCGGTTATTTATAAAAAACCACTAATTCACGCTAATGAACGCGAATCCGATAAGGCAATTAGCGTTCATTCGTGTTCATTCGCGGTTTGTTATATATAATTAGGCAGTAGCCACCAATTGAGAGCGAAAGCTGCCAAGATCCGCCAGAAGGTTCCCTATCGCTCTTGATCCGACGAGGCGCAATATTCTTCCGATCGACGGGCAATCTATTCTCTGAGGATGGCATATGTTTGGCAAGAGTGGATATCTGGTAGCGGTCTTCCTGGTCGTCTCCATCCTGATCGGCGGAGCATTCTGCAGCTCTTCGATCCAGTCCGTGGGTGGGGACTTCGGCAGGTCCTGGCTGGGGGGATTGCCCGAGGATGAGGACGCGAGCGCGCGCCCTTCGGGCGACCTTTGGAGTTGGGGGGGGATGCCAAAGGGCAAGGAGTTGGTCGATGGCCAGCTGGTCGAGAACGTGCATGATGGGATGGTTGTGATCAACGGAAGCGATTGGATGGGAATCGTCCCACGGGATCCGCCTCTCTACTTGAACAACAGCTCCAACAACAGCGAGTCACTCTCGCCCTTCTTCCTCTCGGATGATCCCTGGGTGAGGGCTCAGCAGCTCGGCCAGGCTGTGCGGACGACCTCGGCCTATTGACGAGGGAGATGGTGCGAGATGCCGGGATCGCTTCGCTCGATAAGGCCTCGTGGGAGCGGCTCTTGGGATGCGTTGATTTGGATCGGGACCGGATAGCGCTCATATTGCTTCGGGAAGCCGGGCTCGACCTAGAGAGCCTTCTGAAGCTCGAGGTCTCCGACCTCCATCTAGATGGGGATTCGCTCAGGTTGGGGTCAGAGAGGATCGAGCTCCAAAAGGCATCAGCGCTACCTCCTAGAAGGCAGGTGCGGCCTTCCATTGAATCCCAGATGGAAAAGGTGTGTCCTGGACCGGCTGATTGCCCCCTCTGGAGGGAAGAGGGCGTCAGGTCTATGAGTGATGGAGAGAGGGTTGGGGGCGGCATGCTCGAATAGGGCGGTCAGGCGTTGGGGTCATGCAAGTCTCTGAGTGCAGTTTGGGACGGGTCTTTGTGATGAGGATCGACGACGGCGAGGATATCCTTTCGGCCGTAAAGGGCCTTGTCAGGGAGAAGGGGATCGCCTCGGCGATGATCCATATATTGGGTGCAGTTGGGGAGGGCCTTATCGTGACAGGCCCCGAGACCCCTGTAATTCCGCCAGTCCCTCACTTCGAGACGGCAAAGGGGGGATGGGAGGTGCTCGGCTTGGGCACGGTATATCCTTCTGAGGATGGACCCCGCATACATATGCACGTCTCGGTCGGAAGGGGAAGGGAGACCCTCACCGGATGCCTAAGGGAGATCGCTACTACATACCTTGTAGTCGAGGTGGTGATCCTGGAGCTTGTTGGGCTCTCTGCTAGGAGGGTCTTCGATAGCGAGTTCAAGCTCCACATGTTGAGGCTTGAAGAGGGATCCTGAGGATGGATTAGGCGAATGCTTCGACGAGCGGTTATATGTCAAATAGCGTATCGGTAAATTGAAATATAAGAAATGGTGAGGTCTAGCAATAATTGCGGAGGGTTATGTTCGAAAAAATTCTGGTTCCTACGGATTTTTCCAAGTACTCGCAGAAGGTCCTTGAGTGTGTCGGCGAGCTGCCCGGCTTGAAGGAAGTCGTCCTGTTGCACGTGGTCGGTCCTGCCGATCCGCTGGCCAGGGTATGGGATCCTGGGGCGAGGCTCGAGGAGGCCAAGGAGAGGATCGAGGTGCAGAGGAAGTACTTGGAAGGGACTGGGCTTAAAGCAGTGGCCAAGGTTCAGCCCGTCCTCGAAGGAAATATCTCCAGGCTGATCGAGAGCGTTGCCGAGGCCGAGAAGGTCTCCCTGATCGTCATGGGCGCTCGAGGCAAGGGCCTCGTCAAGAGCGTGATTTTGGGCAACGTCGCAAAGAGCATGGTGCGTTTTGGAAAGACGCATCTCTTGATCATGCGATATAAGATACTAGATAGCGCAGATGGTCCCGTCTTTGAGATGTTCTGTCACAGGACGTTCAGCAAGGTCCTATGTCCCACCGACTTCTCAGTGCCGTCCGACCAGGCCATATCCTTCATGAAGGGCTTGGAAGGCGTTAGTGATATCGAGCTGCTCCATGTCGTCTCCCAGGGCGAGAGCAAGGAGGAGATAGATGCCAGCTATCAGGAGGCAGCCTCGAAGCTGAACGTCATGAGGGAGGATCTGGAGAAGTCCGGCATAAAGTGCCATGTCCATGTCGACGTTGGAAGCCCTGCCGAGGAAATATTGGAGGTTGCTGCCAAGGAGGACGTCTCCCTCATCGCTTTGAGCTCACACGGCATGGGGTGGCTGGAGCAGCTGATAATCGGAAGCACGGCCTATGACGTCTCAAGGATGGGAGACCGCCCCGTCCTCATAATCCGGGCGAATAAGCCTGAATAAGCGAAGATGAGGGGCCTCTTCCCCCCATTATTTTTCCAGGCCTATTTTTCCGGGCCCCATCGAGCTCGATCAGGGCCTCGTCTCCTACATCGTCCATGTCGCATCCCCTCCCAAGTCTCCTCTCACTGGGCCTTGATTTATCTGCAAGACACGAAGGTTGTCCCATAACATTGAAAAAGAAAGCATCGTTAGATATCGTTTTTTGTCCTTTATGCATGAGCCCAACTGGATCATGAACGTGTTCGCCATCGTATCACAACCATTCGATCGAGCAGCACAATTCGATCATTCAGCAGAGTTGGATCATTTTTAAGGGTGCTCTTGATAGCCTAATTCAAATCATTCTCGCAGGAGAAGCGTTCCATAAGATACACTTCGCCTCTTCGATCGAGATTCGTTCGATTTCGGGCGAGGCAATGTAGCGCAGGCGCTTGCAGCTAGCGGATACTATGCCATACTGAAGTTTATCCTGGAGGGAAACGAAATGGATGGAAAGGAATCGCGGGAAGGGGGTCTCGACCTTGAGGCCTTGCTTCTGGATATCGGCTTCGCACAAGAGGAGATCGAGAGCGCCGTCTACGAGCTCGATCAGTACAGGGAAATCCCCGGAACCACCCTTCAGAGGTATCTGAGAAGGATATTCTCAGCAGTCGGCGAGGAAGGCCGGCCTGCCCTCCTGAGAGGGATTATTGCAGGAACAGCGTTTCGCCTTGCTATTTTGAAGGCGGTCCAAGAGGACCTGGAGATCAGGGAGGAGGTTGCAAGGGAGATGAATTTTGATCCCAAGAGATGATGCGTTAGCACATCATCCTCTCACAGTTCCTCACCGGCGATGATAGGCTTCCATGATCTTTCGACCCTCCATGAAGACAGGGCCATTTCCCATCCAATATCGGAAGGCTTCGGCCTTGGAGAGCGCCGTCCCGGACTTATCGTCGACCAGCTTTGAGCCTTTCCGTGGACAGCCGCCCTTTCCGCGATCACGAGGTCGGCCTTTCCCTCCCGATTGTTACGAGCGTTTATCATAATCGTCTTGACCGGCGTCAGGGTGTCGCTCGCCCTTGCCTTCCTCCCCGTCGCCACCGTTTGCTCGCGCCGCTCGTCCCCGGGAGATCATCCCCTCCCTCCTCTCATGAGCGATTTGCCGGAGGCATCACTCGTATTGTCAGGAGATCTCCGTCTTTCAGGGCCAAGGCCTCCCTCAGATTGACGGGAGCGATTAGCTCTATCAGGTCCTCGGGGTAGTGGGATCTATCGGGTATGACGATTGCAGCCCTAATATCTCCGATCATTACGGGATGGCATCTTCCCCCCCCATATGTGCGATTGCCGTTGGAGAAGCCGCGTACTTGGATTGCCTGCATCTCGCCTAGCCTCTCGCGAAGCGGCATGCTCTTCCGGGTGAGCTGCAGGTTGAGGGTGCCTGGAAAGGGTACCATTTGGAGCGCCTCCTCGAACTGCTCTCGATAGCCGGGCAGGTCGATGTAGTACTGTCCCTCCCCAATGCCCGAGATCACAGTCCCCTCCATGTCGAGCCGATCCGAATCGTCTGGGGATATCGGCTTGGTCCGGGCATATTCGCGCTTGGACAATTGGATCTCCTATCTTCGTCAGCTTCCTTCTCCGTAAGCCTCTTTCTTCGTCAGCCTTTTCGTCCTCATGGCATGTGGAGTCCTCGGGAAACGGTCACCCCCTCGACAGGACACCACTGATCGAGCATCTTCAACATCCCGGCGGCGGCCTTGGAGCCGACCTCGATATGGGACCATATTTCGCGTTCTGTGACTACTCCCCCGAATGAATTCGGGGGCATCTAGGTTGTATCCCAACCAAGGACTGTAATCCCAGTCGAAGGATATTCTTTGAAGCATTCAGATCTCTATCCATGACCAACCCACATCTAGGGCAGTTATGGACTCTTTCAGAGAGATCCTTTTTGACTATCGAACCACAGCCAGAGCACATCTGGGATGTATAGGCAGGATTGACCAGAACCACTTTGCGACCGGCACTCGCAGCCTTGTACGTAACGTAAGTCCTGAATCTATTCCAGCTTGCATCCAGTACAGCCTTAGCCATGTATGGATTCTCTTCGATGCGATCTTTGATATTGTAGAGGCCCGAAAGGATTTCGCGTCACATCTGAGGCCGGGTCGTGTATTGAGAGGTACTGAAAATCGGTTGCGATCGACTTTTGCGAAGATCTTCGAAAGATGTGCCTACAGGCAATCGATTCTTGCGATCTCTTTCAGCGGCCAGCACCTACTGCCGGGCCAATGAGATGCGAGACCTCCCCAGCCCCTAGATCTTCTCTATCCGCCGCTCATCGAGCAGCTCCAGCGCCAGGTCCTTCAGCTTGAGCTCGCGCTCCATCGCCCGGATATCCTCGAGCTTCGCGCGCGTCATAGGCTTATGGGGAACGGCGCTGCAAGATTGGCTCTCCACACTGATCTGATAAGTTCCGATCTTTCGAGCAAGATCCGTGATCTCCGTCTTGTCCATGGCGATGAGTGGATGGTAGAAGGGAGCCTTCAGGCCCACCTGCTCAGCCCTTATGTTCTCCGGAGTCTGGGAGGCAACCTGGCCCAAGGAGTAGCCAGTGACGATGCCGACTGCCTCCTCGATCTTCGAGACCTCAACTGCCACTCGATACATCAGCCTTCGACAGAGGACGCAGGTTGCGCGCGGGTATCGGGCGGATATGGCCTCGATGCCCTTCGCATTGGGCACCGTGATGAGGGTGATCCTGCGACCCGTCGTCCATCGGCTCAACACCTCCCCTACCGTCCTCACCCTCTCAATCGCATCTGCATACGGTCGAGAGTCGAAGTGCAGGAGGGAGACGGGCGACCCCCGTCGCATCATCATCCAGGCAGCAACCGGTGAATCGATTCCTCCCGATATCAGGGCGAGCATTCGCGATTGCGATCCCAAGGGAAGCCCCCCCAGCCCTCGAACCACCTCTTTGAATATCATCACCCTGTCCGAGCGAGCCTCGATGAATATCTCAAGCTCCGGCCTCGTCAGATCGACCAGGGACCCCGTCGACTCCTTGACGATCCCCCCGACCACTTTGCCCAGATCCCCGCTCGATATCCCCCCTCCGGACCTTCGAGGACGTATGGCGAAGGAGGCAGCCTTCGTCTCCCTTGCGATCTCCACGGCCACTCGCGATATCTCCGCCATATCGGGCTTTACCGAGTAGGCCGGGCTTGTGGAGACTACGCCGAAGACTTTCGCGATGAGGCCGGGCGCCAGAGGATCTCGGGTATGAACGAATATGCGCCCCCCAGCAATGCTCATCTGATGCTCAATGCCCGCCTCATGCAGCGCAAAAGCGATGTTGGACCGGAGGATCTTTTCCCAATGGCCCCTGGTCCATCTATCCTTGAGGGTGATCTCGCCGTATCGTACCAGAACTAGGTCCGGATCGAGCATCAGCCTATAGAATCCCAGATGCGGCCATCAGCGAGTCACAACTGCCTTGGACGATCTCCTTATCTTCCGGCACCTGGCCCCTTTGGATCTGTACTTCTGTAGGGGCCCGGGCTTCTTATACGTAGACTCCGCCCTTGCCACGAGCCTGATCTGACCCTTGCGGCCCCTGATCTTCTGCCACTCGACGGTTCCTGTCTTTCCCATGATCCACTCAAACGGAAACCAGGATTAAAAAGGTTTCGAGGATTCAACCGTATAGCTGGCTCGATTCGCCTGAAAAGCACCCTTCGCCCGGGCCAGGGTCAAACCGCCATGAGGAATGATCAGAGAGCGAGCATCGCTTCCTTGCCTCTCCTTTGCCATGGCGATTGCATCCTCGATCGTCCTCGCATGCCTGAAGAAGCACGCCTTTGCGTCCTCCTTCGGAAGATCCGAGACCAATATCAAGTCGTTTTGAAGCGATTGGAGGGCCAGGAAGGCGGCCTTGTGGCCTCCGAACTGGTATTCCCGGCCGAAGCGCTCCCAGCAATCCTGGGCCGAGGAGGCCTCCCCGATCCATCTTTTAAAGACCGCATTTCCCAGACCCTCGGCACAACGGGCGACCAGTATGATGCTACCACCAGGCTTTGCCGCCCCCTTGGCGTTATCCAAGGCCTTCTGGGCCTGGAAGAGGTTGATATCCTTGGGAGATCCCCCGACAGAGGTCACGACGATCTCAGCAGGCAAAACGTCCCTCAAGTACATATGATCCACAGTCGCCGCCCCTTGGCGATGGGCTTTCACATAGTCGCCTGCCACGGCCGAGACGATCTCCTTCTCGCTGTTCAACACTACATTGAGTATGAAGTCGAGCCCAGCAATGCCGCTTGCGTCCTCCATATCGGCCCTAACGGGGCTCTTTACGTTGCCAGATCGAGCATCGAAAGAGCGCATTAGCATGTGGTTTGCGATTACCGATTCCTCAGAGGAGATCCCCGGCAGCACGGCCTTCGCCCCGCCGCTGAAGCCCGCGTAGTAGTGATATTCGATGTTGCCTGTCGCTATGATCAGATCGCGAGAGGCCGCTTCCTCGAATATCTCGACCGGAGTTCCCGCGGAAGTCTCCCCGAGTGCCGTGCACCTCCTTGAATCGTGCTGCAGATGGGGAAAGCAAACGGCCTTGCCTAGCAGCCTTGCCTCCTCCTCAATCGACATCCTCCGATGGGTGCCAAGGGCGAATACGACCAGAATATCCCCTACACCTATCCCCTCCAGCCGGCGAACCAGAGAAGGCACCATGAGATGGCTGGGGCTCGGCCTTGTTGCATCGCTTACGAGGATGGTAGCGCTCTTGCCCGAGAGATCCTCGATCCTCGGGCCATAGGGCTCGTCTAAGGCACGATCGACCTCGCCCGGGCCTGCGGCCCCGAACTCGCGAGGAAGAAGGACCTCGAACTCTCCCGATGGGGAGAACTCGATATAACCCGACCCATAGCCCAGACGTATGACGCTTTCATCCTTCGAACGCATGCTATCAGATCCTCGGCTTGGAAGCCCTCTGGTTTAGCTCGAAGAAGGCGTCGAATACGGGCATATCGGCCTTGAACTGGAAGAAGTCCGCGTTCACCTTGCTGGAGGTGGAAGCGATGGAATTCGCATGATCCTTCATTCGATTCCGATACTCATCCTTCAACCTCTGGCTTATGCGCGTAACCAGGCGTCGACCCGACTCCATATCCACGAACCTGACGTCCCCGGAGAGGGAGAGCTCGACCTCACCTGGGGCGAGCACTTGGATCAGTATGAGGTCATGGGCCGATAGACGATAGATAGCGGACTCTATATCCTCTGGCCGATCCAGAAAGTCGGAGATCATAACGACGAGGCTCGTGGACGAGGTCAAGCGATCGAACTGGTCTGCTGCCTTCTTGATGCTGGTCTTGCCCTTGGGAACCGTATCGTCAAGAAGGTCGATGTAACGCATAAGGAACCCGCGCCCTCGCCCGGGAGCCCCGGGCTCTATACCCTCAGCAAAGAGGTTCAAGGAGAACTTCTCGTTCTCCTGCACGGCCATGAATGCCGTGCCTGCCGCGATTTTTGATGCGAACTGGAACTTGCCGGCGTAGCCCATCGAGGCGCTCGAGTCGATCAGAATGTGCACCATGAGGCTTCTCTCCTCCTCGTGCTCCCGAACGTAGAGCTTCTCTGTGCGGCCGTAGACCTTCCAGTCGACGAGCTTGATGTCGTCGCCCTTCCTGTACTCCCTGTATCCCACTGGGCTTATGCCATGGCCGAACCGGACCGATCGCCTCGATCCCGTGTAGGCCGTGGATACGCGCTTTCGGACTAATAGGGAGAACCGTTCCAGGTCCTTGAAGAACTCGGTGTCCATCGACCTCTCGCCAGACTAACTTATAGCTTGCTCTCCTTGAGGATCTCGGTGATGACCTGGTCTTGGGTAAGGCCCCTCCTCTCCGCCTCGAAGCTCAGGATGACGCGGTGCCTGAGCACGGGATATGCCATCACATGAAGATCCTCCCTCGATACGTAGCTCCTCCCGTTCAAGAAGGCCCTCGCCTTCGATGCCAGTATGAGTCCGATCGAAGCCCTGGGGCTCGCCCCGTACTGCACACCGTCCCATTTCCTCGTCGATGTGATTGCCTTGATGGCATCTCTCTTAAGATCCTCTGAGACGGGGATCTCCCTACAGATCCTCTGGAGGGCCAGCAACTGCTCCTTTCCGACCACCATCTGCACCTGTGGATCGTAGCGACCGGTGTACCTCTCCATGATCTCATACTCCTGCTCGGGCGTCGGATACTCGATCAGGATCTTCAGAAGGAATCGATCGAGCTGGGCCTCGGGCAGGGGAAAGGTGCCCTCCATCTCTATTGGATTCTGGGTGGCAAGCACGAAGAAGGGCTCATCCAGTAGGTGAGTCTGATTTCCAACCGTCACCTGCTTCTCCTGCATGGCCTCCAACATGGCCGACTGGGTCTTGGGGGAAGCCCTGTTGATCTCGTCGGCCAGGACGATGTTTGCGAAGACCGGCCCGGCCTCGAAGCGGAAATGCTTGCCGCCATCCCTCTCCTCGATGATGGTCGTCCCCGTGATGTCGGCTGGCATCAGGTCGGGCGTGCACTGTATGCGGCTGAACTTCAGCCCCGTCGTCTTGGCCATGGTCTTGATGAGCAACGTCTTGCCAAGGCCGGGATTGGACTCAAGCAGGACGTGCCCTCCGGCCAGTATGGCGGAGAGAAGCTGCTCGATTGCTACCGCTTGGCCCACCATCGCCCTCTCGATCTCAGATCTGATCCCCTGAAAGATGGCTGGCGATCTCTCGTATATGCTTTTCAGGTCCTCTGTCATCTCCATTCCGACCCTTGCCTCCAAGGCACAACACCATCACAAGATCTAACCGGTCTTAATCCTTTGCCAGGATCTGGAAGTACTTCTTAACGATCTCCCGATGCTGAGGGGGAAGGCTCTCGATGTAGAGCTCGGTTGATACCGCTACCCCCTGGCCCGGAGGCGAGCTTGCAAAAAGATGTTCAACAGGTGCGGTCTCGATCGCCCTCGATCCAATCCCCATGCCGGGATAGAGCTCCATCTCGAGCTTCGACTCCTGGAGCACGGCAAGAGAAGGCGTTCCGTATATGCTCGAAGATCCCTGCCCCTCAGATCCTTTATCCTGCATTCCATCGTCGCCGAAGAGCGAGATCGCATCGTCCCTGATCTTGTCGAAGATCTGGAGATCCGCCGGCGTGATCTCCCCCCCGAGATCTCCCAAGCTGATCGAGAGCACGAGCACCACGAGCAACGCAACGCCAACCAAGCGGCGCAACAATTCCTTTGAGTCGAGTATGTCCTTCGGCTTGACCGAGAAGAGGCCTCCTTCGACCTCCTCGGCCAGCCGATCCATGACCATCGTGCGAGACGCCCGATTGTCGTAGGCCGCCTGCGCCATCTCCATAAGATCGCCCCCGAGGAGATGCAGCACGTCGAGACGCCTCCTACGGGCGAGGAGCCTGGATCCCACGAGGCCAAGCGCCAAGGCGAGGAGGGCAGGGACTTCGGCGAGCAGCGTATCCTGCCAGTAGAATCTGAAGTAGAGGGTTATGCCGATCAAGCTGAGAGATGCATAGGCGATGCCTGCGACGATTATGAGGTTGAGAAGAGATATCTGCGATTCGAAGGCGCGCTTCGCTCGATCCAACCTCTCCAGCTGGGCAACGAAGGCATACGAACCGGTCACAGTATTTATTCTGAAATTTCAAATAAATACTTTCCGGCAGGCGGCCTCGCCCTCATATCGATTAAAAATTATTATATTATGATCCATGCGGAAAAAGGGTTTATATCATCAGCGGCCAGTCGATACGGCAGCCGCCAAAGGCGATCTCCAGCCTGCGGCGCGCAAACGGCCAATCCGGAGTGGCATCCAAGAGGCCACTGCCGGAGGAATCGCGAACGGATATAAGATAGATATGAAGTGATGCAAGAGATCCCTCGTAAAGGCGGATTGCGGCTGAAGCTTGTGCTGCTGTTGCTCATCTCGGGGCTGGTCCCCCTCGCGCTGACCGGCTATCTCACAACGATGGAGATGAACCAGGCCGCTGATGTTGTTCAGGATCGCATGGCCAACCTAAGCACGGCGGCACTGAACCGCTCAGCCCTAGCTCTCGCAACTACCGAGGATACGGATCAGGTGCAGCTTGCGGTCGCAAAGGCTGGCCAATACGATGGGATCTTTAAGCGGATAGAGGCACAGGGCGTGCTCGTAGCCAACTCCTATTCGTACCCTTTCGAATCGAACGGAAGCCTTGATTCGGCCTTCGGCATCTGGTCCGCACCCCTGGGAGGCAACCTGACCGCGGCTGGAAAAGCCTCCATCCCTCCAGAGCAACGCATTCCGGCAACCATCCTTAGAAGCGTGGTGGATCAGGCGGGGCTTGTGGATGTGGGCTATATCGGCACCAACCAAGGGATCCTCGTCTCCTGGCCCAACGCAGATCATGACCTCTCCAAGATCAGGCCTTACGATCCCCGGGATCAAACCTTCTATAAGGAGGCAAAGTCAGCTGGCAAGACGATCTGGACGGGGCCTCATCCCAACGTATCAGGCGGCTCTCTGGCAATTACCTGTGCCACACCCATATACGCTGGCGAAGAGCTCTTGGCGGTTGTCGGCATGGACATCTCGCTCTGGGCGATGAGCGGGGATCTCTCGGGAATGCAGGGAAGGGGATATCCGTTCATAATAGACCGCAGCGGGAGCATAATCGTAAGGCCCCGAACGAACCCGGAGAGCGTGCCCTGGACCGAACTGCTCGCCGAAGGAGGGCCATCGGATATGGGGAACCCGGAGCTCCTAAGGGTCCTGAAGAATATGACAGGGGGGAAGGTCGGGGCATCGGTAGTGGGACTGTCTAGGGGAGACTGCTACATATCCTACGCACCCATCGCAACGACTGGCTGGAGCCTTGGGATAGCGTTTCCTTCGGAGAAGATGCAGATTCCGGCAAGCTACATCGAGGCTGGCGTGGAGGAGGTGACGGGAAAGGCAACATATGAGCTGAATGTGGCCTCCGCGAGGATCGGGTTCATGCAGATCCTGTCACTGATCTTCACCGGCATCATGCTGATAGTGGCAGGGGTGCTCTTGGGAGGCAAGATCAGCCTCAAATTCACTCAGCTCACCGACTCGGTCTCTCGCCTGGGCAAGGGCAACCTGGACGTCCGCTTCGACGAGAGCCTCCCTGACGAGATGGGGGCGCTCTCCCAGGCACTTAACCGGATGGAACGCGATCTGAGAGGGCTGGCCGCACCTCAGGAGAAGAACCAAACAGCAGCAGCTGGTGGCGAGATCTCCGAGGAGCTGAGACGAAGGATGGCTCAGTCCAGGCTGCCACAGCCAGAGGATTACCAGGTCGCTCTATTCACCCTTCCAGGCCAGGAGGGCTTCGACTTCAGTGAGATCACCGATCTGGGTGATGGGCAGCTCTCAATCGAGATTGCCGACGTGGCGGGGGATCGGGTCCGCGCATCGATCCTTGCCACCCTCTCGAAGGCGGTGATTCGAGCCCTCGTGAGGAGCTATGAGGAGCCGTCCCTTGCCCTACAGGAGGCAAATATGGAGATCGGCCAGAGCGCAGCTAGAGGCATGCCGGTTGCCTGCTTCCTCGGGATACTCAACAGACATAGGGGCATCGTCGAGTATGTGAATGCAGGCCACAACCCACCCTTCATAGTGAGCTTGGAGGGAACAGTCGAGACGCTGGTCGGAGGCGGGATGGCGCTTGGGATCATGGACCAGATCAACCTGATTACAGAGGAGAGGGAGATCATCCCCGGGGACGTGCTGGTCCTCTATTCCGACGGCGTAACTGAGGCTGCAAACGGCTCCAAGGCGAAGTTCGGAACAGAGCGTCTCATCACATCGATCCGAGAGGCAAGGGATCATTCCGCCCAGGAGATAATGGAGGCCGTGGAGGCCGAGATCAAGGCCTATAGCGGGGGGCGTCCCCTGAAGGGAGACGCGACCGTCATGATAGTGAAGAGGCTCGCATAACGGCTAAACGTCCTTTGCCCACAACAGATCCTCGCCTGCGAGCCGGATCACCTCCGACCTGACCACCGCCCGCGTCTGACAGATGGATCGACTGCCGCCTGCCGCGAGGTGCTCCCTGATCTTCTTTCCGATTTGATCGTCCATTCCCTGCCTCACTCGTACAATGGTGCTTCCAGGCGGCATACATGTCTGGCTGCAAAGACAGTCCCTATCCCCATCAACTATCCCAATCAAAGGAATGCCGAGGCGCCCCAGGATCTCCCCGGTGATGTAGGTCGTATCATCCCCCACGGTCACCACAACGGACGCGCCCTTCGCAGACTCGAACGCCCCCTCGGCAGCATGGTCGATGATGACGATATGGCCCTCAGGCTCGCCGACTCTGCCGGGATCGAGCCTACGAGAGGGGGCATTCGTCCTTCTGATATTTCCGCTTCGAAGGATCGCAAGCCTCAGATCCACATCGGATAGCTTCTCCATTCCGTGGACCTTCGGCAGGGCGCCCTTGAGCTCGATTATGCGCCCCCCAGCTACTGCGACCTCCACCTCGTCTCCGGTAACCCTCCCGATCACTATTCCGTCGAGGGTCAAGCACTCACCGGGGACAACTCCAACGACCTTTCGCGTATGCCGGCCCCCCACGTCGACGGTCTGCCCAGAGAAGGTCGGCGACGCCAGAAGATCGAGCCCCAGATCCGTCGCCAAGGACTGGGCAAGCTGCGTCTCCTCGCCGACAAGGCAGGCAATGAGCCGACCGCCCCAATCCACCTGGATCAGTGGCCGATAGAGGGAGGCCCGGGCGGCGATCATGGATCCGAAAACAAGGGCTGTCTCCCTGTTCTTCGCCTGATTCAAGAGAATCAGGATATCAGAGTCGACTTGCAGGTCGATGAGGGATCGGCTGGGGACCATTCGTTTGGAGATATCGATCCTATCCTCGAGCCCCCAGTCGATCACCGCCACTTTGCCCATGGTGCCGCCAAGAACAGCCCTCACCTCGCCAAAGGCAGAGAGCCGGTCCAGCGTAGTTACGGCCGCACCCGAGTCGATGACCTCGGGCCCGTGGACAACTACCCCGATCCTAACCGCCGGTCTCAAGGTTTTCATCCTGCATCTTGGCCTCGTCCATCATGGCCTTGTGGGCCTTCATCTTGGCCTCGATATCCTCCACAGTAAGGCTTTTCATCTCCCTCTTCTCAGGCACCCGATCGATGGTCTCCAGGGAGGATATATGATAGAATAGCCGCGTGGAGTCGAGCAAGGCCCAGGTGCCGTCGTCCTCCTCCTTGAGCGCCTTTACAACTCCCACGGTCCCCGTGCCGTTATATCTCACTAGAGATCCTTCAACTATACCCATAAACGAACACCTCCGGTCATGTCTTCTCTTGCCCCAAACACAAGATCGCTCCTCGCTGCAATCAACGTAGCCCCCCCATTAGGATCAACGCTCAGGAGAATCGCTCCAGATGTACCTGCCCCTCGAACCCCTCGATGAGAGCCCCTCCAGGCACGGCAACTATCTCCAGTCCGTCCAGCTCCTCTGCGGCGCAGAGAACGTCCTGCTCCGGATGCGTCCCCGGCTGAATCCTGCAGCTCAACCGCGTCCTCTCACCCAGAGAGACGACCGTCTTGAGCCGAGGCGAGGCCTTATGGCCTTTGGGAAGTACGATCAAGGGGGATCCAAGCTCCCTAATCTGGAAGAGCGTGCAGATCAATCCCTTCTCAACTTTCTCGCCCACCCCGAAGGAAGAGGCAACTATGAGGTCCTCTGGATCGGTGAAGAGAACGATCTCCTCATCCGGGCCGTCCAGGAAGAAAGACCTCCCGAGAGCCTTGACAAGCGCCACCGTCCCCTCGCGTCCTCGCAAAATTGCCACGTTATCTTCTCGGACCTCGATCTGCATATGCTCTCAGCTTGCCGCCTTGACCTTCCTGGACTTGCAGGAAGGACACATCGGCCTCTTGCCCATGCCCTTGAACTTGTTCCCGCATTCCGAGCAGATATAATCCTTGGTTGCCAGGGACTCCAGGTCTCCCAGGTCCGGGCCGCCACCCACTGTACACAAAATTGGTCACCTCCAACCATCCAATAGGATATCCGAACATTTAAATCAGGCGGCCGAGCCCTGGCTAGAACTGACTCAGCCGATCCCTCACCGCTTCGCGAAAGGACTCCAGATCGCAATCGTTGGATATACTGGAATCGGCGAGCGCAATCGCCGCAACCATCCCCCAACCGATCTCACGCCTCTCTCGGCCTTCCAGGGACTGCCCGTCGTCGACCCTCCCCCTGGTAGTGATCCGCCCCCTTCGTCGTTCCTCCGATGCAGTGACCGCCACAAGATGGAACTCCTGGGAATGGCTTCGAAAGAGCTCCACCTCTTCAGGGCTGCGTATGCCGTCGACTACGTAGACGGGCGAGCCGGACGCAATCATCCTTAAAAGACACCTCCTCGCAATGGCATCTGCGCCCTCCTCTCGCCTCAACGAGTTTCCAACCATCCCCAGATCATTGTCGGTCCCTGAAAGGCCCCTGCAAGAAGCCTCCTCCCTGATCACGTCTCCCATGACCGCGACAGGAAGGCCCATGCTCCTTGCGATATCCGAGGCGACGCCCTTGCCCGAACCAGGCAAGCCAACGAATGCGATGATCCTCAATCCCATAACACAGATCACTCGGGCAGGCACCCTACCTAATGCTTGCGATTGAGCCTAAATTCTGCCCCCAGAACCCGAGCCATCTCCTCCAGGACCTCGGGCTCGATGGGCTGAAACTCGGCCTCCAAGGGCCGGCCCTGCTGAATCGCGAATCGAAGAAGGCGGTTTTCCGGGTACTCCACCTTCATCTCATCAATGAATCTCGCCATCTCCTCGAGCTGCCCTTGACCTGGCATCTCGGGAAAGACGGTCGTTCTAACCTCCAATGGGAGGCCCTCTGAAAGGCAGATGGCGAGGCTCTCCTGGACGCGAGGGGCCACATCCTCCACGCCCGTCGCCCGGAGGTAGTCTGGATCGCGCAAGGGGGCCTTGAGATCGAGGAAGACTCGGTCGAGCAACCCATCCCGAGCAAGGGATCGCAAGTGTCGGGGATAAAAGCCGCATGTCTCCAACCCTACCAACAACCCTTCCCTCTTCACTAGCATCGCAAGGGCGCGAACGGCCGCAGGCTGCATTAGAGGCTCTCCTCCAGAGAGGACGATCGCGCTTATCTGACCTTCTCTCCCCCTCCTTCGGTATGAGAACGATCCTAGCGTCGCCTGACGAGTCATAGGCTTCTCGTTTCGGACCTTCAATACGCCCTCAGAAAGGCAGAGATCCGCAAAAGAGAGGCCTGCCTGGAGCGACCTGTTCTGGCAGTGGGGACAGCGAAGGGGACAGCCACGTAGAAATACGACCGTTGCCGCCTCGCCAATCCAGTCGATGGTGGAAAGGTGGACGATTCCTCCAAGGTTAATGCGCATGGATCTAATCCCTTAGCTGGGCCATGACCTTCTCCGCCGTGCCTGGACCGATGACGGATGAGATCTTCTCGAGGCCCGCCTCTTTGAGCATAGCAAGGCTCGTATATCCTGCTCGATGGAGCTTCCTTGCCCTCACGCGTCCTATGCCCTTGATCTCCAACAAGGCCAGGAGATCCGGACCTGCTCCATAGCGTATCCGCTCCTCAAGTTGGGCAGCGCGGAAGGTGGAGCCAAGGTCGAGCTGCTTCGAGATCTCCGATACCGAGTGCATCAACCACTGCGCGGTCTCCGCGACCCTTCTGATATCGCCTGGGCCTATGTGGTATCGCTCGCAGATATCCTCCTCCTTGACCTCCGATATCCAGTCGAGTAGCATGGAAGTCGTCTTGACCTCCTTGAGCAGCCAGTCGTAGTTCTCCTCCGGATTCAGATGATCACGGTATCTATCGATGAACTCCTCGAGCCAGCCATCGGTCCTCTGTATGTAGAAGAGCTCCATGTCAGGCGTCTTGGTGATGAGATGGAGGAGGGTGATCTCAGTGGGACTCGCCCTACCCCGGAGGTTCTCGATGACCACAACGGCGCTGAGGGGATCGATGTAGAGCCTTGAAACTAGAGATCCTAGACGCGTTGCCTCCATCAGATCGACGTCGACCGAGATCATGCCGGACTTCTCCAGGAAATCTAAAACGGCCTCAATCGTTGCCTCAAGCCGCCATGGGTCCTGCTGATGGGCATAGAACGTGGAGGCCATGAAGGCCTGCAAAGCATCGAAGCTTTCGGCAAAGCCGGTCGATATGGTAGAGAGGATATGCGTCCTCAATGCGCTCTCGCGAGCTAGCTTCGAGAGGATCTCCTCTGGCTCCCCCCTGATGTATCCCTCCATCAACTGGTCGAACTCGACGCGGGTCTTCGCCATGAGGAAGGACTCCCCATAGGGATCCAGTCCTGGACGCCCCGCCCTTCCAGCCATCTGGCGATACTCGATCACCGGTATCGGCACCATGCCGAGGCCGGGATCGTAGCGCTTGTAGCTTCTGACGAGCACTCTTCGCGCAGGCAGGTTAAGGCCGGCAGCAAGCGTGGGCGTGCTTGCGATCACCTTGATCTGGTTCTCCCTAAATCCCATCTCCACAAGCCTGCGTTGATCGGGCAAGAGGCCTGCGTGGTGGAAGGCCGAACCTCCTCGGACACAATCCGCAAGCTTTCGGGAGGATTCACCTTCATCGCTTGCAAGGATCCTTTGAGCAAGGTCCTCTGATCCCTCGCCCACCACCCGGGCCACCTTGATCGCCGTGGCCTCGGCGTTCCTGCGGCTGTTCTCGAAGATGAGCATCTGAGCCCCAAGATCCATCGTATCGCGGACCAAGGCCAGCATCTCGTCCTTCCCATTCAAGTCGGCCTCCCCGTCCTCGAAGATCATCTTCCCATCGAGGATGATCCCCTCCCTGAGGCTAACCGGCCTCCACTCGCTGAATACGAGATCCGCTCCCAGCCACTCGGAAACCTCCCTTCCGTTCGCCACGGTCGCGCTGAGCCCAATCACCTGCATTCCCGGGTTGAGGCGGACGAGCTTGGTTATCGTCATCTCCAGAGTTGGGCCCCGATTGGCGGAGTTGAGGAGGTGTATCTCGTCTGCCACCAGGACGCCGAGCTGGGTAATCCAAGAGGCGCCATTCCTTATCAACGAGTCGGCCTTCTCAGAGGTGGCAACGATGATGTCATTGCGCCCTAACGCCTCGTCACGACGATCGAAGTCGCCCGTGCTTATGCCAACGGTCACGCCAAGCGATCTGAAACGACGAAAGGACTCGTACTTCTCGGCGGCAAGGGCCCTCAGAGGTACGATGTAGAGGGATCTCTTCCCCTCCCGGGCCGCCCTGATCATTGCAAGCTCTGCCAAGAGGGTCTTTCCCGCAGCCGTCGGGACGGAGATGATCATGTTCTTTCCCTCAAGGAGCCCCCTCTCTATGGCCTCCGCTTGGGGAGGATATAGCTTTTCCATCCCCTGATCCTGATACAACCTTACTACATCTTCCGATAGGATGGCCAAAAGGTCGCCCACCTCAAACATGGTCTCCTCCGATATCATCGACTAGCATCTATCTCGGGCATGACTCTAATCTTATATACTACATATCCTTAGTACCTCGGGAAGCCACAGGCCGGCCTTTGACATGGCAAGGCGTCATTCTGGCCATGGAGTGAGATGCGATGAATGCTGAGCGGATATATGCTGATAGAATAAGATCCCTCCCACCATACCTATTTGCTGGAATCGACAGGGCTAAGCAGGAGGCTCGGCGAAGGGGCGTAGATGTAATAGACCTTGGTGTCGGCGACCCAGACATGCCCACGCCAAAGGGGATAGTTGAAGCCCTCTGCAAAGCGGCCGTGAAGGAGGAGAACCAGAAGTACCCCTCCTACGAGGGCAAGCCGGAGTTCCGCCAAGCCGTTGCCGACTGGTATAGGAGGATATTTCGAGTCGACCTGGATCCTGAGGCCGAGGTCCTGGCCCTGATCGGCTCCAAGGAGGGCATAGCGCACGCGCCCCTCGCCTTCATCAATTCAGGCGACCTGGCTCTCGTTCCTGATCCTGCCTATCCCGTCTACCGCACAGCTGTGGAGTTCGCAGGGGGAACTCCCGTCACCCTCCCCCTTACGAGGGAGAACGGCTTTTTGCCCGACCTAGACTCCGTGGACGAGAGGATCTCCCGCAAGGCGAAGCTGATCTTTCTCAACTACCCAAACAACCCCACGGGCGCGGTTGCGGACATCGGCTTCTTCGAGAGGCTCGTGGACTATGCCCTTGAGAACGAGATCATCATAATGCACGACAACCCCTACTCGGAGGTATACTTCGGCGAGAAGGGAAGCCCAAGCATCCTCCAAGTGCGGGGTGCCAAAGAGGTTGCAGTTGAGTTCCACTCGCTCTCCAAGACATACAACATGACCGGATGGAGGGTGGGCTCGGTCGTTGGAAACGCGGATGTCATCAAGGGATTGCTCAAGGTGAAGAGCAACATCGACTCCGGCAACTTCGGTGCGGTCCAGGATGCGGGCATCAAGGCGATGGAGGAAATGCCAGAGGAGGTAACGAGGGAGATCAGGTCAGTCTACAAGAGACGTATGGATATCCTCTACAAGGCCTTGGTGGATGTGGGCCTGGAGCTCTATCCGCCTAAAGCCACGTTCTACCTTTGGGCCTGGGCTGGAGGCGATTCCCTGGAATTCAGCAAGCGACTGCTGGAGAAGGGGGGGATAGTCACAACTCCCGGCGTGGGCTTCGGCAGGCACGGGGAGGGCTATGTCCGCTTCTCAGTCACCCAGCCCACGGAGAGGATCGAGCTTGCAGCAAAGCGGCTTAGGGAGTTGGGGGATATAAGGGCATAGATCCCCCCCAACAAATGCCGAAGACAATGCGCTTTGGATTCCTTTGATATTATCCTTAGGTCATCATTAAATCTTCTGGGACCTCCTCTGCCGCCTCTTCCGTTGTAGCGTTTTCCAAGTCTATGGAGACAGCTGTATCCAACCGTTCGCCTATCGCTTCTGCTTCTGATGACGCCTCAGGCGAGGGCGTGGTGACGTTTCCATCAATCGGCACAGTCTCATAGTCCAAAGAGAGGTTCAGGCCAACGGCGGCTACCTTCACCATGCATGGGCCCCACCTCTTGCACGTCCAGACGCGGCTCGTGCACTCGCAGAACTCTCCTTCCACAAGGCAGATATCGCTGCATCGCTCGACGCATTCCGTCTGACATGTCTCGTTCCATCCGCCTATGCACTCGCTCTCGTCGCAACACTCGCTGCAGTTGCAGGAGGAGTATCTATCCTCGCAGTCGAAGGACCCTTCATCATCGTATTGGCACTCCACCTCCGACAATAGATCGCAGCACTCGTAGCATCCATAGCCCCATTCTCCACACTCCCACTGGCATCGCTCTCTGCAGTCGATCGCACATCTGTTGCCCCACTCAAAGCAAGCAGGCCCGCAGGCCTTCTCCGCACAGGATTCCTCGTACTCCAGGCAGCAGTTCATCGCAACCCATACCGGGATTGGTTCTTCCCCATCGATTGATGCGTTGTCATTCTCAGCTGGAGATGAAGCCAGGAAGAACGATGCGACCAGTAGAAACAGTAGCACCTTGTATACAGCCATATGTCATAGCCTCCTCGATTACATCGGATACATGTAACTGCCCCCATATAAACAAAAGCTTTTGGGTGAGGTGGTCGCGATCCCGAGAAAGCCCATCTTCCCCGAATAAAAGATGGGAAGGATAGGCGACTGGATGAGCCGCCTATATGTAGTAGACGCAGAGATCGCCGGCAATCCCCCGCACTGCCAAGATGAAGAGATCCTCGCTTGGGAGATAGATGCTCTCGATATCGGAAGATACGGTCCCATCCATGTATGCCCAGTTGCCAAGCTTGTTCATCCAGAGGTTGCCGTCTCCACCCACCACGAAGGCGCAGACGTTTCCGGAGCTGTCCACCACAGGCTCGATATCCGACTGATAGATGCCCCCCCAGCCAGAGACGAGTATGAACGCGCCAATGCCCCTCCACGCCCCCGTCCCCGAGGGGGCGTTGAAGTCGTTTATCCAGAGGCCGCCATCGGTCCCCCTCACGAAGACGTGCATCAAGTCAGGATTGCCCGGGTTATGCACAACTCTCGCGTTAGAGGTTATAGTCCCCCCCAATGGATACCAATGGGATAGCCAGGTCTCGAGACCGTCGTCGTATACCGCCAGGTTCGCCCAAAGACCGTTGTCCCCCCCCCTGACGAAGGTGTTTATATTCTGGCTCCAGCAGCCGGACTGCTCAATGGAGTTCGGCAAGCCGTCGGTATACCCACCTAAGTAATACCAGTATCCAATCAGATATTCCGTGTTGAAGTCGCACAGCCAGAGGGAATGATCGGCGCCGATCACCGTTATGGCCAACCAATCGGGGTAGATCGACTGGACCAATGCGCTGGGACGGCCCAAGATGGATCCGCCGATGACTGTCCACTGCCAGTTCCAGTTGGCCGTATCGAATACATTATCCATGAGCACACCGCCATATCCGCCGGCAAGGATATGGATTCGATCCCGAGCGTCCAATAAGGCCATGGGCGCAGTCGTGAGGTATCCGCCCAGGCAGATCCAAGTTCCATCCACGTTGTCCCAAAGGGCATGATCGCTTCCCACGGCGAGGATATGGATCCTTCCCTGGCGATCGACGATCATGCTCACCCCGGAGATAAGGAGGCCGCCATAGCTGTTCCACCCAGACTGTCTGAGAAGAATGCCCACCGACAATGGATCGGACCAAACAGATGAGGCGCTCCGGCAATCCATTGCCTTCACCTTGACTGAGTAGTCGCCTGGGGTTGCCCATCGATGGGTCGCGCATGAGCTCGAACCGGAGGGCAGATACTCCGTATCGATCGTTGTGCCATCGCCCCAATCGAATGTATACTTGACTAAATCGCTGTCGGGATCGGTGGAGGATGTGCAGTAGGTGTAGACCGTGCCGGTTATTCCCGAGGCGGGGCCGCTTGGCAGAGACGGCTTGCTTGGAGGTGAGTTGGCAGTGTAGCTGACCTCCAATGTATCCCAATAGAAGGCCCTGCCAAAGCCAGTATAGCTGCAGTCGTAGTTGATGTCCATGCTCATTCGAAAGATCCCTGCTGGGCGAGCGTAGGTGGTGCCCCAGCTGTTGACCATGACCCAGTAACGGTTGCTTGGATCTGTATCGTCGTATCCCACGCAGAGCACGGAATGTCCGCCGCCGGTGTTGTAGTCGTAGTTCTGGCCGCAGGAGGTATCCAGATTCCATACCATCTCCTCAGGCTGATCGCGCCAAAAATCCTTGAAGAGAGCCCACGATGCAGCATTTGGAAGGAAGAAGCTGAAGGATATGGCCTTGTTCTGATGGAGAACGTTCTTTATATTGGATATGGCGGTCTCCGTTCCCACGCCAGTCGTCGTTATGGTCTGAGCCTGGATCGAATTCAGGCCATAGCACGGAATTGTGGAGATGGATGAGGCGGGAACTGCGGTCGATCCATCCGAGCAGAGCCTCGATCCATCCTGGAAATGAGCGTTGGTATTCGTCCAGGGAATGACCATCTTCTTGTTCGAGTAGAGGGTCGCCACGTCGTTTATCCATCCACCGCAGCAAGCCCAGGTCGAACCGCCCCCACCAACCCAGTTTGAGTTGATGTACTGGACCGAGAGCCTATCCTTGACCGCGGTCTTAGCCGCCATATCGACCTCGATCACGCCAGTTCCAGCCCAAGCCCAACAGTCCCCACACACCCCCTGGTACCTCTCGAGGGGCGTATACTGCAGGTAGTTCAGGAGGCTGAAGTGCTGGCCGACTGTAGAGATCTGACCCATGATCTGGAGGTCGATTGGAGCAGATGGATTCGAGTCGCTAAACCCCTGGATCCTCAACGCCCCTTCCGGGGTGATGCTCATGATGGGCATATACTCGTCGGATGGGCCCAACGGGAGGATGGCCCCTTTCTCGATCTCTCCGAAGTCGTAGCCGTAGCCGTTTCGGTCTATCATCGTCACCTGATAGAATCCGCCACCTGGAGCCATTAGATTCCAGCCCTCCCGAACCTCCTGTGAGATCGTATAGATCCCTGGATCTAGACCGGTGAAGTTGTATCGGCCTGAAGCGTCGGATGTGGTGTTCATCATACCCAATCCCGCATTTGTGAGACGAACCGTCCATCCTGGAAGCCCCGGCTCATCTTGGTTCCATAGACGATCACCGTTGAGGTCATGGAAGACCTGCCCGCTGATGGAGAGCCCCTCGGCCAAACTTGTGTTGTGATTTACCTTTTCCACCTGCCCCCCCACAGATACTGTAATGATAAAGCTAAAAAGTAAGGTGAGGGTGACAAGCCACTTAACTATCCTTAAAACTTGCGCCATTTTGTAACCCCTTATATATTTAATTGTTGTACCCTTCAAAGATAAAAGCTTTTCTGCCGCCGCATGGGGGTGGGAGTGCGTTTGGCAATCGACAAGAGCTCGCTATGGAGATGAGATCACCTCGTGGAGAATACTAGTGCCCATTCCACTCGGCCTGCCCATAGATCTCATGTGCCAGGAACGCTATGCATTGAATTATTAGACAGAGCCAGAGAGATGCAGCCAACCCTGCCAGGAATGGTAAAATCGGCTATCGCACGAGAAAAGCATCGATCGATATTGTCGTTCATCATTCGTGCATGGGCCAGGCAAGATCATGAACTTGAAACTCGTGCACCCACATCTTCATCGAGATCAAAGGATCGTCCAAGTGGGATTCACGTCATCGAGATGCTCGATATCGTCGAAGCCGTAGGAAGATCGATAGTATGAGTCGTCGGTGGTGATTCCAGCGAGGCTGTCGACCGCGATCCAAGTTCCTGGTTGGTCATGGTCCTCAGCCGCCACCCATATGTGGCCTTGCGAACCATCACACCCGGGAGAGAACATATAACGGACGCGATATCCCCTCTCGCTCAATATCCGTCCTATTCTCCTGGATCCCTCGAGACAGCCCCCCTCAGGAAAGCTAGGAAAATCCAAGGCGCTGATCTCCTTGATGAAGAGCATATCATTGGACTGGGAGAGCCGTTCATCCCTCCTCACTTCTCCGGGGGAGATCCTTCTAATCAGGCTCTTTCCACAGTCTGCAGAATGAGAGGGCAGATGGCTCGGCCGAGAGAGACAGAGATCGGCAAGCCCCCTCTCGGCACCGTTTGGGATTAAGAAGACCTCTTTGCAGGAGAGCTCCACCATGACACAGCCCTCATCCATGCAGGCCCTGTATCCCTCGGAGGAGAGGAGATCCAAGAGGGCGGAAATCGAGATCTCCTGATCCTCGAAGCTGGAGAGGAGAAGCCAGAGGTCGTTCTCCTCCCCGGCAAGGCCCATTCCCGAAAGAGAGAGCAGGGCCAGGAACCCTGCCATGAAGAGAGATATGGGCTTTGAGGATGACACGATATGCTAGGATGGAAGAAAATTAGATATAGACGATTAGAATAGCCCAGATCGACTAATTTGACCCA
>CAZWDT010000040.1:24084-28819 GCA_964632755.1 uncultured Methanotrichaceae archaeon
GGAAGAAAATTAGATATAGACGATTAGAATAGCCCAGATCGACTAATTTGACCCATGTTGACGCTCTATCCAGACCAAAACTAACAGGTAATATGATCATAATCGATTATCCGATCCGTCCATTTATAGCCGATATATGATCGGAAGTGGATGATTCCAAGGGATACCTGCTCTGCAATGGAAAGATCCGTCCAGATACTGCCAACTGGGATAGAGATCAAGGCCGTGGATGCTTTCGGCCAGCGCATGGACTTGTGCGCATATCGAGCACTCATCGCCGCCATCCGGCCAAAACTTTTATAAACTAAGTTTGTCTATATATTTATACTGATCACCAGGTTGATCGATTGCAATGAGGGTGCTTTAAATCATGTCTGAGTACAGATATATCTGCGGTTGCTGTGGGGCAGAGGTCGACGTGAAGAAGGTCAAGAGATCGGATCATTCCCCCAACTGGATGGAGTTCGTGCAGCCAGAGGGAAAGGCATGGAAGATCCCTTCGGCCAAAAAAGAGCTTGCCGATGGCAGCGTGCTCTACTTCGACACGTATAACAACCTCCATTCCAGAGAGGAGTTCTTGGATATCTTCGGGGTCGATCCGGAGAGGGCCATCGAGTTCATCCGCTCCCATATCCGTGTGAAACGGGCGGAGGGTTCAACGTCGGAGGTGGCCACACCCTAGCGGATATCCCGAATAACAAGATATCATGCAAAAGTTATATATAGCAAGATAAATTAAGATAATCGATGGACGAAGGGGGTAATGAACTTGATTAAGCGATTGATCTGCCATAAGTGCGGGGCAGTGAACGAGATCGAGACGGAAAAGCTATTGGATCTTGCGGAGGATGAGGACTGGGTGCCCTGCGAAAAGCCCAAAGGCTTCGAGTGGCGTCTGCCGGCCGGAAAGATTACGCCGGTGATCGGAGACCCGATATACATCTCGGCCTCGGGCAACCATATGAGCTATTCCGAGTACCTGAACCGCTATGGGGTCGACCCAGAGAAGGCCCTGACGCTGATGAGGTCGATGGGCCGCGCCATGATAGATCCACTCAAGACGAGCGAGGGGCTGAGCGCCAACACCACCTCCTGGGTTCCGGGATCGATCAGCAGGTTGCTTGCCCGGATCACCCGGGAAGACAAGCGCATAACGCTCTAAAGGCCCAGTCGGCCCTATTTTTTCTCCAGCACCCGAAAGAGAAGCGCATATTGAGCGTAGAGGGACCATCTCGGCGGATGCTGCAAGGCAATCCTCACAATCATATAAGACCGTTACCTTTATAACGATAATGTGTTGCATGCTGTCATATTGCATGTAGATCTGCATCCTCGAGCTTGGAGGGAGACTGTGCGCTCCTGGATGTTGAAAGGAGAGAGGTTGGTCGGATGCTTGGCATAAATGATCCTTGGATCTGGGGCGTCTATATCCTCTGCCTTCTGAGCACGGTGCTATGCGTCGGCTATGGCCTTATCAACTGGAATAAGGGGACCATCTCAGAGACGGAGGAGATAACTGAGGAGAAGGACTGGGAACATCTGGAGGAAGAGGTGGAAGAGGAGCTTGGGCTGTGATCTAGATGAATATATTACTTTTAAACATAATAATACTGATATATCTTCTGGCCACTGTATACCTCGGATATCGAGGCTGGCGTTCCACAAAAGGATCCGAGGACTATATGGTGGCGGGGAGAAAGTCACACCCCTATATCATGGCCATGTCCTATGGAGCCACATTCATCAGCACGTCGGCGATCGTGGGCTTCGGCGGCACAGCCGGCCTATTCGGCATGGGGCTTTTATGGCTCACATTTCTGAACATCTTCGTTGGGATATTCATAGCATTCGTCCTCTTCGGCAAAAAAACCCGCCGGATGGGACACAACCTGCAGGCCATGACCTTCCCAGAGCTCCTGGGCAAGAGGTTCGATAGCCGGTTCATACAGGCCTTCAGCGGCATCATTATCTTTCTCGGCATGCCCCTCTATGCAGCGGTGGTGCTGATCGGTGCCGCCCGCTTCCTGGAGACCACATTGGCCATATCCTTCGAGATCGCCCTTCTGACGTTCTCGATAATCGTTGCTGCCTATGTGATATTGGGCGGCCTGAAGGGGGTCATGTATACTGATGCCATGCAGGGCACGATCATGCTCATAGGAATGGCCTTTCTGCTTATCATGACCTACAGCCAGCTGGGCGGGATCACTGTAGCTCATCAGGCGTTGACCGACCTTGCCCCCCTAGTCCCGGCAAACCTCGCTTCGATGGGCCACATGGGCTGGACGGTCATGCCAACGTTGGGGAGCGCCTGGTGGTGGACCCTCATCTCGACCATCGTGCTCGGGGTTGGAATCGGCGTCCTTGCAATGCCCCAGCTCGTCGTCCGTTTCATGACGGTGAGGTCGAATAGGGAGCTCAACAGGGGAGTTCTTATAGGGGGATTCTTCATCCTCATGATGACCGGAGTTGCCTTTGACGTGGGCGCCCTGTCGAACGTCTTCTTCGTCCAGCAAGATGGGGTGATCGCAATCGCCGCTGCCGCCGGCAATGCAGACAGCATCATTCCCCTCTACATCAACGCGGCGATGCCGGAGTGGTTCGTCTACATATTCATGCTCACCCTCCTTGCGGCAGGCATGTCGACGCTATCCTCTCAGATCCATACGCAGGGAACTGCAATAGGCCGCGACATCTACGAGAACCTGAAGGGAAGGGAGACTTCGCGGGACAAGGGAGCCTTGCTCGTGACGAGGATAGGTGTGATCATTGCGATAATCATAGCCGTGACGTTAGGCTACCTTCTTCCAGTGAGCATCATCGCAAGGGGCACAGCGATCTTCTTTGGCCTCTGCGCCTCCGCATTTCTGAGCACCTATGCAGCAGCCGTCTTCTGGAAGAGGGCGACTAGAGAGGGAGCTATTGCAAGCCTCATCACAGGGACCCTCGCAAGCCTCTTCTGGCTGGTATTCGTCCATAAATCGGAAGCAACTGCCCTTGGAATCTGCAAGATGATCATTGGAAGGGACGTCCTCATAACAGAGATGCCATGGCCCGTCGTCGACCCGATCGTGGTCGCATTGCCCCTGGCCTTCGTGGTGATGGTCGTGGTCAGCCTAGCCACAAAGCCACCCGAAGAGGACCATTTGAATGAGTGCTTCAAAGAGGTCGGGTGAGCTGGAACCGAAGGAGGCAGCTGGAGGAGCCAGAGCATAGCCCTTGCTCTGGCTCGAATTCGATATCCGGTCCAAACTCCCTAGCCCAGGCCGAGTTCTCGGCCTGGCATATCCTTTCTCCAACCCTCTGATTCAGCGTTTCGCGCCCTGCTTTCGCCATAATCTCCTTCCAAGGGCAACGGGTGATGAAGACTACAAATCCGCCGGGCAGCTCCTCGAAGTAATGATCGAATCCTTCCAGATCCAGCCTGGCCTTGAGGCATTTCATGAGAGAATCTATTCCATTGCCCTCCCCGAGCATTTCCTTGAGCATGCGTGCCTGGATCTTGGGAAGCACCTTCCATACCATCTCATCGAGATCTAAAGCGGCTTCAAAACCAAAGAGCTTCTCCGCCTTCATGAACCAGAGGCCGTCGACGGCGATAAAGCTGCGATGGAAGTAATGGGCGATCTCATCCTGACTCAAGGGCGATCCCAGTGATTCGCCTTCATTCGTGCTCATCGCTCACACATCCCGCGTCCCTATGAACAACCTCTATCAGGAAAACATTCGGCCAGAGCTTCCCCGTAACGAAGATCCTGTTCGAGCCTGGATCGTATGCGATCCCGTTCGCGACATCGAATAGAGCTCTCTCATCTTGGACCAGAAGCCCTGAGAGATCGATCCATCCGAGTACCTCTCCGCTAATTGGTGAGATCCTCGCTATGCGGTCTTCCGTCCAAATGTTAGCCCATATCTCGCCTTCCACGAACTCGAGCTCGTTTATGAGCTGGACTGGAACCCCGCCATCCCTCACCTCTAGGCGGCCGATCTCGATGAAGCTGGATGGATCGATGAATCGCAGCTCCGCCGTCCCATCGCTTACGATCAATCGTCTCCCATCGTGGGTTATCCCCCAACCCTCTCCTGAATAGCGAAAGGTGTCAAGGGGAGAGAGGTCCCCGATCCGGTATACACTGCCGACGCCTTCCCTCCATGTGAGCTGGATCAGCCTATCCTCCCAGACTGCCAGACCCTCCCCGAAGACGTGAGGAGACAAATGACGTTCCTGGATGATCCTTCCCGTAGCCAAGTCCACCTTTCGAATGCTGGACTCGCCATAACCTCCTGTGCCCTCGTAGAGGAAGCAGTCGTCAAATGCGAGCCCCTGGGTGAATGCCCCACGATCGTGAGGATATGCCTGGAGAATGCGGCATCCGTATAGAGGTGCAGCCATGCATGAGTCCAAGATCAGCAGGACGAGCAGTATTAGAGATGTCCATTCAATTGCCTCGCGAAAGAGGATACGGCGACTTGTCTTCAGCGAAGTTCCTCTATCAGGGGATGACAACACCGCCACTTCCGCTCGCAACTTCCTTTGGACTATACTTGCTTTCATCGCTCAATCCCTTGGCTCAGTTACATGGATGGCAGATAAGGCTTCCTGCATCCATGAGGATCCGAGTCATTGCGATGATATGAGGCCTAGATGATCGTCAGGTGAAGACCATCCTTTTGACGGAAGCGAGATCCGTAAGGTACTATGAAGGATCTGATATGCCCGGAGAGGGCGGAGACG
>CAZWDT010000041.1:0-28062 GCA_964632755.1 uncultured Methanotrichaceae archaeon
GAGAGTGATTGCCTCCTTGGGTGGCAATAGTTATCGCCCTCATCAATGCCAGAGATATTCCAACCAATTCTGAGTTCACGACCAAAAGTTGCCATATCGTGATACTCAAACCATTAATGCACACTTATGGACGCGAATCAGATTAACTTATTCGTGTTCATTCGCGTTCATTCGCGGTTGAAAAAAGTGGTTCTTCGCTGAATTGAGTGGGTATGGATCATGGGAGATTTCCGGCATGAGTCATTTGTTATGTCAAGGTGTATGTGATGAGCCGCTACATCTCGATAATCATGGAGGAATGGTGAGATGAAGGCAGAAAGGCGCCGACACTTGCCACCCCATACCCACATTGAATAGCGAGGAACCTTTTCAAGTTCACGAATCCAAGTCGGGCAATCATCCTTATCTAGCCGCTGGCGGAGAAGCAAAGATAATGGGAGAACACCTGCTTGCCCGCCTCCTGGCCTCGGGAACCGTATCCCTCCTGGCAGCCCTTGCCGGAGGGGGGTTGAGCTTCATCGGCCGGCCCTTGGGGGCGGCTTATGTCATCATGCTCTTCCTCTGGATGGCGACGGTTTCAGCCACGCGGAGCACAGGAGAGGAGTCATCCTACGATCGAAGGCAGAGGCCCTTCTATGCAATGCTCTCGGTGATCTTCCTGCTGCTCTTCTTTCTCCCCCCGTGGGAGTATGCTCATCTGGAGGGGCCGATACCCAGGGACGGCCTTCTCGCCTGGGTCGGCCTCGGCCTGATGGCTATAGGAACCTGGCTTCGCACGGCGGCAACGATCGAGCTAAGGGGCTTCTACACTGCCAGGCTGTCGGTTAGCCCAAAGCAGAGGGTCGTGACCACAGGGCCGTACAGGCATATCCGCCATCCCGGCTATCTCGGCGAGCTCTTGACGATCCTTGGGATATCGCTTGCCATGGGTTGCCTCTCAGGGCTTCTGCTGCTTCTAGCAACGCTGATCCTGCTAATTAAGCGGATGGATGCGGAGGAGGAGATGATGATCCGCGAGCTTGGGCGCGAGTACCTGGATTACATGGGGAGGACCTCGCGCCTCGTCCCGCGGGCATACTGACCAGCGGCAATCGTCTCTCGCTAGGACCTCCGCCTCCCCATCCTCGACCTCTGGGGGCGTCCATCTCCCAGATGTCCCAACAGGCGGATCTCTCCCTTCTTGACCTTGATCATGCCCTTCTTCTCCATACTCTTTACTAGGTCATCCGCTATAGCCCTCGCGCTTATCGATAAGGTCCCTTTATCCACTTCCTTCTCGACTTGACAGGTCGCCAGGAACTCCTCCATATTCAGCTTCCCCTCGGAGAGCTTGTCGAGCAGGCCCTTCATCAATATCTGGAGGGCCCGGATGGCGAAGAGTTGCGAAGGGTAATCCTCTTCGAAGATGGGGTCCAGGTCGTCCATGGAGATGACGGATAGCTCGTCTATCGATATGTCGCGCTTCTTCTGGAAGTATACATCGGAGAAGTATCTGACGAGCTCGTGATCGGGGCCATACTTCTCGATCTTTATGGGAATGGAGATTATGGGATCATCGGGGAGCCCGATCTTGTCCCCTCTGGGGAATACACCATTGATCTTCAGGACATTATTGATGAAGGCCAACGACATTAAGCGGTCGCGTGCCTCTTCTAAATCGAAGGGAGAACCCTTCATCAGAGCCTCCTCAACGGTCGAAGTCTCTTCTGCTACCGCCTCATCAAGGTCGCCCCCTTCTTCATCTTCTTCCGCTCCCATCTCCTCGTCGTCAATCCCCAAGATCGCATGAAGATCCTGGTCGAACTCGTCCAGCTTTGGTGCCCGCTTATGGTCGAATAGGCTTAGAACCTCACCTAAGGTCTTGGCCTCTTTGAGCACCTCCCTCAGATCGTCCAAGTCCTTCTCACACTTGCTCAGATCTTCATCCATCTCCCTGAGCTGGCTGAGCTTTCCTTCCAAAAACCATCTTTTGAGCAACACAACATGGGTGTATTCTCGCATCTCAACCTTGATCCCGGCATTCTTCAAGAGATCTGCCAGATCAATGGCTTTGTCCTCCTCGAAAGTCCCAAGCTTTATCATCCTTTCACCATGCTCTTCTCTCAATATGAACATTCTCATGCGATCTCCCAGCATGGCCAGCTCAACCGTTCTGGATCCAGGGGAAACGTTCATATTCATCGCATCCGACCAATAAAAGGCATCTCTGCCTTTGGAGATGTCTGCAGGACCGATCCGACCGGAAAAGATGTGGGTGCCTGATAAGAGCATTGGATGCTTGACGGAGCTTACGGACGCCAGTCTGTAGCTGGAAGAGGTTCGGCATAAATCGATTATGCATCAGCGGGAGATCAATAAGGAGATCGAGCATGAGCCAACGTGAGTTTACCGATAAGGACCTCGATGAGGATGAGAAGAGGGTCATGGGAAAGCTGATAGATCTGTGGAGCATCGGCGAGGATGACGATCCCTACATCCATTGTACCGAGGATAGGATCATAAAAGAGCTTGAGAAGGGCGAGCTCTCTCGGGAGAGGATCCAGAAGATCCTGGCCGATCTGGAGTCATACGGCCTGACAAAGCGGATCGATGCCGAGGGCAAGCCGCGCTTCATCTATCAGGCAACAGCCGAGCATATCGTAAAGGAGCTCCAGAAGACCACGTATGTTGAGAGCAGGTATCCCTTCAAGCCTCATCACCGCTAACGGGAAGATGGGGCCGGTTTGGCCCCCTACTCTGCTATTGCGTAGGTCATAGTGACGCTTGCGCTCATCTCGAGCTCGCCTGGCATGACCAGGGTCTGTGAGAAGGCGAAATCCGCCATTGCCCGTGTCGGCTGATAGGAGTAACCCTCGGTGATCTCAAGTATCGGTCCGAGCTCCACGCCTGCTGCCGAGGCGACCACATGGGCGTTGGATATCGCATCCTGCACCGCCTCCTCAAGGGCCTCGTCCATGTAAGGCGATGGATCGCGAATGCCGAACGCAAGCCCCGTGACCTTGTTGCTTCCAGCATCGATGGCTGCGTCGAGCACGGCCTCCACGTCCTCTGTGAGGTTCAGGGCAATGGTGACCTGGTTGATAACGACGAAGACCGGCGTCTCGTCCCCGCCGTCATAAAGGTCGGGATCTGGCTCATATCTGCTGATGCTGTATCCCGTGGTCTGTATCTCACGGCGCTCTACGTCTGCATTGAGCAGGGCCTCTATCGTGCGGTTCATCAACTCTGCGTTCTCAGCTGCGGCTGCAACGGCGCTCTCGTCTCTTGTCTCGACCCCAAGGGTCAATGTGACCATGTCCGGAGTTGCCTTGGACGTGCCGTCGCCGGTTACAACGATTCTGGAGATATCCTCGTCCTCGGCCCAGGCCAATTGGGCCAGGGATAGGACGAGCAGTATGGATAGCATCTGCCATATCTTCATCAAATTCCCCCGGTGGATATCAGCTCGATCGGTATTAAGAGGCGCGGTCGGAAGAGAAAAGGGGTTCCTCGTCGTTTATGTTGTCGAAAGTATTTCTCCCTATTTCAACCGCGAATGAACGCGAATGAACGCTAATTTCTCACGTAAAATACATCCAGTTATGGCATATATAATCTCAGATATAAGGTTTTCATCGAATTTCATTGGCGATGACGTTTGCAATACGTCTAAGTTAAACGATGATCCCTTTCCAAGCAATTGGGCGAAGGGCCAGAAAAGGTCGATGATATAACGAGGGGCGACCTTGCGCCCCTCTAAAATCTTCTCCACCTACTCGAGTATGCTGTAGCTCACCCTGACGCATGACCGCACGGTTATCATATCGGGCCGGCCGAAGCCGAATCCGTCGAAGCCAAAACCGTCAGAGTAGAACTGCGGCATGCCCATGCCCCAGAAGAACCCTCGTCCGACATCCGAGTATGCGCAATTGGAGACCTCTATCACATTGCCTAGCCGCATGCCGAAGAATGTCGCTATCTCCTGGGCGCTATTTTTCGCGTCCTCAAGCGCTTTCTGGCGGGCCTCGGAGACTGCAGAGTTGCTATCGCTAAGGCTGTATCCTATGATCTCAGCGCTCGCTTCCTCCGACCGGGCCGCTTCCATCGCGCTATTAACCTCGGACTGATCCGTGGTCATCATCCGGACCAACGCCTGGCTCTTCACCTGGTTGGTCGCGTTGTAATCCTGAACATCGCATACGGTCGTGTTGTTAACCGTCCTGCAGATCCTGCTATACATCTGGCCGCTCATTATGCTGTTAGAATAGCCCTGCCTTATATCGTCCCTGCTCAATCCAGCATCTATCAAGGCTTGCACGGTCCTGTTGAGCCTATCGGAGTTCTCTCTGATTGCCTGAGTGGTATTCTCGTTGCTGCTGGTAACAGTGATCGAGATGGTCACCGTATCGGCGGGAACCGATACTGCGCCCTCCCCTACGACGGTTAGGGGCATCGTCTCCGCAGAGGCGACGGATAGGGCTGAGATAAGCATGATGAGGCCGAGCACCATCGGTTCTCTCTTCATATAATTCCCCTAAGGTACATGATCGTTCGCTGTAATAAATCCAGCGGTCGAGACGTCAATCGTCGTAATTGCTTGATGGGGGTGGCGGGCCTTCATGGTTTGGTTCTGAAAGATTTATAAGGTGTAAGAAGAGATATATTAGTTGGGTGTTGGGACTTGGAGAGATATATCTGCACGGCCTGCGGCTATGTATACGATCCTCTGAAGGGCGATCCGGATAGCGGAATTCCGTCGGGAACGGATTTCGAAGACCTTCCGGAGGGCTGGGTCTGTCCGAAGTGCGGGGTTGGCAAGGAGATGTTCGAGAAGGCCCCTTGAGGCCTTCGATCGAGTTCGCAATTACGAAATAAGCAGGGAAGGTGGTCTTGAATGATAGATGCCAAGATGTTGGATGCCTTGAACAGACAGGTGAACGCGGAGCTGTACTCGTCCTATCTCTACCTCTCGATGTCAGCTCACTTCGAGTCGATGGGCCTCAAGGGTTTCGCGAACTGGATGCGCGTGCAAGCCCAGGAGGAGATGATGCACGCAATCAAGTTCTACGACTACATTGTGAGCCGCGGGGGGAAGGTGAGGTTGATGCAGATCGACGCTCCCCCGACCGAGTGGGTCTCGCCCCTCAAGGTATTCGAGGAGGTGTACGCCCATGAGCAGAAGGTGACAGGGCTCATCCACAGCCTCGTCGACCTTGCGATCTCCCAGAAGGATCATGCGACGAACAACATGCTCCAGTGGTTCGTAACCGAGCAGGTCGAGGAGGAGGCAAGCGCTGAAGAGATACGGGGGAAGGTGAGCCTCGTCAGCGGGGAGAGGGGGATTGGCGTGCTCTACATGCTCGACAAGGAGCTGGGGCTCAGGGTCTTTACGCCGCCTGTGGCGTGAGGGTCCTGCCGGGCCCCGTTGGGAGGGGATGGAGGGCCGGGTTGCGGCGGCGCCTCTGCGACGCGGTCGCTGCGACATGCGGCCTTTGTGAGGAGCCAGTATCTCTTCGAGATCCTGTTGCAGTGTCGGTACCGGGCTCATCTGAATCATGCTCCTCTTGGACCTCACGCAGGATTCTCGCAACCACTCTCGCATCTCGAAGGATGATAGGCGGCAAGTCGATGATCAGCCCACATTCCGGAGTTAAGCTTGGAAAAGCTAAAATTTATTAATAATATAAAATGCTGGAGTCAGGATGAATTCACTCATTGGTTTGATTAGAATGATCTAACCTTAATTAAATTTCGATCGCGTGATTGACCCTCGGCCCGAGTATTTAATCACGAGGAATAGTTCGGTAGAGGGTAACTACCACTTTGAAGGATGCAGATTTTGGAGAGAAACGCTATCTGGAAAAATGTTGAAAATTGGCCAGGTTAATCCGGAATGTCGGGTAATCACCCTTAATCTCGACATAGCCCATAGCGGCATCATTGCCTTAAAAAGGATAACGTCGTTAGTTGATTTCTCAAAGCATCCTTCGCCAGCTTCCGCCAGCCGCTATCCCCGGCGTATAATGCACCATAAAAAAGAGGTTTGAGCCGTGTTCACCGGCTCAATCTGTCCCAAAGCTCGATAAGATGCTCGCCGTAGAGGACCCAAATAAGGACGAAAACCCCGAGCATGACGTAGAGGTTGGAGATATACACCAACCACTGCAGCAACCTAGCCTTCTTCTCGGGGGTTCCGAACCATTTATTTGCTTTCCTCTCCAACAGTCCGGGCATCTTAGACGGATCCCACCTCAGCCGCAGCAGCTGCTACAGCTTTAGCGGCCTCTTCCTCCTTGGTCCGTTTGACGGCCTTGGCCTTGAGTTTCTTCAGCCTGACCACGTTATCCCTATCCATCTCCTCAAGAGCGAAGCTGATGAACCTGATGGTGTCCTTGATATCAGGGATAACCTTGAACTCCAAG
Organism: uncultured Methanotrichaceae archaeon; assembly: GCA_964632755.1. Classification (GTDB taxonomy): domain Archaea; phylum Halobacteriota; class Methanosarcinia; order Methanotrichales; family Methanotrichaceae; genus JAFGMR01. The sequence continues at coordinate 6,402 of CAZWDT010000041.1, forward strand.
GCGTTGACCCGCCTCTTCGTGCTATCGATATCATCGACCAGCTTGAGAAGCGAGGTCTCCACCTCGGCAGCGCTGATTATCTTGTCCACCAACGACTCAAAGGCGTCAGCAGCCTCATCTATGGAGGCGCTGGTCCCTATGATTCCGTAGCCTCGCTCGTACATCTTCTTATGTACAGCTTCGGCGGTGATCTTTGGAACCACCACGCCCATGATGTTCCGGGAATCCAGTTCCACTGACGGCTCGCTTTGCAGGGCAAAGGATACGCTCTTTATGGCCACAGAGCCCTCAGTGCTCTTGGCCATATTGAGCCTCTGCTCGGCTTTTAGCAGATCTTGGACCAGCTCCTGCCTAACCGTCTTCGCCTTGTTCAGCACCTCAAAGAACTCTATCATGAGGCCGTCTCGCTTCATCTTGAGGAGCTCGTGACCAGATTGGGCCACTTTGATCCTGCGCCTCAGCTGGATCAGAACAGCCCTCGTCGGCTTTGTTCCTCGAATTACGGCCATGGTCTCACTCTTTGCGGTACTTGGGGTGATATGCCTTGATCAGGTGGTCATCGATCCTGGTCAGCATCGTTTCCGGCAGGCTTGAGAGCAGCTTCCAGCCGATGTCGAGGGTCTCGAAGATGCTGCGATCCTCTTCTCGGCCTTGGTTGACGAACTCTCGCTCGAACTTATCGGCGAAATCCAAGATCAACTTATCTCGCTCCGAGAGAGCCTCCTTGCCCACGATGGCAGCGAGGCCTCTTAGATCGCAGCCCTCTGCATAATATGCGTAGAGCTGGTCGGAGACCGCCCTGTGATCCTCACGGGTGTGGCCCTTGCCGATACCTGAGTTCATCAGCCTGGAAAGGGATGGCCTGATATCGATAGGCGGATAGATGCCCTTCCTGTGCAGCTCACGAGATACGATCAGCTGCCCCTCAGTGATGTAGCCGGAGAGGTCCGGGATGGGGTGGGTGATGTCGTCACCGGGCATGGTCAGGATGGGGAACTGGGTGATAGACCCCTTCTTGCCCTTGATGATGCCGGCCCTCTCGTAGTTGGTGGCAAGGTCGGTGTACATGTATCCGGGGTAGCCCCTTCGACCAGGCACCTCCTCACGAGCAGCCCCCATCTGACGGAGGGACTCGCAATAGTTGGTCATGTCCGTGTAGATGATGAGCACGTGCATGTCCAGATCGAAGGCGAGGTACTCCGCCGTGGTCAGGCCCAACTTGGGGGTCAGCAGCCTCTCCACAGCGGGATCGTCGGCCAAGTTCAGGAAGACCACAGCCCTCTCCAAGGCTCCGGTCCTCTCGAAGTCAACCATGAAGTGCTGGGCCTCTTCGTTGGTGATCCCCATGGCACAGAAGATCACAGCGAAGGCCTCCGCCTCGCCGAGAGGCTTAGCCTGACGGGCGATCTGCAGGGCTATGTCGTTGTGGGGAAGGCCTGCACCGGAGAAGATGGGCAGCTTCTGTCCCCTAACAAGGGTGTTGGTGCCGTCGATTGTGGATATGCCCGTCTGGATGAAAGCGCGGGGCTTATCCCTAGAGGCGGGATTGATGGCAGCGCCGATGATCTCTCGCTCCACATCAGGCACGATCGGTGGTCCGCCATCCCTGGGCATTCCAGAACCGGAGAGAACCCTCCCTATGATGTCTGGAGAGAGAGGCATCTTGATCACATCGCCGGTGAACCGCACCGCACTGGCCTTGGATAGGCCTCCCGTGCCCTCGAACACCTGGACCACTACAACATCATCCGAGGTATCAAGGACCTGTCCCCTCTTCAACCCTCCGCCAGTTCTGATCTCCACTAGCTCGCCGAAGCCCACGGGCTCGGTCTTCTCCACGAAGATCAGAGGTCCAGAGATCTCAATAATAGTCTTGTATTCCTTGGTCATTCTGAACTCACCTCATCGCCTTGAACTCGGTCTCCATCTGAGTCATGACCTTCTTAAGCTCTGGCTCGTAATCTTCCAAGAGCCTGATCTTGGCCAATGCATCTTTTGCAGGAGTGCTATTGATCACGTCGACCGGGATCCCCCTCGAAAGGGCCTCGGTGGACATGTCCCTGTAGTCCAGGATGCTCTTTAAGAGGTCGAACTGCTTGGGGTAGGGGCAGCTTGCGTCCACGGGATGGAAGGCGCTCTGGGCCAGCCAGAAGTTAATGATCATCCTTGCGACTTCGAGTGTCATCTGTTGATCCTCTGGCAGGGCGTCAGACCCGACCAGCATCACGATCTCTTCGAGCTCGGCATTCTCCTGCAAGATGGCCATGGCCTTTCTCTTGTTCTTGTTCCAGTCGACGTTCACGTTCTCAATGAACCAGGGTTCCAGATCCAGGTCGTACAGGGAGTAGGAGTCCAGCCAGTTGATGGAGGGGAAGTGCCTCCTCTGGGTCAGACGGGAGTCTAGCGCCCAGAATACCTTTACCATTCTAAGCGTGTTCTGGGTGACAGGCTCTGTGAAGTCGCCTCCAGGCGGGGATACAGCTCCTACAACGCTGATGGATGCCTCTTCTCCGGAGAGCGTTGATGCCCTTCCGGCCCTCTCGTAAAAGTCGGCCAGCCTTGCGCCGAGATAGGCAGGATAGCCCTCTTCACCAGGCATCTCCTCAAGACGGGAAGCCAACTCTCTCATGGCCTCGGCCCAGCGGGATGTGGAGTCCGCGGTCATCAAGATGTCGTAGCCCATATCTCGATAATACTCCGCGGTGGTCATGCCGGTGTAGATGGAAGCCTCTCTCGCGGCGACAGGCATGTTGGAGGTATTGGCGTACACGATAGACCTCTCCATGAGGGGTCGGTTGGTACGAGGATCTACCAGCTCTGGAAACTCGTGGAGCAAATCGGCCATTTCGTTGCCGCGCTCGCCGCAGCCCACGTAAACGACCACGTCGACGTCAGCCCACTTGGATAGCGTCTGCTGCATGACGGTCTTGCCGGTGCCGAATCCACCAGGGATGGCTGCGGTTCCACCCTTCGCGAGGGAGAAGAAGCCATCGATGCACCTCTGGCCGGTACGGAGGGGAACGGTTGGGGCCAGTTTCCTGGTCACAGGCCGGGCCTGTCTGACAGGCCACTTCTGGAGCATGGTCAATGGGGTTCCATCCTCCAGTACGGCGACGATCTCCTCTACGTTGAAGTTTCCGGAATGGATCTCCTTGACCGTTCCGCCCTTGAAATTGGGAGGAACCATGATCCTATGCTTGATCAGCAACTGCTCCTGGACCTCGCCGATGGGCTGACCGGGCTTGACCACATCGCCCTTCTTGACCACAGGGTTGAACTCCCACTTCTTCTTGTGATCGATGCCGTCGACGAACAAACCCCTGCTGATGAAATCCCCAGATCTCTCAGCTAGAATGGGCAGTGGCCGCTGGATTCCGTCGTAGATGGAGGTGAGGATTCCCGGACCAAGCTGGGCCACCAGGGGAGCGCCGGTCTCCTTAACGGGCTCGCCGGGCCTGACGCCTGAGGTATCCTCGTATACCTGAATAACGTGTTTATTTCCGGAAATGCCGATGACCTCGCTCATCAGGCCTTCCTCGCCTACCAGAACCAGGTCGTACATGGACGCCTTCAGGCCAGTGGCCTGAACAACCGGTCCGGCGACTCTCTTCACTTTGCCTACTTCCATAAATCAACACCTATTGCCCTTTTAATCTTCTCTCTCATCTCTGTGCTCTGCTCAGTCCCTATGGCAATTACGGTCGGCCTGACGGAGTTGCTAAGCGTTGACTGCATCCGCTTTGGAAGACTATAATAATCTTTCTGGCTCAATACCAGTATTCCCACAGCAGGATCGGCCATGACCTCCTCTACCTTGGAGACGATCTCCTCCTCAGAGGCGGCCTCATAGGTCTTCCTGATCCCGGCTAGGCTGAACCCGATTATCGAGTCGCCACTGCCAATAACAGCAATCTCCATTATGCCACCACCATCTGCTCCTCAATGAGCTCATTGGAAAGCCCGGCGGCCCTGCCAAGAACAAGCTTTCGGATGTTTCCTACTTCCGTCTCCTTGCTCACGATATATCCCAGCACGGGCAGGATAGATAACGGATGATAGTTCGAAATAGCCCAGGCATATCTAACCAGATAGCCCTTGAGCCTGGCTTCGATCCTGCTTATGCTATCGATATCAGAAGTGGTTATATCGGAGATAGCCCCCCAGAAGGGATAGCCTTCCAGGCCGCGTATGAACTCTCCAAAGGGCTGACCGGCCATGCGGCTTAGCTCATCGTATAGCTTTCCGCCATGGATGAGGTTCTCCTGGATGATATTCGCCTCGATTCCCATCCGGTTCATCCGGAAGAGGGTTATCAAGTTCCTGATATCTATCTCCCTTCGGACGTACTTCAGGAGCAGACCCCCGCCCACGGACAGGGTACCGCCAACGGCGCGCTCCATTCTGAAATAGTAGAGCTTATCCAAGGCGTTCTCCACGGAGGAGAGCATGTTGCCATCGTACTGGGCTAGCGCTGGAGAATAATCGGTGCCATCCAATGCCTGTATAACCTCAGCTAATGAATCCTTCTTGCTCAAGCCCTCAAGGAGCTCAATATCCAGCTCGCCAGCGGGGACCACGTACTTCATGATCTCCTCAGAGCTTGCGCCGTAGAACTTGCCTCGAAGTATGGTCTTGATGTTCCAAACGTCCCAACGCCTCAGGTATTCCAGGATAAGGAACTGGGGCTCATCGATGGAAACATCCAGAAGCTTGCGGTATGTCTTCGCCAGATTGGCAAAGGTAGCATGTTCCACTAGCTCTGAGCCCGAAAAATCCTTGGATAAAGTGTCTATCTCCTCCTTGTACTGTGTCTCCTCAAGATACCTGGCGATCTCTGTGATGTCCATGCTGAGCATTCTGGCATACATCTCGTTTGGTATGAGCTTGGTCTTCATAGCTCGTACCCTGCCTGTGATGTATGCGTATTTCACCGGTAATCCGAACTTCGGCAAACGTAGTACAGGCATCTCACTCACCCGAACATTATTCTGAAGACCTCTTTCATGGAGCTGTTGAAGACCTCGCGCGCAAGAGTTTCGTAAGTGAGATCATACCGCAGGGATCCGTCCTTACTTTCGACAACGACACCGCCGACACAATCCAGATTCCCGCCATAGTTGGGGGCGAGAGAGGAGATGACGGCCTCGTCCTTCTTGGACGAGAAGACCATCATCTCCGTGAGGTTGTAGGGCTCCAGGAGCTTCTTGAGCATTGCCTCGTTCTTGTCCTTCGGAAGCTTGGTTATGGCCTCGAAGAGCTTGACCCGGGCTTTCTCCAGGAGTTCCTTGTGCACATTGAGCTCTGACCTCTTGAGCTCTAGATTGGCACTGGAGATCTCCCTGCGCTCGAGAGCCTCTACAGCTTGCTTAACCTCTGTCTCCTTCCTGGATTTCTTCTCGGCGGCACGTTCTCTGGCTTCGCTAAGTATCCTGGCAACCTCTTGATCTGTCTCAGCATCGATCTGAGCGACCTTGTTCTTGCTGGTTGCCAGAATCTCATCAACCACTGCATCTAGTGCCATTGCCTCTCACCCTCGGGATGGCTGATCTACAGCAGGGCGGCGAAAGGTGTCCAGGCGAACATCAGAATCAGCGAAACGGCGAGGCCGAAGATGATAAGCGTCTCGGGCAGAAGCATCAGGAAGAGACCCTTACCCAGGAATCCCGGCTCCTCTGCAACGACGCCAACCACAGCGGCGCCGATACCCTGCTCACCAACACCCGCACCGATGCCAGCCAGGCCAGTTGCGAGGCCCGCGCCAACAGCCAACAAACCATACATTATTCCTGCATCCGTTACTGCCATTTTCCTCAAACCTCCTTTTATATTATCTTAACTATAGATCCGCCTAGTCGGATCATACCTTCAGGTACCTTCGGACATGGCCAAAGGGACTGTATTCAACTCCTCCGCCGTGCTGACTGTAGAACTTGGTGAACATCTCCACGTAGTGCAACCTCAAGGGGTGCATGAATGGGGAGAGTATTCCCAACAACAGGTTTATGAAGTGCACCAAGAGCAGCACGACAACGCCGACTATGAAAGCCACCGTGCTGGGGCTCCCGCTTCCTCCGCTGAGCATGGGCATTATGACCTGGAACGCCAGCTTATTGGCCGCGAAAGCCACGCCGACGGAGGCCAGGCCGATGGCCAATAACCTCAAGTAAGATATGAGGTTGCTCACGAAGAACGGCAAGTGAGTGGCGCCCATTACGCCTTCCGGACCCATGATCATCATGGCGATCGCGATCACCAGGGCAATTCCGCTGACGATCTGCAGAGGCATGATGCCCAAGATCAACCCTAACAGAAGAAGGGTGAATGCCACTTGGAAGATCAGTACCGGCAACCGCTCAAAATAAGCGTGCTTCTTCTCACCATAGTTGAGCTCGGTCTTGACGCCCAATACAGAGCCAATGCCGCAATGGAGGACGCCAATAAACAGACTTACACCGATCAACAACAGAACCGCGTTGGAAGCCAGCCTATACATCGGGAACATACCGAGAGGCCCAAGCCGGCCCAATGAACCGAACACGCCTTCGCCGAAGAACATCCCCGAGTGTTCCAAAGCCAGGATCTCTTCATGTGGAAGATTGCCAAACGTGTAGCCCCACAATCCCAGGGGACCGAATATCTCCCCGAAGAAGATGCCGAATATTATGCTCCAGATGGATGCTATCACCACGATGTTGATCAGCTGTTGCCAACCCTCGGTCCTGAACTTCTTCTTCAAAGCCGCGAGAACTATCAGGATCATTATCCCATAGCCGACATCGCCAAGGATCATCCCGAAGAATATGGGGAAGAATACGAATATCAACAGAGTGGGATCGTACTCCTTGTACTCCGGGATGGCAAAAAGCCTCGTAATGAGCTCATAGGGCTTGACTATGCCAGGATTGTTCATCTTGGTGGGGATGTCCTCGCCGGCCTCCACTTGCGTCTCGGCCTCGCTAGCGGACAGCTTCTCCACATGAACCTTTCCCGCGGCAGCCCTATCCAGCTCGCCCTTCAAGGCCTCATACTGGGTTGTTGGAATCCAGCCGTCCACCACAAATGCATTATCCGTGGTGGCAAACCTCAGAGGGGCATCCGTCTTTTGCGTCTGCATCAAGAGGTACTCATCCGTAGCTAATATCTGGTCCTCGTACTGCTTGTTGAGACCCTTCAACCGCTTCTGCAGGAGATCCTTCTCACCCATCAGACGCTTGGTATCGGACTCAAGGGTTGCTATTGCCTCATTCGGAGTACCGCTCAACCTGGGAACAGAGATATCAGTGAACCCATGTTCGGCGAGCACTGTGGAGACATCGCTTGCTTTCTCCAATGGCGCGAAGACCGCCACAACGGTTGCGTTCTTGGAGCTTCCCGAGAATACCTCGCTCTTTGGCGAGACCCTTGCTACATCAGCGTCCACGGGAGTGATCACGGATCCAACGAATACCGATAGCGAATCATAACCATAGTAAAGATCCAACGATAGCGGCAAGACCGAGAGTGGTCTCATTGCTGCTATCTGATCCTGCTCGGACTTGACCTCGGTTTCGATCGCTGTTATGCGCTCGAAGGTGGATGTCACCTCATCGCCAACGCTTTCGAGGAGGTTGCCCATCTTTGAAACGATGTCAGACTCCGAGAACGTAACATCCGGAGCCTTGGATTTAATATCCAGATACCTCTCGATGGACCGAAGCTTTATGAGGCTCTCAGAGAACTCCCTGCCCTTGACCATCGTCCTTCCCATCTGGAATGACTTATCATTCCCCGAATAGTTGACGATGTGCAGAAGCCCCAGTTCGTGAAGCTTCTCAACGACTGGCTCCATCACGTCCTTTGACCCGGCGACGACAACGCGACTCATCTCAACGGGTCTAAGCATGCGATAACCCCATAAACTCCTTTACCAAATGTTCAACTGACTTGTCCAGCTTTGCGCCTGCACTGCTGCTCAGGGAGCCTACGTTCTTCATGCCGACGGAGATTATGCCTTGCTTCTTTCCCTTTACATCGGTCTCCGCCTTGGCAATGCTCTTTTCGTAGAACTCCTGTGCTTCCGTCTCTGCAATCTTCACAATGTTTCCTGCTTCAGTAGTGGCTTCGGCGATCTTACGATCCTTCTCCTCCATGGCCCGCTGGACACTGGCCTTGGCTTCCGCCTCTGCCTGCTTGATCTTCGATAAGATATCGTCTCTCGCCATTTGATCCCTCTACATGATCCCTCACTACATCCTCTTGTTTTCAAACAGCGCTATATCACTTGGCTCGTGATAAACGTCAAAACCATCCCCATCTACCAATATAAACTCTTCGGTAACGGTTTTTTGATTGAAGCCCCATCGGTCTCAGGCCCCCCACAGGCTGATGGCCTCCTCCAGCTCTCGATGGTTGCGGGCATATTCGCTTATGGGAATCCCTTTCATCCAGGCATCGACCGCCTGAACCATGGCCCTTGCCCCGGCAACAGTCCCGCCGGGATGGCCGTGAACGCCGCCGCCGGCCTGAATGATGCAGTCGACGCCGTAGCCGTCGAGATTGCCCTTCACCTTGCCGGGATGGACGCCTCCGGAAGCCACGGGAAATACCCTCTTGAGGTCGAACCAGCTCTCTCGCAGGGCATCCCGGCAGCGATCGTTCTCCTCTACGTCGCGATCCATCTTGCCCGCGTACGTCCCGATATGCAGGTTGGTCCCCCCGGCCAGGCGGACCAGCTTGGCAATCGCTAGCATCGATATTCCGTGGCGTCGGTCCCTCGTAAGGGCGGCATGCATCGTGCGATGTACGTGGACCGGAAGATCGATCTCGCTAGAGAGCACTTCGAGGGCGGAGAACCCGGCCGTCAGCACATCGACCATAACCATGTTGGCCCCGTGGTCGATTGCGGTCTCGGCCCTCTCCCCGATCTTATCCGCGCCCGTCGTCACGTTTACCGCATAAAATGCCTTCTTTCCGGTCTCCCCCTCAACGCGGTCCAGCTCGGCCATGACCGCCTCCACCCGTTCGGGAAGTGGACAGAAGCTCTGATCGGTCAGGGTCTCGTCGTCCTTGATGAGGTCAAGGCCTCCCCTCGCGGCCTGGCCAGCTATCATCGCCGTCTGCTTGGGATCCAAGCCGACTTTCGGCTTAACAATGGTTCCCACGAGGGGCCGATCGTAGGCTCCGAGGATTCGCCGCGCATCCTCTATGCCGAAGCGCGGCCCCTTATGCGCGAGGACTAGCTTTTCTGGAATATCCATATCGAGGAGGCGAACATGTGAGAGGGCTCCAAGGCCGAAGAGGTTTCCAGCGACGACTGAGAGGTATTGGGGGATGTTTCCCGGCTCGAAGAGCTCAACCGGGAAGGCGATCTCCGCCAAGTTTCCCTCAGCCCTTATTACGCTGGCTGCAAGGTCGTTTCTAGAGCCCTTTACCTCGGTCCATGTGCCGGTGGACTGCTCGGCAGCAATGGCCTCGGCGGCCTTCTCGATTGAAAGGTCGGTCTCCACATAGTATTTGGCTATCAGATTCATCTTATCAGCATCCATCATCACAATGAGATTGAGGTCTTGACCTAGGATGTAATAATACCTTCGACCGTTGCTTATTATCCACATGGATTAATCGATCGGGGCAAGGCCATCCAACAGTTGAGGCTGTAGTAGATGAGATCGATAACTAAAATATATAAAAATACAGAAACAATTATATGATATTTATATACTGATACCTCACAAAGTCATAATGGGGGGTCCAAGAACGATCGGCGAACCCACCTCCATCCATCTACTCTCATACTGGGTGGCAGTGGGACCGTGCCTTTTTTCATAACTTCATGGACTATTAGTTGATGTGTGGGCTGTGATTGGAGTTCATTGATTGCAACTATCTTCGGGATCATAGATCTTTCTAAGAAACATTTCACAATATTTGAGTATTTCATAAATTATAGTGGGATTTGATGGACAATTTTTACAATCGGCTAAGGTCGAGATAGGTTTTTTAAAAAATATTATTTTTAGATAACTTATGAAACTATCTCTTCCGGACAATTAGATATCTTAGTCTTAATATAATTTTTACATCTTTTTATAATTTAGACAATTTCTACATATTGCTAATTCATTCATTTAGCAATTGCCCTCTCCACGAGCAGCATAACGGTGTAATCTGATCCAATTGATCAACAATTGTAAATATAATAATTACATGAACATCAAATGCTATTCCAGTCTATTGACATATTTCAAACTAATAATCGTGAATATCGTTTCGGTAGTGGCTGATACTTCTCTCATGAATCATGCTAATGATATAGCTAACATCAATGGAAAAAGTCAGAAATCGATATGCATAGAAGCTATTGATCTAACATCCAGACGATGATGCGGGTAGAGACCACCCGAAACATATTTATGTTTAGTTGCACACCTACGATAGTGATGATTACAAGTTTCTTGGCAATTGGGATAATAATTGCAGGAACTATACTCGTTAGCTCATATAGGGCGATAGCTGGGCCAGGAACCTTCAATCGCGTTGTTGCTGCCAATATTATTGGAACAAAAGCCATTGTCCTCTTGATAATCGTGGGTTATATCATAGAAAGGCCTCATTTCGTTGACATTGCACTTATGTACGCAGTACTGAATTTTATTGGAACAATAATAATTGCTAAATATCTAGAGAAAGGGGAATTATGCTCGCCATAGATATAATCTCTACATTATTCATGGCTGCAGGGGCTTTCTTCATGATAACCGGGACTTTAGGCCTCCTGAGGTTTCCGGATTTTTATACAAGGCTGCATGCTACTGGAAAATGCGACACGCTTGGACAGATCTTCATCATCTTGGGCTGTGTCATATATGAGGGTTTCTCATTCATTACCATAAAGCTTCTTCTGGTTTCGGCCTTCTATCTATTCGCTGGACCGGCGGGAACCCATGCCTTGATGAAGGCCGGTTATATTTGCGGCGTACCGGTGTGGAAGAAAGGCGATAAGAGGATGTGAGGTTGATTATGAATAATAATAATGATAGATTCTTCTCAATTACCATCACTTTCTGTATCATGCTATTATTCTGGCTGCTCTTCTCAGCATGGACCGTCTATATTCCTCAGTCTTATGATATATACCAAATTTCCAAGGGCGTATTGGTGGCACTGATCGTTGCTTTCCTCACCCATGAAGCATTCATCCCCAGCCGGGGGGAGAATGTGCTCCTAAAGAGCCGCAGGTTCATCGCCTACTCGATATGGGAGTTGTGGCAGATCTATTTGGCAACTATTGATGTGACTAAGCGCGTTATCGGCATACTTCCTGTGGATCCCATAATAATAGAATTCGATACTACATTGAGAAGCGATCTCGCGCTCACCGTATTTGGCAACTCCATCACATTGACCCCTGGGACAATAACAATAGACATCGAACCAGAGAAGGGGAGGTACCTGGTCCATGCTATAGCAAAGGAGCCGGCAGACTCCCTCACAGTGGACCAGACTATGCAAAAGAAGGTGGCATATGTGTTCATGGAGGAGTAAAAGGAGGTGAAGGATAATGATATTACCCATCGATCTTATCCTATTGTTCTTCCTAGTGATAATTGCGATAGCCGCTGTAACGATAAAGGATATCTTGGCAGCGGTTATACTTACTGGCGCCTACAGCTTTGTAATGGCCAACGTTTGGCTGCAGATGGGCTCGAGCGACGTTGCGTTTACTGAGGCCGCAATTGGCGCTGGAGTCTCCACTGCCCTGATGGTTGCAGCCATTTCTAGGACTACGAGGTGGGAGAAGTGAAATCCCTTTCCTCATTCGGAATAGTAATTGTAATCATCCTCATCGGCCTGTCTGCATACGTAATAGAGGATCTGCCCGCTTTCGGTGATGCGAACTCACCTGCAAACAAGTACATACGGCTATTCTCAATGCAAAGCGGTGCCATGGAGGATCAGCTGGAGGGCGGGGTAATTCCAATAGAAATAAAAAATAAAATATACGATTTTGGTTTTAATGAAGAGAACCTCTATCCAACTCTGGAGGAAGGGGGCTATGAGATCGAGTGGAATGAGAAGAACGGGGGTTGGGATGTCCTAATTGAGGAAGGTGAAATATATTTCAATGAACCAATAAAATATTATTGCATAAAGATACTGGGTGAAGAGTTGGCAGTATACAGGTATAATTGGCCCGTGAGGATCATAGAGTGGACCGAAGAGGAGACTGCAACTCCCAACGCAGTCACCTCGGGGCTTGCCGATTACAGGGGTTTTGACACTATGGGGGAGGAGACCGTTATCCTCATCGGAGCCATCGCTGTTACCATGCTCTTGAGGAGGAGGGGGAGGCTATGACCGGAGGAAGTGCCATTCCTGAGGAGGGAGTGGCGAGGAGGGATGTCATAATAGATACGATATCCCGGCTGATATTCCCGTTTATCTTGCTATTTGGCTTCTACGTCACAATAGGGACGGAGGGCACAGGAGGGGGGTTCCAGGGAGGAACGATATTAGCAGCTGGTTTCATCCTCTATATTACCGTATTTGGAGCGAAGCGCGGGCGAGAGAAGATTCCGGAATCGGTTAATACGTTCTTCGAGAGCTTTGGATTGTATCTCTACAATGGTTCCGGCCTTCTGTGCATCATATTCAGCATGGGAGCAGTGCAATTTTTGAACTATCCTGGAATCTGGCCGGTGACGGATCTGGTGGGCGTTGCAGGATCCAGGGCTTGGATTATTGCATTCATGGTTGAGGTAGGGATCGGATTGACGGTGATGGCGGCGTTTATCTCCCAATACTTTGACCTTGCTTGGAAGGATGAAGAGGAGATGGTGGTGAGGAAAGAATGATCGAATGGCTCATGCAGCACGTCCTGGAGAAATATAACTTCTGGATAGCCATGACCATAATTCTCATAGGGCTTTATGCCGCAATGGCCAAGGGCAACTTACTGAAGAAGCTCATTGGATTGAGCCTATTTCAAACGGCCATGTTCCTCTGGTTCATCTCTCTTGGGGATGTTGGGAGAGATGTTATGGTCACATGGGGATTAAAAGGCGGCACTCCCCCCATTATTTGGGAAAAAGCTATTGAAGAAGGATATACATATGTGAATCCTCTCCCCAACGTTCTCATGCTCACAGGGATTGTGGTTAGCGCGGCAACAACCGCCGTAGCTCTGGCGATTGTGATTAGGATCTACCAGAAATATGGGACCATAGAAGAAGATGAGATAATGGAGAGGGAGCTGCAAGAGGAGGTAAGATATGCTTTTAGCTGATCAGCTTCCGGCAATCATAGTAACGGTAGCCATGTTCTTTGGCTTCACGATACTGCTTGTCGGATATCTGAATCGGAGGTTGGCCTTCTGGTTCTCCCTAATTCCAAATATCGCCTTCTTGATCCTCTCCATCCTCACATTGAGGCATGTCTTAACGGTAGGAACGATCAAATACTGGCAAGGGGGGTGGAGGCCTCCTTGGGGGATCGAGTATGTAGTGGATGCCATGAATGCCTATCTGCTGGTGATCCTCTTCTTCATAGTGGTATTGATCGAGATATACTCCAAGAGGAATGTTGAGAAGGAGATCGAGGCGAGAAAACATCCCACTTTCTACGCCCTAGTCCAGCTCATGGTCGCAGGGCTTGCAGGAATAACCGTGACCGGCGACCTGTTTAACATGTTCGTGTGGCTCGAGATCGCCTCTTTGACGGCCTATGCCTTGATAGCTGTGGCTGGAGGAAGGGCTCTCCGGGCAAGCTATAACTATGTGATAATGGGATCGATTGGAGCCGTCTTCTATATCTTTGGCGTGGGCTGGATGTATGCCGCCACAGGCACCCTTAACATGGCCGACATGAGAATACTGCTGCCGGTCGTATACGATAGCAGATTGGTGCAAATGGCCTTCGCATTTATCGTGGTCGGCATAATGATAAAGGCCTATATCTTTCCACTTCATTTCTGGCAACCAGATGCGTATACCTATGCGCCATCCTCGATAAGCGCAATGATTGCATCTATTCATGGGAAGGTAATGATATATATATTGATCCGGCTGGTTTACTCAGTCTTTACTCTCGAGTTCATCAGACATTATATTGGTTTAGATTTAATAATATGCTGGGTCGCCGCCGCTGGGATACTTGCAGGTTCGGTCTTCGCAATAAAACAACGCAATATCAAGAGGATGCTGGCATATTCATCGGTATCTCAGTTTGGTTATATATTGTTGGGAATTGGCCTCTCTCCTCTCTCCCCCTGGGGGCTGGTCGCGGTCGTAGCCCATATCTTAAATCATGCTGTTATGAAAGGCTGCCTGTTCTTGGCTGCCGGATCGTTCATCCACCAAGAGGGGAAGTGGGATATAAGGCATTTTGAGGGCCTATCGAAGAGGATGCCTTGGGCAAGCGGCGCATTTGCAATAGCTGCCATCTCCATGATAGGGATCCCGCCAACCGCCGGATTCGCCTCCAAGCTTTTCTTGATACTCGCCTCTCTGGACGCCGCTCAATATCCATTCGTCATCATATTGCTCTTGAGCGGCCTTCTCAACCTGGTATACTTTTGGAGGGTGATCGATCGAATGTACTTCGTGAGGCATGAGGAGCCAACAGAAGGGGGGAAGGAGAGGGCGGGGGGGCTTCCCATCAGCATGACCGCTCCAATGATGGTCCTGGCTGCTCTATGCATTATCCTCGGCCTATTTTGGCTGACAGACATTCCAATGCCCTTGATCAACCAGATATTATCTGATCTATCGACAGGAGGGAGGCTTTAATGGAGTCGCTCACGCCACTATTGGCGATACTCTGCCCGGCAATCGCAGCACCTCTGGTCTTGCTATCCAGAAATCATCCCAATATCCGCGAAGGATGGACCATAGCGGCAGGCATTACGATGTTTGCCCTTGTCCTTTCCATGGGGCCCGAAGTTCTCAAAGGGGATGTTATCAGGTTTAGCATGTTTCATACCATGTTCAAGAACATCGACTTCGCGTTCAAAGTCGATGCTTTCGGCCTGATATTCGCCATCACCACATCATCCCTATGGATTCTAGTCTCCCTTTATTCGATAGGATATATGCGATCTTTGAAAGAGCATGCTCAGACTAGATACTTCTTCGCCTTTTGCCTTGCAATACTCGGGGCAATTGGAGTTGCCCTGTCTGCTAATTTATTAACAATGTTTGTATTTTTTGAGATAATCACAGTATCTACATATCCTTTGGTGATACACGAGCAGACTCCCGAGGCCTTGGGTGGGGGGCATAAATACTTCGCTTATTTGATGCCGGCTGGAGCATTCCTTCTCTTCGGGGTAGTCGCCACATATTATCTCACAGGAACCACTGATTTTACGCCTGGCGGGATAAAAGCCCTTGCTACCGCATCCCCTGTGGCAGCCACGGTGCTGTTCTTCTGTTTCCTCCTCGGATTCATGAAGGCTGCTTGGATGCCTTTCCATTCCTGGCTCCCCACAGCGATGGTCGCACCAACGCCGGTCAGCGCCCTATTGCATGCAGTAGCCGTGGTCAAGGCGGGGGTTTTCGGCATAGTGCGAATGATATGCTACATCTTCGGAGTCGGCCTTGTTGATGAGCTTGGCCTGTGGCTGATCTTGGCCTGCATCGCTGGATTCACCATGATCATGGGCTCCTTCTTCGCCATAGCACAGGATGACATCAAGAAGAGGCTCGCCTACTCGACCATAAGCCAGCTATCCTATGTAATTCTAGGGGCGGCATTTCTGACAAAGGACGGAGTGATGGGAGCGATGCTCCACATTCCATTCCATGCATACATGAAGATAACCCTCTTCCTGTGTGCCGGAGCGATTCTAGTGGGGAGCGGAAAAAGGAAGATAAGCGAGATGGCAGGACTAGGGAAGACTATGCCGGTTACGATGATTGCATTCAGCATTGCTGCGATCGGCATGGCCGGACTCCCGCCGCTATGTGGTTTCATCAGCAAATTGTATCTCTGCTTCGGAGCGTGGGAGCTCCATCCACCCTATGGAATGATATTCCTCGCAGTCATCTTAATAAGCTCATTGCTTGATATTATATATTTCTTTCCTATAATACATACTGCGTTTTTCAGGGAGCCTGAAGGTGGAGAGAGTGCGAACGGAGGTTACAAGATAAAGGAAGCCCCTATCTTCATGCTGGTCCCTCTGTCCATAACTGCAGCCTTCTCAATCCTCTTCTTTATATATCCACATACATTTTATATAATTGATCTTGTAAAAATAGCGATTGGGGAGCTCTTCGGAGGTGGTTGAGGAAAATGACCACAATATATCCTAGAAGGGACTTATGGGAATGCCATAAGCCAAATCTCCATCTGGAAGGCCAAGGAAATGGACAGTGGAAGTCCGTACTAGATTGGAGGGCAGGCCAACGGCAGTGGATCGAGGCGAGAGGCCTGTAGCGAGGTCTTGGAAGGAACACATTATGGATGTTGTAATATTTAAATGGATGGCTTTGATGATGATATTGATTGCGACGTCCCTAGCGCCAACCAGGCCCGAAATCGCCATAACCGATCTTGGCAATGATAGCCGACTGCCCCAGGAGGAATGGAACAAAACCTTCGGCGGATCGAGCGATGACGTTGGCACCTTCGTTTCTGAGACCAGCGAAGGGGGGTATATCATTGTAGGATCTACGGAAAGCTTTGGTGCTGACGTGCCCTATTCCTGGCTCATCAGATCCCATCTAAGGGGAGACCTCTGGCTGATCAAGACGGATTCGAAGGGCAACCTTGTGTGGGAGAGGACATTCGGTGGCTTCGGCAGGGAGTTCGGATTCTCTGTAGAGGAGGCCCAGGATGGCGGATATATAATCTGCGGAGCCAAGAGATCTTCCTGGGTTGGTAGTTACGACCTCTGGATCCTGAAGACGGACTCCGAAGGGATCATGGAATGGGAGAGGACCTTCGGCGGGGAGAAGGAGGATCTGGGCTTCTTCATCCGGCAGACGAAAGACCTTGGTTACATCTCCACGGGTTATATATCGTATGGTACAAATAGGATGCTATTTATACTAAAAACCGACTCCGATGGGAATAAGGAATGGGAGATGGGCTATGGCGGAGAGAACTCTGCAGAGGGGGTTTCCCTTCAAGAGACAAGTGATGGCGGCTACATTATCACAGGGTACATATCTTCTGATGATGCTGGAAAAGAGGATGTCTGGCTGATTAAGACGGATTCAAATGGGTTCAAGGAGTGGGATAGGACCTTCGGAGGAACGAGCCGAGACATTGGCCTCTCCGTTGGGGTGACTGAGGATGGGGGGTATATCATAACTGGATTGACGGAGTCCTTCGGAGCCGGAAATGGCGATGTCTGGCTGATAAAGACCGACCAGGAGGGGAACAAAGAGTGGGACAGGACGTTTGGAGGGGCTAACTTCGATCAGGGATCTTCCGTCCAGCAGACCATGGATGGCGGATATGCGATTCTTGGATTCAACACCATCTCCAACGTCTCCGATTCTGCTGATTCCTGGTTTTATAAACCGTCTAGCCTAAGCCGCATTTGGCTGATAAAGACCGATTCCCAGGGAAATATGGAGTGGGACCTGGCCTTCGGCGGTTCGAGGAACGATTGGGGCAACTCGGGGCAGCAGACCCAGGATGGTGGCTACATACTCACAGGCGTCACAGAGTCGTACGGCGCTGGAAAGAGCGATGTTTGGCTGATAAGGGTGAGATGATTGAGAAAATGCGGTGATTGGTATCCAGGTGCATTCTATATACTCGACCTCAAAAGAATAGCGGCAGTGGATATTTTTGGGGTATATAAAATGATGAAAACGATGAGATACAACTGTAAATATTTACAAGTAAATAATATAAAATGGGGGGGGAAATGAACGAGAGGGGCGCGGGTTTCTGGCATACTTATTATGGTACTCCCTCTGAGATAGTCGGATGGGTCCTTCTGGTGGTATCTATAATATATCTTGTATTTGTGATTTCAGTAGCTATAGGTATCGCTTAATAATGAGTGGGTGAAAATGATGGATGACGTAATAATAATGGCGATTCTTTCCTTGTTGGGATTTGCTGGGTATGTACTTCTATGTTTTGCCACTAAAGAGCCGCGTCATCGGCTGGGTGACTTACTCATCGCAATTTATGGTTTAGTCCTTCTTACTACGATCGTTTCAGGTCTATTCGTTAACTGGCATATCTATTTCTGGTGGGAATCACTGGTAGCGTTTTCCGCAATATATGGATTCGCTGCCTGTGTCTTTCTTATTTATGTGGCCAAGGGATTGCGTCTTTGGCTTCCGAAAGAGATGGATTATTATGAAATGAAAGAGGGGGCTAGAAAATGATAGGATGGCTGCATCCGGGACTTATCCTCATCTTTGGAGTTTTGCTCATACCACTTTTTAGAGGTAAGTGGAAACAGGCATATCTGCTTGTGCTCCCAGCAGTAGCGCTCATAGACGTTATTCTCATGTTTATGGGATTCTTTGGAGATATTCCCTATTCAACATGGAGCCTCCCTTTCTTGGGATACGAATTCGTTTTAGGTAGGGTTGACAAATTAAGTCTGATTTTTGGACTACTATTTACCCTTGCAGCACTCACCTTGGTTATTTACGCAATCCACGTAAAAAGCGACAGCGAGCACATGTCCGAGTTATCCTATGTGGGTGGAGCACTTGGAGTAGTTTTCGCAGGCGATCTCTTCGCACTATATATTTTCTGGGAGATAATGGCGATCGCATCCACCCTCGTTGTCTGGCATGGGAGGACTGATAAAGCGCGTCGGGCTGGATTTAGATATATCTTATGGCACATTTTCGGCGGTATAATCCTGCTGGCGGGTATTGTTATGTATGTTCATAGTACCGGTTCAAGTGCCTTCAATGCCCTTAGTTGGGGGGCGGGCATTGCCAGTTTGCCTTCTTATCTCATCTTTATCGGTTTTATTATAAATGCCGCTGTTCCTCCTTTACATGCTTGGCTACCAGATGCCTATCCTGAGTCAACTGTCGCAGGCACGGTATATTTGAGCATTTTCACCACGAAGACTGCAGTGTATGTTTTGGCAAGGGGCTTTGTGGGTTTTGAGCCTCTGATATTGATCGGGGCATTGATGACCGCATACCCCATCTTTTATGCAGTCCTCGAGAATGACCTAAGGAAGGTTCTTTGTTACAGCCTCATTAACCAGGTAGGATTCATGTTATGCGGCATAGGAATCGGCACAGCTCTGGCTGTGAATGGGGCTGTTTCCCATGCCTTTGCAAACGTTTTCTTCGAGGGGCTGCTTTTCCTGTGTGTGGGGAGTGTCCTTTATAGGACGGGAACATGCAAATGCACAGAACTAGGCGGATTATATAAGGCCATGCCGCTAACTTGCGCTTTTTGTTTTGTGGGTGCGGCGTCCATCTCGGCATTTCCTCTATTTAGCGGTTTTGTTACCAAATCAATGATCATCTCTGCGGCTGCCTACGGGCATATGGGATTCATATGGGTTATATTGATGCTTGCCTCGGCAGGTGTATTCCACCATGCAGGCATCAAGGTGCCATTCTTCACATTTTTTGGTGAAGATCTTGGCTTCAAGGTAAGGGATCCGCCGATCAATATGGTATTAGCAATGGGTATAGCAGCAATTTTATCTATTACTATTGGCGTC
The DNA here is from genome assembly GCA_964632755.1 of uncultured Methanotrichaceae archaeon. Classification (GTDB taxonomy): domain Archaea; phylum Halobacteriota; class Methanosarcinia; order Methanotrichales; family Methanotrichaceae; genus JAFGMR01. The sequence goes on from CAZWDT010000041.1 coordinate 26,050, forward strand.
TATCCCCATTCACTTTACCAGTTCCTTCCCTACCCGGTTGATTTTGTACCGTACACAATTCCCCATGTGATAGGCCAACTCCAACTGCTGCTATTCGCGTCGTTTGCCTTCTTCGTTCTCATAACCTCTGGGTTATACCCACCAGAACAAAATAAAATTAATCTCGATTCAGATTGGCCGCTCAGGATGATCGGGGCCAAGTTCATGTGGTTCGTCAAGGGGCCTTTGATGGCCCTTGGCGCCAATCTGGACCAGGGCTTGAGGAGGATCGCTTCATTCTTCAAAGGGTATGGGGGGGAGCTGGAAGAGAGAATGCTGGTGGGAGTCTCGGTATTAATTGCGCTGATCTTCCTCGCAGTCTACTTGCTCGTGGAGTTGATATATAGGTGGATCATGTCCTAACTTTTTTTGGAAAATGGGGAACTAGCGGACTTCGGATTGAAATGGAGAATATATCGGAGATGGATCTCTTCGGTTTAATTAGGTGACCTGATATGAAGGATGAATCGATAGGATATATCTTGATGGTAACCATCACCCTGTGGATGTATGTCGTCACCCTAGTGGACTATACATTAAAATAATTTGGGAGAATTGTCGTCTATATTGTGCCCGGCTTAGGGCCGGGCGCCTATCGGCGAATCGCGAAAGAGGGGGACGGCGCTTGAAGCCAAGCTGCCGCTGGGCTTAGGCCTAATTCGCATTGAAGCCTTCTAGATGCAATTTCTTCTATCACACATTCGGGATCTATCCTCTGCCTCGTCAACGAGCAGATCTTTATGTCCCACGATTAAGGCGTAATAGGCCACTATGAGGGCCAAGATGACTATCCCCCCGAGCACCGCCGCGCTTATTATTGGGCTTATATATATAAGCGACATCATCCCTCCTTTATTAGGCCGAATTCATCTTCCCAAGTTCGACTGGAATGCAGAATTCCATGCCCCATTTACAATTATCTTTTATTAACTTATCTAGAGACCCCTTATAAAAGTTTTGGTCAGGATTATGGCAAAGGCCGATGCGGGGGAAGGAAGCCCGCATTGCTGGCCAGCATCGGCATTTTCATGCCCCATCTGGAACCCCCAATCAAGGCACACGGAGGAATTATCGAGGGGCGCAAGGGATAGTCGAGAATGCAATCGATAGGTGGTTCCAAGTCATGGAGGACCATACAGCTTCACGAGGGCTATCTGGGAGGATGGAATGCCATGGAGATCGAGGGCCGAACCCACTGCGATGGCCAGGCAGCCAATGATGAGAATGCTCATCATCATCTTCTTCTCCATCGGAATAAGCATAGCAGCGGCAACGAGAATTAGCAGCCCCGCCATCGGTGCGATAATGCTTGCGAGGAGCCCCAGAGCGACGACCGATATACTGCATAGGGCCGATCCCCTTGAGATGATGCCACAACGGGTCGATCGATGGAGGATGGCGCTTCCAAGCGGCAGGGCTAAGGCCGCAATGATTAGAACGACAACCAATATCTCGATTGAACTCGGCTGTATCATAAAGTCTCCTCTCGCCTTTATTACTGCAATTCCCTGAATACTGCACAAATCTATGTAATAAATGTTCCTATTGCAGGTGTATTTGTTAATTATTAATCTTAGACTTGGCATATTACAGTTCTAGTTTTTCTTGTCTGAGTTGATCGAGTGGCCAATTAATCGTTTTGAGCCTGAGTCCTCCATTGATTTGGCATAAGTGGGGACAAATGAGGCGATTGATGCTGGTTATCACATATATCGTATATGTATAATTAGGCACAACCGATCGCTATGCACCGGTTCTATGTGCCTAAAAGAGTGGGAGGTCTGGTTGTGGGGCAGCGGCATTTGTCGAAATGCCCGGATCCACTTCAAAAAGCAGGGTAAAATGCGCATTCGGATCATCTAAATCAAGTGCTGGTGCAGGCATTCGATTTTAAAATGGTGTCAGTTACCCTCTAATTTGGGTCGTGATTCTGAAATAGGTTGGAGTTTCTATAACCCGTCTATAGCTTGCGAT